>CAMAWM010000025.1 GCA_945861965.1 Chitinophaga pinensis | reverse complement strand
AATTTAATTTGCATACCAATAGTGCAACATTATTGGTTCCCCCAGATACAGACCTATTAAAAGAAGGTATGATCTTTTTAAATAAACTGCCTCTTGAATCGACTAAATCTATAGAATCGTATTGTGGGAAATAAAAACAAAGTATAATTTCATTGGTAAAAGAAAATTTAATATCTAGGTTTCCATAACTAAAACCAAAAGACTGTAGTCTTATATGATACAAATATTTTCCATCTGTGTCAAACTTTATAATTGCGAGAGGTGCTATATATTGAGAATTATTTGAATCCGTAAGGATTGTAATAGGGGAGCCACTACTGTCAATAATAAAATTGGAAGCGTATTGGATAACTTGATAACGATTTCCTATTCTATCTATATAACATTGTGTAGCTCGCTGTACTCCACTGTCTCCATAAATCCAGACTTTATCAATGAGTTGGGCTTGCACTTTGCAGATGATGCAACACCAAATTAAAATGAATAGTAACTTTTTCAATTCCAAAATAAATTAAATATCAATAGATGAATAACTTATTGTTTGATTGTCTTTATTGATTTGACAATGTTAATTTCAAAATGTACTTGCACAAAATAAGCCCCTGCTTTAAGTTCAGAGGTGTTAATCTCTCCATTTTCAAGGTTAAAAGCAGTCAAAACATTTTTTAGAGAACCCAGTTAATATGTTGGTTTGAAAAGATTAATTACATATTTTAAATGCAAGATAAACAATTATTAGTCCTCTGCACCAGAAAAAATACAGCAAATAGAAGTCAAAGAATCTCTTAATATAAAAAAAAGCCAATTCAAACATTAAGTATCCAGCCCAACTATTCAATAATGTTATTACCGCATACTTCCAATTGGTTAAATACCAAACAAATAAAATAAATAGCAAGAATAAAAGAAAAAATAAAGAGTCGAAAATTTTAAATAAATCGAAGTGCTTTTGTATAATATTATTAGAATAAGTGAGTCCCATATTAAAGGAGCCTGTCGATGATTCCATGGCTTTATTAAAATGAAAAAACACTTGGTCAATAATTCCGAGAATCATTAATAGAATTATTCCATCTATTCCGTAAAAGTTGATATAACTAGTCATTGTGTTTTGTTTAAATTCCGGATTTCTGTTTCAAAATATTTTAATTTATACGCCAAAAAATATTCGTTATAATTTTATAATCTATTTTTTAATAAAGCAAGAAAATTAAAAAATCGATTTAAATCCAATTGTAAAAAGCCATTATTTATTATTTCATATTGATACGCAGGTTTTAAATATAAAAGGGTATGTATAAGATATTAAAATCTTAATTCAAAATAAATGTTATCAAAAAACAACCCCATCTCTAATAAGTAATTTTCGATCGCTACGAGCTGCAAGTTTTTCATTATGCGTAACTATAATAAATGTTTGATTGAAATGTTTGCGCAAATCAAAAAATAAATCATGGAGCGATTCGGCCGCTGTAGAATCTAAATTTCCAGAGGGCTCATCCGC
Source organism: Chitinophaga pinensis (assembly GCA_945861965.1). Lineage (GTDB taxonomy): Bacteria > Bacteroidota > Bacteroidia > UKL13-3 > UKL13-3 > CAMAWM01. Next base: position 29,758 of record CAMAWM010000025.1, on the reverse strand, counting down.
TAATATTACACCAGGATTGTTTATCAATGCACGAGCAACTGCCACGCGTTGTTGTTCACCGCCACTTAATTCAGATGGTTTATGATGTAATCTGTCCGCTAATTTCAAAAAATCTAACAACTCAATTGCTTTTGCTTTTACTTCTTTTTCATTTTGTTTTCCAATCCAAGCAGGCATACTCACATTTTCAAGCGCAGAAAATTCGGGCAACAATTGGTGAAACTGAAAAACAAACCCAATGTTTTTATTTCTGAAATTAGCCATTTTGCTTGAGCTAAATTTATTTACCTCGTTTTCATTAATAAATAATTTTCCATTATCGGATTTATCTAATGTCCCAAGTATTTGTAGCAAAGTAGTTTTGCCTGCTCCACTTGCACCTACTATTGAAACAATTTCACCTTTTTCAATATGAAGGTTAATACCTTTCAATACTTGCAATCCGTTGTATGATTTAGTAATAGACTCGGCTTTTATCATTTTTACAAAAATACATTTCTGAACATCAAATCAAGGAATTTTCAAAATATCTTATTTTCAAATTGCCAAATTACCTTATTCGCTTATTTTCGCGCACAAATTTTTTAGCAAAATGAACATTCACGAATATCAAGCAAAACAGATTTTAAAATCATTTGGAGTAGCAGTACAAGAAGGAATTGTAGCGCATACTGCAGATGAAGCGTACGATGCAGCAATTAAGCTGAAAGAACAATTTGGAAGCGACTTTGTTGTTGTCAAAGCTCAAATACATGCTGGTGGAAGAGGTAAAGGAAATATTGTAGGCAAAGAGCAAAGAGGTGTTGCCGTTGCCAAAAATGCTGACAAAGCAAAAGAAATTGCCGAAAATTTATTAGGCGGAACCTTGGTTACAATTCAAACCGGACCAAAAGGAAAAGTAGTAAATAAGGTTTTGGTTGCGCAGGATGTTTATTATCCTGGAGCAAGTGCAACCAAAGAATATTATATGAGTGTAATGTTAGACCGCTCACAATCAAAAAATATACTTGTATATAGCACCGAAGGAGGAATGGATATTGAGCATGTAGCGGAAACTACACCAAATTTAATTCACAAAGAAACCATTGATCCAAAAGTTGGTTTACAAGGATTTCAAGCGCGAAAAATTGCGTTCAATTTGGGTTGCAAAGGGGACGCTTTCAAACAAATGGTGAAATTTGTAACGGCACTTTACAAAGCGTATGATAATTCTGATGCAGCAATGTTTGAAATCAATCCGGTTTTGAAAACTAGCGATGATAAAATTATAGCGGTTGATGGAAAAGTAAATATTGATGACAATGCATTGTATCGTCATCCCGATTACGAAGCAATGCGCGACTTGGCCGAAGAAGACACAACAGAGCTTGAGGCACAAGAACACAATTTAAATTATGTGAAATTGGATGGCAATGTTGGTTGCATGGTTAATGGTGCAGGATTGGCAATGGCTACAATGGATATTATAAAACTTAGTGGTGGAGATCCAGCTAATTTTTTGGATGTGGGTGGATCAGCTAATGCAAAAACAGTTGAGGCAGGGTTCAGGATAATTTTAAAAGACTCCCATGTAAAAGCAATTCTCATCAATATTTTTGGTGGAATTGTGCGTTGCGATCGAGTAGCTCAAGGTGTGGTGGATGCGTATAAATCAATCGGAAATATTCCAGTTCCAATTATAGTTAGATTGCAAGGAACTAATGCAGTTGAAGCGAAAAAAATAATTGACGAAAGTGGATTAAAAGTATTTTCTGCAATCGTATTAAAAGAAGCAGCTGATTTGGTTAAAAAAGCTGTTGATGGTAATATTTAGTTGTTAATAAATTTAAATTCATCAACGTCAAACAACCCTTTATCGCTGAGTTTTAAATGTGGAATAACCAACAAAGCCATAAACGATAAACTCATAAAAGGCGCACGAAGCGTGGAACCTAAAATTACTTTACTAAATTCATCTAATTCGGTATAATCCTTAGCAATTTTCCAAGCATCTTCATCGCTCATTAATCCTGCAACCGGAAGCGGCAATATTTTTTCTGACGAATTATTTACTGCACTCAAGCCACCTTTGTTTTCAATAATCAAATTTACTGCATTGCAAATTTCTTCGTCATTTACTCCCACACAAATAATGTTGTGGCTATCGTGAGCAACCGAACTTGCAATTGCTCCACATTTCAATCCAAAATTTTTGACAAACGAAATTGCAATAGGTTTTTCTTCATACCTATTTACAACAACAATTTTTAAAATATCATTTTCAATTTTCAATTCGCTTTTTTCAACTTGCAACTTGTTTGTTATTAATTGTCCGTCTAAACATTCAATCACATGTTCATTTTCTTTTGGCTGATATGCAAAATCTAAACTATTTTTTTTTGAAATATTAAATTTATTAATCGAATTTATTTTTACACTTTCGATAAACGATTTATTTTTTTCGGCTACTAATTTCCCTTTGATAAAAGTTTTTTCGACACTAAAATAGTTTAAATCTTTTGTAATAATAAAATCTGCAGCATCGCCAACTTTTAATTGCCCTACAGATAATTTATAATGCTCAATTGGGTTGATACACGCCACTTTCAACACATCAAAAATATCGTACCCTTTTTCAATAGCTCGAGCAACTAATTGGTTAATGTGTCCAAGCAACAAACTATCAGGATGTTTATCATCGCTGCAAAACATCAATTGCGAAGAGTGATTTTTCATCAAAGGAATTAATGCTTCAAAATTTCGTGCTGCACTTCCTTCACGAATTATTATTTTCATTCCAAATTTCAACTTATCCAAGGCCTCTTCTAAAGTTACACATTCGTGATCAGTAGAAATGCCGGTTTCAATATATTGTTTTGCTTTTTCTCCCATCAATCCAGGAGCGTGTCCGTCAATTGGTTTGTTGTATTTTTTTGCGGATGCAATTTTTTTCATTACTTCCTCATCGTGCATCAAAACAGCAGGAAAATTCATCATTTCTGAAAGATAAAGTATTTCTTTTTTCTTCAATAAAGCATCTACATCCGATGAATTCAATTCGTCTCCTGAAGTTTCGAATTGTGTAGCCGGAACACAACTTGGCGCACCAAAAAAGAAATGAAATGGAGCTTGTTTTGCGTTTTCAATCATAAACTCAACGCCTTTCATACCTAGCACATTTGCAATTTCATGCGGGTCGCTAACTGTTGCAACTGTTCCATGCAAAACGGCCATTCGAGCAAATTCACTTGGGACTAAAAGTGAACTTTCGATGTGTATATGTGCATCAATAAAACCAGGTAGAATATAATCATCAAATTGCCCATCTATTTCTTCAATAGATTGAATAATTTCATCTTCAATTGTTACACAAACAGGATAAATTTTCCTGTTTAATATGTCAATCAGATTGGAACAAATCAACATGATTTTATTTTTTCAATTCATTAAGAAAAAAGGTAAAGGGAAGAAAAGATTTTACACTTTCTGCAGTATAAATATCGCCATTTTCGCCTTGCAAAATAAATTGAATTGGAGAATTGAATTTCATTTCATACTCGCTTATGCTTTGCAAACATGCGCCACACGAAGCGATTGGCCGAGTAACTGGATAGTCATCAGATTGAGCAGTAATTGCCATCATTTTAACAGCTTGATTTGGGAAGTTTGCACCAGCACTAAATATGGCAACTCGCTCGGCACACAAGCCGCTTGGATAAGCCGAGTTTTCTTGATTGCTTCCTAATACAATTTCGTCATTTTGCAAAAGCACCGCACATCCTACATGAAATTTTGAGTAAGGTGCATATGCGGTTTTTATTGCTTCACGCGCTTTGATTAGTAAATTTTTTTCTTCGCTGCTTAAATCATCAATGCTCGAATATTTTTTAAGAGTAATTTCTTTTTTAATTAATTCCATTTTGTTTTAATTTAGTTTTGACTTGAAACAATTTCAAGCAATTCATTTAGTTCATCAAAGTTTTTTAGTCCTATTTTTTCTTCCACATCGCTTGAAATATTTATTGCATAAGGGCGATATTCATCCACTATATTTTTAATGTTATTCGCATTCACATCGTTTCCCCAAATCATTTTATTTTCTAAGCCAAAATAAATTTCGCTAATATTTTCTGACGTTTGATTTGAATAAAGTTGAAAAGCATAAACTGAATTTTTGTAAAGTTCAATTTCGTTTATAAAAGCAACTTCATCCAAACTGCTTATATTAATTTTTTTAATTATTGGAATTTCAAATTGCGCTAATTCATCAACAGTAAAATCATTTTCAATTTCAAGTAAATCAACTTGCAATAGTTTGCAAATTGTATTTATTTCTTCTAAGTTTTGATTCGTAAATTCAGCCACCACCTTGATTCCGCTTGTCCAATCTATAATTTCTTTTGCTTTAAAAGGTTGTATGTAGTTTGAATTAGTTTTATCAAAACAAAAACCAATATAGTCAATTCCAGCAGCTGCTGCAAATCGAGCATCAGACAAATTAGTAATGTTTGAGAGTTTAATTTTCAATTCGATTTTTTATAAATAGGGACATTGCTGCAGGCTTCTCCATACATCAAACTTTTAACATAAGGCAGTAATTTGTTGCAAATTTCAATGTAGGCAAAAACCGGAACTTTTACATCGCTACATCCTTTAATAATTACGCGAGTGTCTTTGTATTTTTCGAAATCTATTTTTGCAATTGCATCTTTGAATAATACAATTTCTAACAAGTGTAAATCGCCAAAAACATAACAACTTGCATAAGGTTGAATGGCTGAGGATAAAAGCATATACGCCCAAGTTGGAATTATAGAATCGCTGCTGCAAGTAAATGCAATATTTTTATTGATGTATTGTTTCCAGTTATGGTTTTTAACGTGCTCTCTGAAAACTTTTTCTTTCAAAATTATTCCTTCGTACAGCCATTCTTTGATGTCAAATAATATGCGTTCGTTTTGATTGCAATATTCTTCCAGGTTCAAAGTTATCAATCCGCTTTGAGCTACTTTATTCTCAATTTCTAAAATTTCTGTCATTGATTAAAGATTAAAGAAATGCAAAGGAAATGATTTTCTTTTTATTACTTCAAAAACATATTTCGAGTAATTTCTTTTCTTCCCAATATTTGTACAACACTAGTATCTGCTTTTGTAATTTTTAAAAAAATTACAACTAGTTAACTCAATCCTGTAATTTCTCCGTTTACAACATCAATAATATTAGCAGCCGGAACTTTTGGCAAACCAGGCATACGCATAATTTCACCAGCCACAGCTACAACAAAACCAGCACCGTTGTTCAGTGATAGCGTTTCAATATGAATGTTAAAATTCTCGGCAGCTCCAACCAATGCTGCATTGTCAGTAAATGAAAATTGTGTTTTTGCAATGCATACGGGTAATTTATTTCCACCTGCTTCGTTAATTTTTTTCAATGAGGTTTTCGCTGATTTTCCAAAAGTTACCGAATTGGCTTTGTAGATTTTGGTTGAAATTTTTGTAATTTTTTCTTCAATGCTATCGTTCAAATCGTACGAATATTGGATTGCTTGAGATGGTTTTTTCTCCACCACATCAATTACCTTTTGAGCCAATGCGGTTGCGCCATTTCCTCCTTTTGCAAAACCTTCGTTTACTGCAAATTCAGCTCCTTTTTCTTTACACCACTCTTCAATAAAATTAACTTCTTCATCCGAATCAAAATGAAATTTATTCAATCCAACTACAACGGATTGACCAAAATGTTGAAGGTTTTCAATATGTCTTTCCATATTTCGCATTCCCTTTTTCAAACCTTCCATGTTTGGCTTTTGAATCATTTTTTCTTCAACATTGCCATGCAGTTTTAACGATTGTGTACTTGTAACCAACACACTGGCTTTTGGCGAAATTCCTGCATAACGACATTTGATATTCAAAAACTTTTCTGCGCCTAAATCACTTCCAAAACCAGCTTCGGTAATTGCATAATCGCCATACATCATAGCTGCTTTTGTTGCCATTACCGAGTTGCAACCATGAGCAATATTTGCAAACGGACCACCGTGAATAAAGGCCGCATTTCCTTCAATACTTTGTACCAAATTGGGTTTAAATGCATCTTTAAGCAATGCCACCAAAGCTCCGCCAACTCCCAAATCTTTTACAAAAAACGCTTTGTCTTCAAAAGTGTATCCAAGCAATATATTGTCAATGCGTAATCGCAAATCATCTAAACTATTGGCAAGGCAAAATATTGCCATAATTTCTGATGCCGGTGTAATATCGAAACCAGTTTCAGCCGGAATTCCATTTGTTGATCCATGCAATCCTGAAACAATATATCGCAACGATCGATCGTTAACATCCAACACTCTTCGCCACAAAATTTGTTTCAATCCATTCGATTTGCCTTTGTTAAAATAATTGTAATTATCAAGCAATGCCGCCAAAGTATTGTTAGCTGATGTTATTGCATGAAAATCGCCAGTAAAGTGGAGATTGATGTCTTCCATTGGCAAAACCTGTGAATATCCGCCACCCGTTGCTCCGCCTTTCATTCCAAAGCAGGGGCCAAGCGAAGGTTCGCGCAATGCAAGTATTGCATTTTTGCCTAAAACTTTCAAACCTTGAGACAATGCAATTGAAGTAGTTGTTTTTCCCGATCCACCTTTGTTTGGTGTTGTGGCGGTTACTAATATCAAATTACATTTCGATATTCTTTCCTCGTCTAATTTTAAATTAACCTTGGCTTTATACTTTCCGTATTGTTCTAAATCATCTTCGTTTATTCCAATGGATGTCGCAATATTTTGAATGTGTTGCAATTTTGACTCTTGTGCTATTTCAATGTCTGATTTCATATATGAATAATAAGTTTTAAAAAAAATTTGGCAAAGGATAGGGAATTGTAAGCAGAAATCATAAAAACTAAAGTTTTTACTTCATTTCTGTCACTTTAATTGAATTGGTTCTTGCCTTTTCACTTATAGGCATGCTTGCGGTATTAATAATTAAATCGCCCGTTTTGATAAATCCTTTTTCTAATAGGGCATTATTTATATCTTGAATTGAATCATCGGTGCTGGCAAAATCTTTATAAAAGAAACTACGAACGCCCCAAACCAAACTCATTGTATTTAATAACCGCTCGTTTGTTGTAAAAATAAAAATGTGTGCTTTTGGTCTGAAAGAGGATAATTTGTAAGCTGAATATCCCGAAAATGTCATTCCAACGATTGCCGCTGCTTTTAAATTTTCGCTGATACGAACTGCAGTGTAGCAAATTTCATCAGATAGAAATGTTTCGCTATTTCCGTTTGGTTGTTTTCCTTTAAAATAAGGTGCGTTGGTTTCGTTTTCAACTTGTGCTATAGTTTTTCGCATTTGACGAACAGCCAAAATTGGATACAAACCCACTGAAGTTTCTCCACTTAACATTACGGCATCTGTTCCGTCCATTACGGCATTTGCTATATCATTAACCTCTGCACGAGTTGGAACTGCATTTTGTATCATGCTTTCCATCATTTGTGTAGCAATAATTACTGGCTTGCTTGCTTCAATACATTTTTTTACAATTCGTTTTTGTATCAAAGGAATTTGCTCCATTGGCATTTCAACACCCAAATCGCCACGAGCAACCATTATTCCATCGCTAACATCTATAATCTTGTCAATGTTTTTTACGGCTTCTGGCTTTTCAATTTTAGCAATTACTCTAGGTTTCCAATCGTTTTGATCAATAATATTTTTCAAAAAAAGTATATCTTCATGACTGCGAACAAAAGACATTCCCACCCATTCAACCTTTTGTTCAATTCCAAACTTTAAATCAGCAATGTCTTTTTCTGTCATGCTGGTAATATCCACTTTAGTATCTGGCAGATTAAATCCCTTGTTATTTGAAAGGCATCCGCCAACAATTACTTTTGTTTTGAAAGAATTTTTGAGATTACTTTCTAACACTTCTAATTCTAATTTCCCGTCATCAAGTAAAACCCTTTCACCTGGTTTTATATAGCTAGGTAATTGATTAAAATTGATGAATATTTTAGTGCTAGTTCCGATACATTTTTCAGTTGTTACTTCAATTATTTCGTCTTTTATTAGCTCTACTTTCCCATTTTCCATTTCGCCTACTCGCAACTTTGGACCTTGTAAATCCAATAAAATGCAAACATTATTTCCATGTTCTGCATTTATCTTTCGAATAGTTTCAATTGTTTTTCGATGAATTTCGTGAGTCCCGTGCGAAAGATTTAGGCGACAAACATCAACTCCCTCATCAATTATTGATTTTAAGTTTTCGTAGTTCGAGGTTGAAGGACCAATGGTTGCTATAATTTTAGTTCTATTAAATTCGATTGAATTCATGTTATATTTTTTTACAATAGTAAGCTCAAATTTGATTTTAATTTACTCTGATCAATCTCAGTAACTAGTCTTATTTCATTAATTGATTTCATTTTTTTTAGCAATTTAGCAATATTTACAAACTCAATTCCACCTCTTATCGAAAGAAAATAATCAATTTTTTTAAGCTCAGCAATCAAGAACTGTTTTCCATCCTTATTATTAAAGAAAGTGAAAGTTAAGTGATTTTCTAAGTCTTCAAAGTCAAATTTAGCAAAACGGGTTTCAGCTTTTCCAGTTTGATTTTCAAGTACTATATCGTTGTTGCGGCTTAAATTATAAGTCATTGTTTGATTTAATAACCAAACTATTCGCACCATGTTTTCATCGCTTACAATGCCAATTAACAAGGATTTCTCGTTGTTTTCTAGTTCAATAAATAGTTTTTTCAAGCAGACGAATTTAACATTGATTTTTGACGCTAAATAGTAAGAAATTTTATTTTTTTCATTTTTTGTAAAAAAACCCATTTATTTGCACCCACAAAATTAAACCCTTACAAAAATGTCAGACATTAAAGGAAGAGTAAGATCAATCATTATTGACAAACTTGGAGTAGAAGAAAGCGAAATCAATGATGAAGCAAGTTTCACCAACGATTTAGGTGCAGATTCATTGGACACAGTTGAGCTAATTATGGAATTCGAAAAAGAATTCAATATTGCTATTCCAGACGATCAGGCTGAGAAAATCGGTACTGTTGGTCAGGCAATTGCTTACATTGAAGAAAATGTAAAAGCCTAAAAGCTTAAAATTTATTTTCCAGTTTTTATTTTCTAATTCATGCAAATTCGCAGAGTTGTAGTTACAGGTCTTGGAGCGCTAACACCGATTGGTAGCACTTTGCAGGAATATTGGAAAGGATTGTCAAATGGGGTAAGTGGATGCGTTCCTATTACCCAATTTGACGTTTCTAGATTCAAAACGCGATTTGCGTGCGAAGTAAAAAACTTCGATGCCACAAATTTTATTGATCGTAAAGAAGCAAGGCGAATGGACAGAGTAACCCAATTTGCTATGGTAACTTGCGATGAAGCTGTTTTAGACAGCGGTATTAATTTAGAAAAGGTAAATAAAGACCGTGTAGGTGTAATTTGGGGTTCTGGAATTGGAGGAATAAAAACCTTTTTTGACGAAGTTTCAACTTATGCACGTGGCGATGGTACACCTCGACTAAGTCCATTTCTAATACCAATGATGATCATTGATATTGCAGCTGGACTCATTTCAATAAAATATGGATTTAGAGGTCCAAACTTTGCTGTAGTTTCAGCTTGTGCCACCTCAACTCATGCAATTGGCGATGCATTTATGTATATCCAAACAAACAGAGCTGATATGGTTTTAACAGGTGGATCTGAAGCAAGTGTTAATGAAGTTTCAGTTGGGGGTTTTAATTCGATGAAAGCGTTGAGCGAAAGAAACGATTCGCCTGAAACGGCATCGAGACCTTTTGATTTAAACCGAGATGGTTTTGTACTTGGCGAAGGTGCAGGTGCATTGATGCTTGAAGAATTAGAACATGCAAAAGCCCGTGGTGCAAAAATTTATGCCGAAATTGTAGGATATGGTGCAACAGCAGATGCATATCATATGACAGCTCCACATCCTGAAGGATTGGGTGCTGCTAATGTTATGAAAGTTGCTTTGGCCGATGCAGGATTGACAACTAAAGATATTGATTATATCAATGTTCATGGTACATCAACACCTCTTGGCGATCCTCAGGAAATAAAAGCTATTCAAACTGTTTTTGCTGAAGATGCTTACAATATTAATATCAGTTCAACCAAATCAATGACCGGACATTTACTTGGCGGAGCTGGTGCCATTGAAGCAATTGCATGTATTCATGCAATTAAAAACGGAATCATTCCACCAACAATTAATCATTTTACAGATGATCCTGCGTTTGATACTAAATTGAATTTAACTTTTAATAAAGCTCAAAAACGTGATATAAAAGTTGCGTTAAGCAATACATTTGGATTTGGTGGTCATAATGCTTCGGTTATTTTAAAAAAATACGAAGGATAATTTGTTTGATTCAATCTTATCTTGCCTCAACTATCTGTTTTCGGCTAAACGAAAATTATTTCAAAACATTTATCAAATTACAGGATTTCATCCAACAAAAATTACTTGCTACGAACAGGCATTAAGGCACCATTCGGTTTCCGAAAAAATTCACCAAAGCGGAACAAAAAATAGCAACGAACGTTTAGAATATTTAGGTGATGCCATTTTAAATGGCGTAATCGCAGATTATCTTTTCAAAAAATTTCCGTTTAAAGAAGAAGGATTTTTGACCGAAATGCGTTCAAAGATTGTTAGTAGAGCAAGTCTAAATGATCTTGCTTTAAAAATCGGATTGAGCAAATTGGTTGAATACGATAAGCGAAGTATGCAAAATGTAAACCTTCGGAACAGCATTTTTGGAAATGCATTGGAAGCATTTATTGGCGCAATTTTTTTAGATAAAGGATTTGATAAAACTCGTTGGTTTATTACAGAAAAACTTATTCGTTTTCATATTGATGTAGATAAACTAAAAGAAACTGAAACTAATTTTAAAGGAAGGCTAATTGAATACAGTCAAAAGCTTGATAAACCTGTTGAGTTTGAAGTGTTGGAAGAGGTAATTAATAAACAAAAAATTTATACTGCTCGAATTTTAATTGATAGAGTTGTGTTTGGTGAAGCCAAGCACACCAATAAAAAACAAGCCGAACAAATGGCTGCTCAAAAAACAATGGACGAATTGAAAAACAAAGGCGAAGAAATTTCAAACGGATTTTAAAACGCGCTAACTTCAAACAACAAATCTGTTTTTAAATTAACAATCAAAAATATTTATCTTGCTTTCCTAAATTTAGATTTTATCATGAAGAAATTAATTTTTTTAGCTCTTATTTTTTGTTCATTCCCATTTAGCATTTTCTCTCAACAAACATTTCCTGTCAATGGTCCGCACGACATTAAGCAAGGTTATTTTGCATTTGTAAATGCAACAATTTATGTAGACGCACAAACAAAAATTGAGAAAGCAAGTCTTGTAATAAAGAACGGAAAAATTGAAAATGTGGGCGTAGGAATTTCAATTCCTACGGATGCGAAAATTATGGATTTGAAAGGTAAATTTATTTATCCTTCGTTTATTGATTTGTATAGTAATTATGGATTAAATTGGAAACAAGAAATCGCCAATAGGCAATTTAGACAAGACAGAGGTCAACAACCTTTATCGGATAAACAAGGTGCTTATAATTGGAACGAAGCAATACGATCAGAATTAAATTCAGTTGATTTTTTTAGTGTTGACGAGAAAAAAGCAAAGCAATATTTAGAGAATGGTTTTGGTACGGTTTTAACTGGAATTCAAGATGGAATTTGCAGAGGCAGTTCGGCTTTGGTATTGTTAAATTCGGGCAAAGAAAACGAGAATATTTTAACTGAAAAAGCCGCTGTTGCTTTTAGTTTTAATAAAGGAAGTTCATCTCAGGATTATCCTGGTTCGATGATGGGAAGTATTGCATTAATTAGGCAAACTTATTACGATGCGCATTGGTATAAAAATGTAGTTGGAGTTGAAACCAATATTTCATTAAACGCATTTAATCAACTTCAGAATCTTCCTCAAATATTTGAAGTTGAAAACAAACTATCAGCACTTCGCGCCAAAAAAATTGCAGATGAATTTGCACAAACTTATATTATTAAAGGTGCTGGAGATGAATACCAAAGATTGGATGATATTAAAAATTTGAAAACTGCATTTATCATCCCTGTAAATTTTCCAAAAGTATATGAAGTTGAAGACGTATTTGATGCACAAATGATTTCTCTTACCGATTTGAAACATTGGGAGATGGCACCAGCAAATTTAAAAATGTTGAGCAATTCAGGTGTTGAATTTGCAATTACGTCTCAAAATTCAGGCGATGATTTTTTGAAAAATATTCGAAAAACAATTCGTTATGGACTTAGCGAACAATCAGCATTAAAGGCATTAACAGAAACTCCAGCAAAATTAATAAAAGCAAATTCACAGATTGGAACATTAAAAAAAGGAATGCTTGCTAACTTTTTTATCAGCAATAAAAATGTGTTTGATAAAGAAGCATTGATTTTAGAAAATTGGGTAAGCGGCAAAAAAAATACGATCAATGAAATGCCAGCATTTGATGTGAGAGGAAATTACAAAATTGAGCTGAAAGGATTTGAAAATTATTTGATGAAAATAGATGCTGATGTAAAAAAACCACAAGTTACTTTATACGGTGTAGACACAATAAAAGCAAGTTATCAAAGTCAATTCAATATTATTTCTATTTCATTTAAAGAAAATAAAAAATCAGAAAAAAATATTCGTCTTAGTCTTTTGCCTGATGTGATTGAAAACTTGGGTGATACTGTTCAACAAGTCAAAAAAATTTCGGGACAAGCCCAATTAGCGGATGGAACTTTTTCTAATTTTTCTGCAACATGGATTGATGTTGTAAAAGAAAAAAACATACGAAAAAAAGACTCAGTTCAAACTATTGAGTTGGGTGAAATTATTTATCCATTTACCGATTATGGTTCAAAGTCAATTGCACAATCGGAAACAATTGTTTTCAAAAACGCAACAGTTTGGAGCAACGAATCTGCTGGTATAATTAAAGAAACAGATGTTGCAATCAGCAATGGAAAAATTGTTGAAATTGGGAAAAATATTGTTTTGCCAAATTCAAAAATTATTGATGCAAGTGGCAAACATTTAACAAGTGGAATTATTGACGAACACTCGCACATTGCAATTTATAGAGGTGTAAATGAATGTACACAAGCAATAACCAGTGAAGTTAGAATTGCAGATGTAATAAACAGCGAAGATGTAAATATTTATCGTCAGTTAGCTGGTGGAGTTATTGGCGCTCATTTGTTGCATGGGTCATGCAATCCGATAGGTGGGCAAACTCAAATGATAAAACTGCGTTGGGGACTTTTGCCAGAGAAAATGAAATTTGAGAATGCAGATGGTTATATAAAATTTGCATTGGGTGAAAATGTGAAACAAAGCAATGCTGGTGATCGTGCAACTTCTCGCTATCCTCAAACCAGAATGGGTGTTGAGCAAGTTTATTACGATGCTTTTATTAGGGCAAAAGAATATCAGAAAAAATTAAAAGAAAATCCAACACTAACTCGTAGAGATTTAGAGTTAGATGCTTTGGTTGAAATTTTAAATAAGAAAAGATTTATCACATGCCATAGTTATGTACAAAGTGAAATAAATATGTTGATACATGCAGCGGATAGTTTAGGGTTTAAGGTAAATACATTTACACACATTTTAGAAGGTTATAAAGTCGCAGATAAAATGAAAGCTCATGGTGCTTGCGCTAGTACATTTGCCGATTGGTGGGCTTATAAACACGAAGTTGCAGAAGCCATTCCATACAATGCAGCAATTATGAATAAAGTAGGATTGACTGTTGCCATCAATTCGGATGATATAGAAATGGGAAGACGATTGAATCAAGAAGCAGCAAAAACAATAAAATACGGAAATTTAAGCGAAGAAGAAGCTTGGAAAATGGTAACACTTAATCCAGCAAAAATGATGCATATTGATACTAAAACAGGAAGTATAAAAGTTGGAAAAGATGCAGATTTAGTTTTGTGGAGCGATAATCCTTTAAGCATTTATGCTAAAACTGAAATGACCTTAGTTGATGGAATTTGTTATTTTAGTTTGGCTAAAGACGAGCAACTAAGAAAATACATTCGCGAAGAGCGTCAGCGATTGATAAATAAAATGATTGCTGCAAAACTAGCTGGAGAAAAAACAGAAAAAAAAGTTTCGGAAGCAAACGAAGAATGGCATTGCGAGGATCATTAAAATGTGCTTTTCAGCTACAAATACTTCAACATGTTGATTACCTAATTTCAAATTGATTTTGTTTTTTTACACATTTGCGCGTAATTAATTTCCAAACAAATATGCGAATTCATTTTATTTCTATTGGTGGTGCAGTAATGCACAATATGGCAATTGCACTTCATAAAAAAGGATACAATGTAACAGGTAGCGATGACGAAATATACGAACCTGCAAAATCTCGACTTGATAAATATGAATTATTGCCTAAAAATTTTGGTTGGTTTGAAGAAAATATTACCAAAGATATCGATGCAATAATTTTGGGAATGCATGCAAGAAAAGACAATCCGGAAATGTTGAAAGCGCAAGAATTAGGATTGAAAATTTATTCGTTTCCTGAGTATATGTACGAACAAACAAAAGGAAAAAAACGAATTGTGGTGGGTGGAAGTCATGGCAAAACCACAACAACAGCAATGATTTTACATGTATTAAATTTTTGGAAAATTGAATTTGATTATTTAGTAGGATCCATGCTTGAAGGATTTGAAACAATGGTTGGATTTACCGAAACATCAAAAATTGCAGTAGTTGAAGGCGATGAATATTTAACTTCAGCTCTTGATTTACGTCCCAAGTTTCATGTGTACAAAGCAGATATTGGAATAATTACAGGCATTGCTTGGGATCATATCAATGTATTTCCAACTTACGATTTCTATTTTGAGCAGTTCAAAATATTTGTCGAAAATTTGCCAAAGGATGGAACATTAATCTATTGCGAAAACGATGCTGAAGTAAAACGATTAATAGAAAATGCAACAATTGAAGCCGAAAAAATTCCGTATCAAACACCCGAATTTAAAGTTCATGAAGGAATTGCTTCAATTCTGGTAAATCAAAAGTCAATCAATCTGAAATTTTTTGGAACTCACAATCTTCAGAACATGATGGCTGCAAAATTTGCTTGCGAAAAAGCGGGTTTATCCGAAACCCAATTTTACGAAGGAATTCAAAGTTTTAAAGGAACAACAAAAAGATTAGAAACTTTGTACGAGAATGAGAACTCGTTAATTATTCGAGATTTTGCTCATGCTCCATCAAAACTAAAAGCAACTGTAAATGCTGTTAGAGAGCTTCATCCAAAAAGAAAACTAATTGCGATTTATGAATTACATACTTTCAGCAGTTTGAATAAAGATTTTTTGCCTCAATACAATGGCAGTATGGAAAGTGCTGATGTTGCAGCAGTTTATTTTAGCAAACATGCGTTGGAAATGAAAAAGATGCCAATGCTTTTAGAAGATGAAGTGGCTACAAACTTTGGAAAAGGAGTGCAGGTTTTTACGGAAAAAGACAAATTAAATGCGTTTATAAAAGCGCATTATTCATCAAACGAAAATTTATTGCTAATGAGTAGCGGTACATTTGACGGAATGGATTTAAATTTTTCTTAAAATGCATTAAAAAAAGAATTTTTGATTGAAATATTGGTAGGCGATAATTACTATTGCCCCATAAAAAAATTATATAACATGACGGTAAAAACACGCATACTTCTATTATTCCTTTTTGGATTATTTTTTTCAGTACAAGCTCAAGTTTCAAAAGATTATGCAGTTTTATTGACGACTAATGTTTTTACATCACCAGCCAAAATTACTTTAGTTTGGAATAGTACAACTGGAGTTAGTTCGCAACTAATTTACCGCAAAGCAAAAAACTCGCTTGTTTGGAATGCGCCTACAACCTTGCCAAGCAATGATACTACATACAATGATTTGACCGTGATTGAAGGAATACCTTACGAATATTATGTACGCAGAGTTGCAAATGGAAGAACAGCGCATGGATATATTTTGTCGGGAATTAATATTGCTGAAATTCAAAACAGAGGCAAAATGTTGCTTTTGGTTGACGCAAATTATCAAACACCATTAAGCACTGAAATAACAGAACTTGAAAAAGATTTAGTTGGAGATGGTTGGATTGTAAAGACTTTATACATTAATAGAACAGAAAATGTAAAAAACGTAAAGTCAAAAATCACATCAGAATTGGCTGCTTTTTCGGGCAACAAAGCAATCTATCTTTTAGGCCATATTCCTGTTCCTTACTCAGGATATATTAATCCTGATGCGCATCCCGATCATTTGGGAGCTTGGCCTGCCGATGTTTATTACGCTGTGTTTAACGAATCGGTTTGGACAGATACAGATGTGAACGATTCGACTTCTGCATCGCGTGCGGCAAATAAAAACGTAATAGGAGATGGAAAATTTGATTTAAGTGCATTGAACGATTTTTCTTCACTAAGTGCAGATGCACAAATCGGAAGAGTTGATTTAACAAACTTAACATCGTTTACAAAAAATGACGAACAATTGACCAAACAATATTTGCAAAAAGCACATAGATTTAAAACGCGTCAAATTGTTGCAAAAAACCAAGCATTAATTCATGATAATTTTGGAGCTTTTAATGGCGAAGCTTTTGCCGCAAGCGCATGGCGAAATTTTTCGACAATGGTTGGGAATCAAATTTACAGCACAGATTACATTTCGTCAGTAAAACAAGATTCGTATTTATGGTCATACGGTTGCGGTGGGGGAAGCTATTCGAGTTGTAGTGGAATTGGCACTTCAGCAAGTTTTAATAACGACTCAATCAATACGGTTTTTACCATCTTATTTGGCAGTTATTTTGGCGATTGGGATTCACCCAATAATTTTCTTCGTGCTCCCTTGGCATCTATGCCAATGACATTGGCTTCGATATGGAGCGGAAGGCCACATTTGTATGTTCATCCAATGGGATTGGGTGAAAACATTGGTTATACTTCTTTGTTGAATATGAATAATCAATACTCATTTGGTGGAACCAACCGCTTGGGATATTGGCCTAGTAATTATCCTACGTTTGTTAGTATTGCATTAATGGGAGATCCTAGTTTAAGAGCCCATACAATTATTCCTGCTTCAAATATTGCCTTGCAAAAACCAACTTCAAATAGTGTAAAAATTGATTGGACAGCATCAACTGACAATTCAGTAACAGGATATAATATCTATTTTTCCACTTCACTAAATGATGGGTTTAATTTTTTAGCAAAAGTTTCTTCAACTACTACTACGTTTACTGATTTGAATTTGCCAGATGCGCATTATTATTTTATGGTAAGAGCAATAAAACCCGAGATTTCATTTAGCGGAACTTATACAAATCAGTCGATTGGAATATTTGATAAAATTACAGTCGGAAATCCTGCAGCCATCAATGATGTTGAAGTAAATGATGAAAAGATTTTAGTTTATCCAAATCCTGCAAAAGACTTTGTTTCGATTGTAATTGAAACCGGTTTATTTGAAAATGCTTCTGTAGAATTGTTAGATATTTTTGGAAAATTAGTTTATCAAACCGCAATTTCAGAATCGTCAATTCAAACTATTCCGATAAATGGATTAAACGATGGAGTTTATTTACTTAAAATAAATTCCGGAAAACGAAGTGCGATAAAAAAGTTGATAATATCAAACTAACATCATCGAAAAAAAACAATAAAATGAAAGGAACAGGATTAGCATTAATTACACCATTCAAAAAAGATTTCAGTATCGATTTTGAATCGCTTTCGAATCTCATCGAACATGTTATTTCGGGTGGAGTAGAATATGTTGTAGCGCTTGGCACAACTGGCGAAAGCGTAACACTAAATCACGATGAAAAGAAAAAAATATATGCTTTTATTCGTGAGCAAGTAAAAGGTAGAATTGCTTGCGTTGCAGGTTTGGGTGGAAACAATACATCAGAATTAATTGAAACAATAAAAGCGTTTGATTTTATTGGATATGATGCCATACTTTCGGTTAGTCCATATTACAATAAACCATCACAAGAAGGAATTTATCAGCATTACATGGCTGTTGCAAATGTTTCAGCAAAACCAATTATTTTATACAATGTTCCTGGACGAACAGGAAGCAACATGTCTGCTCAAACGACATTGCGATTAGCCAATGCATCTAAGAAATTTATAGCTGTAAAAGAGGCAAGCGGAAATGCTGAACAATTTATGGATTTAATTCATCAGGCACCAGATCATTTTTCAGTAATTAGTGGCGATGATAACATTACAGTTCCATTTATTTCAATGGGAATGAAAGGTGTGATTTCTGTTATTGGACAAGCATATCCAAGAAAATTTTCGGATATGGTTCGTGCTGCGTTAATTGAAGATGTTGCAACTGCACGGCATTTGCATTTTCAATTATACGATATCATGAAAGCAATTTATCTTGATGGAAATCCTGGTGGAATTAAAGCGCTGTTAAATTGTATGGGAATTTGCGAAAATGTTTTGCGATTGCCATTGGTTCCGGTTAAACAGGAAGTGTATAATCAGATTTCTGAATTGATGAACAAAATGAAAAAATAACGAAGCAATTATTTTTTCAACGTCAATTCTTTCAATTTTTCTTCCAATTCAAATTCATCGCCCTCTAAATATCCATTGTGGGCGTAAACGATGTTCCCGTTTTGATCAACCAAAAAAGTATGAGGTGGATTTTGAACATTCATTGCTCGCATTAAATCGCTGTTTACATCCAATAATATTTCGTAAGACCACGCCTGACCATCAACATACGGCTTTACCTTCATCACATTTCGAGCATTATCAATTGAAACTGCAACCAACACAACATTGTATTTGCTTTTCCAATCTTCGTACATTTCATTTATGTTATTCAATTCTTTTTTGCAAGGCGTACACCAAGTAGCCCAAAAATTTACTATCACAATTTTTCCATCTTTTGAAAAACTTTTTATATTAACTGCTTTGCCTTTTAAGTCTTTCAATACTATATCAGGCAAACTTTGTTTTGCATCTTGAGCAAAAATGAAATTACTAAAAAGCACGAGTATCAGAAAGGTTAAAAAGTTTTTCATAAATTTTTTATTGTTGGGCTAAAATATATTTTTAGTTCTAGTTGGCAAAAGTATTGCCAAAAACCATTTTTTCAACAAAATAGCAAAAACTAATTTGTAGAATTAAAGACATTTCTCTTAGGTTTGAAAAAAAGTAAGTTTAAATACGCATTCGTTTTGTGATAAATAAATGTATTTTTTGAGTTAAATAAATTATGAGAATTGGAATTTTTTTTGGTGGCAATAGCCGCGAGCGTGAGGTAAGTTTTGCTGGAGGCAGAACAGTTTACGACAACTTAGACAAAAATTTGTTTGAGGCAGTTCCAATTTTTGTCGACAGTTTTAATAATTTTATTCTGCTTGATTGGCATTGCATTTACAAAGGAAGTATTCGCGATTTTTATCCTCCAGTTTCAGCATTGAAAAAATCAAAACACGCTATTCAGATTTATGCTGAGAATATCGAAAATGCTTACAAAGACAATGGAAAATCGCTGATAAAAAATATCGGGAAATTTTTATCGTACGAAGAATTAAAAACTAAAATTGACTTTGCTTTTTTAGCGCTCCACGGAAATTTTGGAGAAGACGGAACCATTCAAGGATTGCTTGAGTGGATTGGAATTCCGTACAGTGGAAGCGGAATTATTCCTAGTTCTTTAGGGATGAATAAAAGTTTGCAAAAAAAATTAATGCGAGCTGCAGGAATGAATGTTCCAAAAACATTTTCTATTTCAAAACAAAACTGGCAACAAGGTGATAGAAAAAAAATACACAATGAAGTTAAAAAACTATTTAAAAAAACTTGTGTACTAAAACCTGCCAATCAAGGGTCTTCAGTTGGAGTTTCGGTTATTGATTCGGCAAATTTTTCATTGTTTGAAAAAGCAGTTGACAAAACATTTTTCATTCAAACTGTAGTTAAAAAAAATTGGACAGGAAAAAATTATTCGCAAAAGATTTTATTTATTCAAAGCATTTGCGACATAAAAGAAGGAATTGGATTGCCTTGTATAAGTAATGACGAAACGATTTATAATCCAGATGAATTATTTGAATTATTTGAAGTGAATTTTAATTCTGACAAATCGAAAACAAATAGCATAAAACTTGAAAGTATTTTTAGTGAAACGGAATGTTTGATTGAAGATTTTATTGAAGGCAGAGAATTCAGTTGTATTGTTATTCGAAATGATGATGGAATGCCTGTTTCATTGCCACCAACAGAGATTGTAAAAGGCAGCGAAATATTTGATTATAGAAGTAAATATTTGCCCGGATTAAGCAGAAAAATAACACCCATTGCATTGCCAGAAAAAGATATTGAGCAAATAAGAAAAGAATGCATCAATCTGTTTTCGTTTTTTAATTTCCATGTGTATGCACGCATTGATGGATTTATAAATAAAGCAGGAAAAATATTTTTGAACGATCCAAATACAACGAGTGGCATGATGCCTTCGAGTTTCTTTTTTCATCAAGCAGCTGAAATCGGATTAAATCCATCACAGTTTCTAACCTATATTATTCGCACTTCGATTGCTGAAAGAATTGCATCGTTTTCAATTCAACAACCCTTAGTTAAATTATTGAAAAAATTAGATGAAAAAATAAAACAGAACAATCAGCGAAACACAATTAAAAAAACCGTAGCGGTTTTAATGGGTGGTTATACAGCCGAACGACATATTTCGGTTGAAAGCGGTAGAAATATTTACGAGAAATTAGCCTCCTCAACAAAGTATAATCCTTTTCCTGTTTTTGTTACTGGAAATGTTGAACAGCACGATTTTTATTTGTTGCCAATTAACATCATGCTCAAAGACAATGCGGATGATATTCGCGAAAAAGTATTGCATTTTAAACGCTCTCCGATTATTGATAAAATTGCAAAAGAATGTTCCGAATTATTGAAAAAATATGGAAACGATAAAGCAATTAATACGCCTCGAAAAATTACTTATAACGAATTGAAAAAAAATGCGGATGCCGTATTTATAGCTTTACATGGAAGACCAGGAGAGGATGGAACGGTACAGAAAGAATTTGACAAAATGAAAATTCCATACAACGGAAGCGGTGTTGATAGTAGTAGAATTACCATTAATAAATTTGATACAAATGAACTGTTGAAATCGCATGGTTTTTTGATTGCTGAACATCTGTTGATTCAAAAAGGCGAATGGGAAAAGAATAAAAATGCGTTACTTGAAAAAATAGAAAAAATTTCATATCCAATAATTGCAAAACCTGCTGATGATGGTTGTAGCAGTGCTGTTAAAAAAATTAAGACACAAAATGATTTTGTAAATTATGCTGAAGCAGTTTTTAGAAAAAGCATGAATGTGTCACCCGAATTAAGCAAAGAACTTAATTTGAAACCTAAAGAAGAGTTTCCTCAAAAAAAATATTTCTTAGTCGAAAAATTTATTGAAAAAGGAAATGCCAAACATTTTTTAGAAATCACAGGCGGATTATTAACGCACTACAAAAAAAATAAAATTGAGTTTGAAATGTTTGAGCCAAGTGAAACATTAGCCGAAGGAGAAATTTTATCTTTGGAAGAAAAATTTTTGGCTGGACAAGGTCAAAACCTTACTCCTTCACGCTTTAGCGAGAATGCAACTAGTCAAAAAGAAATTTCAAAATTGGTTCGTAAAGAATTAGAAAGAGCAGCTAAAGTGTTAAAAATTCAAGGATATTGTAGAATTGATGCATTTGTAAAAATTTACGAAAAAAATAAAATAGAAGTAATTTTTATTGAAGTAAATTCTTTGCCTGGCATGACACCTGCAACTGCCATTTTTCATCAATGCGCTTTGAACGGCTACAAACCTTATGAATTTATTGATACAATTTTGGAATTTGGAACTCAACGAAATTTAAAATGAAATTGTAGAAATAGTAATTGTTTTTAAAAATTCCGCTTAGTTCATTATTTTAGACAGTTTAAAATAAAATTCATTGATTTTTAAATTCTTCTGATTTTCAATAAAAATATGTTTGATATCTATGAATATAAAAATATAGATTTGTTTTATAACCAATTAAACAAAAAAAATATCTATGAACACAAACAAAACAGTTTTAGGGGGCATTGTCGGGGGCGTTGCTTTCTTTTTTGTAGGATGGGCAGTTTGGGGAATTCTTCTTGATTCGTATTACAATCAACACAATGGATGTCCTGGATTTATGAGAACTGACGATGAAATGATGGGCAAAATGCTTTGGATGGTTTTAAGCAATTTAGCTTCAGGATTTATGCTTGCAATCGTTTTTGGATGGGCTAATGTGGGTTCAGCTACGGATGGGGCTAAGTACGGGGCTATAATTGGATTGTTGAATGCAATGAGTTTCAATTTTGGATTTTATGCAATGAGCAATATGTTTGACTCATTAAATCCTCATTTGGTAGATACAATTTCTAGTGCTGCAGTATTTGGTGTAATTGGCGGAATAATTGGCTGGATAATGAATAGAGGCAATACAGCTGAATAAGAAATATTTTCTATAAAAAACCTGCTGTTGATTTTCAATTGCAGGTTTTTTATGTTTTAAATTTTATGGAATTTAGATTGTTCTTCAATTCTTCCTTTTTCGCATTTTAAAATTCTACCTTCAAACTTTTGTATCAATCGATAATCGTGCGTTGCCATTAATATAGTTGTGCCAAGTTTACTAATATCGTGCAATAGCTTCATAATTTCATCGCTAGTTGTTGGATCAAGATTTCCAGTTGGTTCATCAGCCAAAATAACTTCGGGATGATTTAACAAAGCTCTTGCAATGACTAAACGTTGTTGCTCTCCTCCGCTTAACTCAAATGGCATTTTAAAACTTTTAGTTCCTAAACCAACCAATTCCAATACTTCGTTAATGCGAGTATCCATTTCGGCTTTGTTTTTCCAAGCAGTTGCTTTTAGTACAAAATATAAGTTTTCGTAAGCACTTCTGTCAGTCAACAATTGAAAATCTTGAAATACAATTCCAAGCTTTCTGCGCAAAAAAGGAATCTCTTTGTCTGTAATTTTGTTTAAATCAAATCCAGCAATTTTCGCATTTCCTTGTTCTAAATTTAGCTCGGCATATAAAAGTTTTAATAAGGTGGTTTTCCCGCTTCCTGTATATCCAATCAGATATACGAATTCTGCATTGTTTATCACTAAGTTTATATCGGATAAAATGAGTGTGTTTTGTTGGAAAATACTTGCTTTTTCTAACTCAATAACGGTTTTCTTTTCAGTCATTATTTTAATATATTTTAGTCATTTGCCCAAAAGGAATTTCGTTCATTTTCTCTTTTATAAAATCTATCTTGTCTGCAAGCCCACATCTTTGTAGCGCCTTTTCAGGCCTATCGGTTCTAGTGTAACAAACAAGCGTAAAATTATCGTCTCGAACTTGTAAATAATCCGGAATTTTTGCAACACCCTTAATTTTAATAATATACATGCTAAAAAAAATAATTAATTTTAAAATAAAAAAATTATAATTGCGCCACAAAACTAATTAATTACCATGAGAGATATTAGACAAATTATTCTCGGTGCATCATCTTTAATGTTGATAGCATCTTGCGGTGTAAAAAACAACTTTACTAAAAACAATTATAGTGTTACCCCAAATCCATTAGAGGTTAGAGGCGATAGTGTCGTGGTTTTTATTGACGCCAATATTCCACCAAAGTCAATCAATTCGAAAGTGTTAATCACTTTTAAACCGTATTTAAAGACAGCAGATGGATCGATAATTGAGTTGAAAGAATCAACAGTGAGAGGCGAAAAATCTAAAGCGAAAGCTGATGAAACAGTAGTAAGTAAAACTGGTGGAAAAGTTTCTTACAAACATAAATGGTTATATCAGCCAAATATGAAACGTGCAACATTATATCCTAAATTCATAGTTAATGGAAAAAATGTAGAAGTGCCAATTTTAAATAAACCATTGGCTGAAGGTATGATTACAACTGCCTTGCTTTTAAAAGGTGGCGATATGGGAATTTGGGCGACCGATGATTACAAAGTTGAACCTATTACAAAATCAGTGAATATTTATTTCCCAGTTGATGTGCATAAATTCAATCCAAAATTCAAGCAAGGTAAAGATGGCATTAACAATAAAATGCAGATTGAAGCTTTAAAAAACTTATTGCAATCTGACCCAAGTTTTGTAGCTCGTGGAATAGCAATTAATGCATATGCATCACCAGATGGTGAGCTTTCGCGAAACAGCAACTTATCAAAAGGACGTGCAGAATCTACGTTTAATTATTTCAAAAAGGAACTTAAAAAACTTGGATTTAGCGAAGTAAATGATACTAACTTCAGTCGTGGATTTTCAACTTCTGAAGATTGGACAGGATTTGAAAAAGCAATTGTAGCAAGTGAATTTGCTGAAAAAGATGCAATGTTAGCAATAATTCGCAACAGCTCAATCAGCGATGAAGAACGTGAAGGATTATTAAAACGCAACCATTCCAAAACTTGGATGAAAGCAAAAGAAAGCATTTTGCCTTCGTTGCGCAGAAGTGAGTTGATTGTAAACGGAGCGAGCCCAATGAAAACAGAAGCTGAATTGGTAGCACTTTATGGTCAATACGATAAATTAGATAACAAAGAATTATTTCATTTGGCATTAATTACTACCGATATGGCTAAAAAATCAGAAGTTTTAAATGCTTACATAGCAAAAGAAGCCAACGATTGGAGAGCTTATAACGATTTAGGATTAACGCAAATCAGACTTTCAAATAATAACGATGCGAAATCTAATCTTGAAAAAGCATTGTCAATGAGTGCTGACAACGGTGTGGTTTTGGCTAACATGGGAGTTATGTTCAAAGCGCAAGGTGATTTTGCAAATGCTGAAAAATATTATGTAATGGCTGCTCAAAAAGGAGCTGAAGTTAGTTATAACATGGGATTGCTTGCAGTGAAAAAAGGAACCTATGACCAAGCAGTTAGCTCATTTGATCGCAGCAACCAATCTGATTTTAATGTTGCACTTGCACATTTGATGAATGGTAATTCAGCTAAATGTATTTCAATAATTGATGCTTTAAATCCTGACAACTTAGATTGGAGTCATTATTATCTTCGTGCAGTTGCAAATGCTCGCACAAATAACTTAGAAGAAGTAGTAAAAAACATTGCTCGTTCGGTTTCAATGAATGAAAATGTAAGAGGAATGGTTAAAGAAGATATCGAATTTATGAGTATGTGGAGCAATCCATTATTTCAAGGCGCTATTCGTTAATCGAATTCAATAAATTATTTAGAAAACCGGATTGTTGACAATCCGGTTTTTTTTGTATTTATATTTTAATAATTTTGTTTTTGCTTATAAACCTAATTACATTAAAATGATTGACACCCCCTTATGAAACATTACGAGATCGTATTGTTTCTACTTGCATTTTTGTTGATTGTAAGAGGCTTTTTTAAAACAGTAAAATTTAAAAATGAATGTCCGATTTGCAAAAAGACCACAGAGATTATTCGAATTAAAAGAAATGAATTAATTAAAAGATTATTGTGGTTTTTAAAGCCGATAAAGTTGCGCTGTGGTAAATGTTGGCATAGCTTTTATTATGCATTTCCCGATGAAAAATTTATTTTGAACATGAAAGAAGTAAACGAAGAATCTGACAATTAATATTGAAAGTGCAAAGGTATTTATTTAAAAATTATTAGGTGAAACGTGAAATAAAAACAGAGATTGATGTAGAAGAATTGGTTAAAAATTTTTACGATAAAATTTTAAAAGATGAAATACTTTCCGTTTTTTTTGAGAATACAAATTGGGAAGCTCATTTGCCGCGCATGATTCAATTTTGGAATTTTCAGTTATTAAATAAACCAGGATTTACTGGAAATGTTTTCAATTCGCACATGAATAGAAACATTAAATCCGAACATTTTACACGATGGTTGGAACTGTTTTCAACTACAATTAACGAACATTTTATTGGCGAAAAAGCAGAACTTGCAAAACAAAAAGCCAAGGAGCTGGGAATGATTTTTAGTTACAAACTTCAGACATTAGAAAATTAAAAATTCAAACAGGCTATTATTGTAAAGTAGTCAGTTTAATTTTCATTTGGCATATCTATTGACTAAATTAGCCATTCCAAAATATTTCAAATTAAGAAAGATGAATTTCAAAAACGATAATCTAATTTTAGCAAGCGTAGCAAGCGATGATGTTGAAAATGGAGAGATGTTTCCATTGTTTAGCCAAAGTACAGATTTTGAATTTGACGAGAAAGATTTACCCGAATCTCTGCCAATATTACCGCTTCGCAATACCGTTTTGTTTCCCATAATGGCAATACCAATTACGGTAGGTAGAGATAAATCAAACTCATTAATTAAGAAAGCATCAAAAGAAAAAACATTGGTGGCGGTAGTAGCACAAAAAAATGTAAGTGTTGACGATCCAACTGTGGATGATTTGTATGATGTAGGAACATTGGCAAGAGTGCTTCGAATTATTAAAATGCCCAATGGTCAGAATTCGGCCATTATGCAAGGCTTGAGAAGACTTAGAATTGGCAAGCAAATTAGTAGTGAGCCGTACTTAACAGCTAATGTAAGTATTTTTATTGAAGAAAAAGTTGATGAAAACAACAAGGATGTTAAGTTGGTTTTTGAAGCTGTAAAAGAAACAAGCTCTGAGTTAATTGAGCTTTATGGAATACTTCCTCCTGATGTTTCAAGTGGTGTAAAAAGCATTAGCAATCCTCGTTTTTTAATCAGTTTGGTAGCTTCCAATCTAAATGTTGATGCATCTACCAAACAACAATTGTTGGCTAATAATAATATTCACGAACAAGCAAATCACTTGTTGGAATTAATGATGACTGAAAAGCACATGTTGGAGCTTAAAAACAAAATTTCGGACAAAGTGCGTGGAGATATGGATAAACAACAGCGCGAATTTTTTCTTCATCAACAAATGCGTGCAATTCAAGAAGAACTTGGTGCTGATAATCCTGAACAAGAAATTGAATCAATAAAATCAAAAGCCAAAGAAAAAAAATGGACTAAGGTTGTAGCAGAAGCTTTTGCAAAAGAAGTAGAACGATTGAAGCGCATAAATCCAATGGCACCAGATTATTCTATTCAATTAAATTATTTACAAACGTTACTTGATTTGCCTTGGGATGAATGCAGTACGGATAATTTTAATTTAAAAAATGCCGAAAAAATATTGAATGAAGACCATTTTGGATTAGAAAAAGTAAAGCAAAGAATTTTAGAATATCTGGCAGTTTTAAAACTAAAGGGTGATATGAAAAGTCCAATTCTTTGTTTGTATGGACCTCCAGGAGTTGGTAAAACCAGTTTAGGGCGTTCCATTGCCAGAGCATTAGATAGGAAATATGCTCGTGTTGCTTTGGGAGGATTACACGATGAAAGTGAAATCAGAGGTCATAGAAGAACATATATTGGCGCAATGCCGGGAAGGATTATTCAAAACCTGAAAAAAGTAAAAACAAACAATCCCGTTTTTGTACTCGATGAAATTGATAAAATACAAACCAGTTTTCGTGGCGATCCATCCAGTGCATTGTTGGAGGTTTTAGATCCTGAACAAAACGCAACTTTCTACGATAATTTTATTGAAATTGAATACGATTTGTCAAAAGTAATGTTTGTTGCAACTGCAAATTCACTTGATACCATTCAGCCAGCATTGATTGACCGAATGGAAATAATTGAGATTAATGGATATACGATGGAAGAAAAGGTGCAAATAGCAAAAAAATATTTATTGCCTAAGCAGAAAAAAAATCACGGATTGAAAGAAAAAGATTTTGAATTGGCGGATAAAGCCATTGAAAAAATTGTTGAAGGATATACTCGCGAAAGTGGTGTAAGAAATTTGGAAAAACAAATTGCATCTGTTTCGCGTCATGTAGCTAAAGAAATTGTTTTGAATAAAAAACACAATACCAAAATTGATATAAAAGATTTGAATAAAATTTTAGGAGTTGAGCGAAGTGAAAAAGAAATTTATCAAGGAAATGATGTTGCGGGAGTAGTTACCGGATTGGCGTGGACAAGTGTTGGTGGAGAAATACTTTTTATTGAAAGTACATTGACAAAAGGAAGCGGTAAACTTACTTTAACAGGGTATTTGGGAGATGTAATGAAGGAATCAGCAGTTACAGCATTAACCTTTTTAAAATCGCATTGCAGTTATTTAAATATTAATCCTTTGGTTTTTGAAAAATTTGATGTTCATATTCATGTTCCGGCAGGTGCAGTTCCAAAAGATGGTCCATCAGCAGGAATTACCATGTTGACATCGCTTGCAAGTGTATATTCGCAAAGAAAAGTGAAACGAAAATTGGCAATGACTGGTGAAATCACTTTGCGTGGAAAAGTATTGCCAATTGGTGGAGTTAAAGAAAAAATTCTTGCAGCTAAACGTGCAGGAATTAATGAAATAATTTTAAGTGAAGTGAATCGTAAAGATGTCAATGAAATTGCAGCGCATTATTTAAAAGGATTGAAATTTAGTTTTGTTAATGATATGCTTGAAGTAATAGACATTGCTTTATTGAAGGAAAAAGTTTTAAAACCAATTGACTTGTCAATTGTTGAAGAAAAGAAAAAGTAGAATTTAATTTTAACTATAAACTATAGTAGAAAAATATATACTTGTAGCGGATGTCTGCAATCAATCTTTTTTATTTAAGAAATCTTATTCGACATTATTTTCAGGCGACTCCTGTTGATGTTTTGCATTCGCCATTTGTTTTTGATTTATGGAAAAATTGTATTCGAAGACAGAAAGATCCTATCTCTTGTTCAATAATTGAAAAGCTAAGAAATGAATTAAAAATAAGCTCTTCTCAAGTTTGTTTTAACGATTTGGGAGCAGGAAATGAAGTAAGCAAACAAAAAAAGATGCTTGTGTCAGATGTGGCAAAAAAACATGCAAAACAAAAAATTCTTGCTCAAACAATTTATAGGTTAATAAAACATCACAATTACAGTAAAGGTATTGAACTTGGTACATCGCTTGGGCTTACAACCGCATATATTGCAACTGCATTGTCCGAAAGTGAAAATCATTTGCATTTTGAAAGCATTGAAGGTTCAGAGGAAGTGTTTAAATTAGCAAGTCAAAATTTTCAAAAACTTGCTCTCGAAAATTATGTTAGGTTAAATTATGGAAATTTTGATTTTCTATTAGAAAAAGTGCTTCAACGATTCGACCAAATTGATTTTGCTTTTGTTGATGGCAACCATACGTATGAAGCAACAATGAATTATTTCAAGCAACTTTTATACAAGGTACATAACAATACGTTACTGATTTTTGACGATATATATTGGAGTGATGGTATGGCAAAAGCATGGAATGAAATCAAAAAAAATGAACAAGTAACGGTTACAGTCGATTTGTTTTTTATTGGTTTAGTTTATTTTCGAAAAGAACAAAATAAACAACATTTTAAATTGCGAATTATTTAAAATATGTTATTCAACTCCATATATTTTTTATTGTTTCTTCCTTCCGTTGTAATTCTTTATTACTTCATTCCGCACAAGTACAGATGGATTTTACTTTTTGTTGC
>CAMAWM010000024.1 GCA_945861965.1 Chitinophaga pinensis | reverse complement strand
TCTTTCAAAAAAACAAAACCTATAGTTTGGACTTGAATAATTTTAAAATTTCAGTGCTAAATTCAAACGAAGAAGAAAATCCAGATCACCACGAAGAAATTCTTAAAAATTCGGGCAAAAACCACAACGAAATGATAAAGCGCGAATTGGAACATTTTGCTGGACAAATAAGCAATCACAAACTAAATTTACGAACCCTGCACGTTAATTATCAACCCATAGAAGTGGCTCATGAAATAATTGAGAAATTAAAAATAAACGTAAGTTAAGCCATTCTTCATTTCTATTCGTTGAATTGAACTTTGTTGCCTTCAAACTATTTGCCAAAAGATAATACCTTTGCCTCCTTAATTTATGAAAAATAGTTATTCGATCTTAATAGTCATCTCTTTTTTTACACTTTTTATCTTTCAATCATGCGATAAAGATGAAAAGGTCGTTATCCCTTCGTATATTTTTGTAAAGCCATTTAAGTTGCAAACCATTAACAATTCAACTGCACAACAAGGTGACACATCGCATCAGATATTAGATGTTTGGGTTTATATAGACGAAGGCGGGCAAAAATTTTTGGGCAGCTACGGATTGCCTGCATTAATTCCGATTCAAAAAACAGGAAAAACAATTCTTCGATTTGCAGCAGGAGTTAAACATTCGGGACAAGAATTTCAACGAATTGTTTACCCATTTTATGACGATTATATTGACACATTAAATTTAGAAGTTTTGAAAACCGATACAGTTGAACCTGTCGTTAATTATTCGTCCAATATTACTTTTGCTGTTGAGGATTATGACGACAATACTTCTTCATCTTATAGTATTTTCAAAAGCAATAGCTACCATTTAGGCGATACATTAATAAAGATAAATGACACAAGAGCTTGGAAAGAAGGGAAAAATTCTGCATTGCTAAAGTTGAGTGATTCATCCTATCAATTGGATTATATTTCGAATGTAAAAAATGGATTGCCAATGGGCTCTCCTATTTATCTTGAAGTAGATTACAAATGCAATACAACATTTCAAATTGGGTTGGTTTGCAAAACCATACAAGGCGATTTTCCGTTTAGTGTTTTAGTAGTTTATCCAAATAATAAATGGAATAAATTGTATCTTGATTTAACCGATGATATAAGTTCAAAACTAAATAAATACGGTTGGTCAACCGGATTTCAAATAGATTTTCAAATTACAAAACACGATACCCAAACGCCAGAATTATTTTTAGATAACATTAAACTTATTTACCGTTGATTAAGAAAAGAAAAAAACATATAGTGATGTTTGTATTGCTCGATATTTTATCGGCTGCATCAGCATGGGCTATGTTTTTTGTGTATCGAAAATATTTTATTGAACCCGACAAATTTGGATATCAAGTACCAATAGAATTAAATAGAAGTTTTTTTCTTGGTTTAATGTACATTCCTATTTATTGGGTAATACTTTATTTTTTATCTGGCCAATACAAAAATATTTGGCGCAATAGCAGAATTAAAGAAGTATCAAGCACATTTAGCATAACTATTTTTGGCGTTGTGTTATTGTTTTTTTTATTGCTTTTGGATGATGAAGTTAAATCTTATCAGGCGTATTATAAAACCATCATTACATTATTTACATTACATTTTTGTTTTACGATTTTGCCACGTTTATTGATATCATCGTACATAATAAAACTTTTAAGAAATAGAAAGATAGGATTTAATACAATTGTAATTGGCAATAATCAACGCACACTTGATTTGGTAAATGAAATTGAGCAAAACAATAATACAGAAGGATTTTTATTAAAGGGTTTTGCAAATCAAAACACACAAATTGAAAATCATGTACTACATAACAGATTAAATTTTCTTGGCATTTACAATGACCTACCAACTTTAATCGAAAAAAATAATATCGAAGAAGTAATTATTGGAATTGAAAGCAGCAGCCATCAAGAGTTAAATGTAATTACCAATTTACTTGAAGACGAACAGGTATCCTTACACATAATTCCAGACTTGTATGACATGCGAAGTGGAAATGTAAAAGTTAGCAATGTTACAGGATTTGCGCTAATAGAAATTAACCAAGATGTAATGCCTCAATGGCAAAAAGTAGTGAAAAGAATTATTGATATTTTGGCGTCAATTTTTGTATTTATATTATTTCTTCCTGTTTATCTCTTCGTTTCGATAGCTGTGAAAGCAAGTTCTTCAGGCCCGATTCTTTTCAAACAAATCAGAATTGGTTTTAAAGGCAAACCCTTTTATATTCATAAATTTCGAAGTATGTATATTGATGCTGAAAATGAAGGCCCTTTGCTTTCGAAAAAAAACGACAAAAGAATTACACCCGTTGGGAAAATTTTACGCAAATATCGGCTTGATGAAATTCCACAGTTTTACAACGTATTGATTGGTGAAATGAGCTTAGTTGGACCAAGACCTGAAAGAAAATTTTTTATAGATCAGATTGTACTTTTAGCTCCACATTACAAACACTTACTTCGCGTAAAGCCTGGAATTACAAGTTGGGGGCAAGTAAAATATGGATATGCCGAAAATGTAGAGCAAATGGTTGAACGACTTAAGTTTGATATTTTGTATATCGAAAATCGTTCCATTGCTATTGATGTTCGGATTTTGATTTATACCATATTAATTATTCTGCAAGGCAGAGGAAAATAATTTCTTAACTCCTGTTTTCTCATTCAAACAAATATTTTACTAATGTTGAGTTTGGAGATTTGAAGTCTCATTTTTAAAAAATTACAAATCCAATTTAATTTATAAAAATGAGATTGATTTGACATTTGCAATTAAGAAGCTAAAATGTGTAACTTTTCAGACTATTTGAAGTTTAAAAATGCTTAAAGACTCCTTTGACCGCAATCATGACTACCTGAGAATTTCTCTCACCGACAAATGCAATTTGCGTTGCACATATTGCAATCCTATTGATTTGCCAAAAGATTTTTTTGCAGGTGCTGTTCGAATGTCAGCAGATGAAATTGATAAAATCGCTTCCGTTTTTGTAAACGAAGGCGTTAAAAAAATTCGGATTACTGGTGGCGAACCATTGGTTAGAAAAGATGCCAAAGACATTCTACTTCGATTGTCAAAATATCCAGTTGAATTAGTTATTACTACAAATGGTGTATTTGTTCATGATTTTATCGAAACATTTAAACAAGCTGGGATTCACTCAATAAATGTCAGTTTAGACACACTTAAAAAAGATAAAAATTTTTCAATTACTCAACGAAATGAATTTGACAGAGTAAAGGATAATATTAATCTATTGCTACAAAATAATTTTCATGTAAAAATAAATGTAGTAGTAATGAAGAACATGAATGATGATGAGATACTTGATTTTATTGCCTGGACAAAAGATGAAAATATACATGTCCGATTTATTGAATTCATGCCATTTGAAGGAAATAAATGGGACAATACCAAAGTTTTTTCATTCAAAGAAATATTAGATTTAATAGCAACAAAATATAATTACATAAAATTAATCAACGAAAAAAATGATACGGCAAAGAAATATTTTGTATCAGGACACAAAGGCACTTTTGCTGTAATAAGTAGCATGAGCGAACCCTTCTGTAGCGGTTGTAATCGTATGCGATTAACCACAGACGGTAAAATGAAAAACTGTTTATTCTCTAATAACGAAGTAGATATTTTAAGTGCATTGAGAAATGGAAACGATATACTTCCATTAATAAAACAATGCGTTGCAGATAAAGAAAAAGCATTGGGAGGTCAGTTTACATCGGCTTATAAAAAAACAGATGCAACAAAAATTAACAATAGAAGCATGATTAACATTGGTGGCTGATTTTCTTAATCATCAATCTTTCTTTTAAATATTTTGTAATTGGTTTTGAAGATGAAAAAAGTATCAGAAGCAGAAAAATTAATATATGAAAATTGCACGACAACAAAAGTTAAGTTGTTGAATGTAAAAGATGCTTACGGGTACGTTTTAGCCGAAGCTATTTTTTCAAAAATAGATACACCTCCTTTCGATCAATCAGCAATGGATGGATATGCGTTTTCATTTTCTGATTGGGATAAAAAAAGCATTTTAACTATAACTTCAGAAATACAAGCAGGAAGTTTTTCATCAAATAAATTAGTGCAAAATGAAGCAGTTCGTATTTACACCGGAGCGGCATTACCATTAAGCGCTGACACAGTTGTAATACAAGAAAATGTAATTGTTTCAAACAATTCAATTAGCATAAAAGACGAACAACTTATACAAGGAAAAAATGTTCGATTGAAAGGATCACAATCTAAAAAAGGCGAATGTATTTTAGATGTTGGGCATTTACTTTCACCTGCTTCTATTTCATTTATAGCAGGAACAGGAATTGATAAAATTAAAGTTTTTTCTAATCCTACAATCAGCATTATTGTAACTGGAAAAGAATTGGTGCAGCCAGGCAATGAAATTACTGAAGGAAAAATTTACGAATCAAATTCGTTTGGATTAATTGCAGCACTTAATCAACTAAACATATCGCCTATTTCAGTCAATATTGTTGACGATATTGAAGTGGATATTATACATGCAATTTCAAAAGAAATACATACTGATATTTTAATAATAACTGGTGGCGTATCGGTTGGAGATTATGATTTTGTAGTATCGGCACTCGAAAAATGTGGCGTAAAAAAGGTGTTTCATAAAGTGAAACAAAAACCAGGAAAGCCATTTTATTTTGGGAAAATGGATACTACTTTAGTATTTGCTTTGCCAGGAAATCCTGCAGCAGTTTTAACTTGTTTTTACAGATACATTGTTGATGCCATTAGCACTTTTACAAAGAAAAAATATTTTGAAGCGTTAAATTTACCATTGGCAAATTCCTACATAAAAAAATCGTCCCTTACTTTTATATTAAAAGGGAAAACGGATTTAAAAGAAGTTGAAATTTTAGAAAAACAGGAAAGTTATTTAATGAATTCGTTTGCTTTTGCTAATTGCATAATTGAGTTAGAAGAAGAAAAAATTGATTTCAATAAAGGCGATTTTGTTAAGGTAAGAATGATTATATAATCAATAAAAACAGATGTACAGCGAAGTGATTTTTTATCTTTTATTATTCGTCATAGCATTGCTTTACTCTAGCGTTGGACATGGTGGCGCAAGTGGTTATTTAGCTTTAATGATATTTTTTGCGGCTGCTCCTGAAACCATGCGACCAACTGCATTGATGTTAAATATTTTTGTTTCGCTTATCGCATTTACACAATATTATCGAAGCGGATATTTTCAATGGAAATTATTTTATCCATTTGCTTTGGCCTCAATTCCTGCAGCCTATCTTGGTGGCTTAATATCAATTGATGCTGATTTGTATAAAAAAATATTAGCCGTTTTTTTATTATTTCCAATCATAAAACTTTTTGGGTTTAAATTTCAAACTGAAACTATTTCCAAAGAAATTAATTTCAAGCTTGCATTAATTATTGGTGGAATCATTGGCTTCTTTTCAGGATTGATTGGAATTGGCGGAGGTATAATTTTAAGCCCAATTATTCTTTTGTTGCATTGGGCAGATATGAAACGTACTGCTACCGTTTCTGCATTGTTTATTTTTGTAAATTCTTTAGCTGGATTCGCAGGTTTGTTTAACAATGGATTTGAATTTAAAATTGAAATGGGATGGATGATTGCAATTGCAATTTGTGGCGGCATTTTAGGTTCTTATTTAGGATCTAAGAAATTTGACACAACATTTTTAAAGAAAATATTAGCTGTAGTTTTACTTATTGCAAGTATTAAATTAATGTTAACCTAATTCATGCAGCAAATTGAAAATAACATATCTGGATATATTTTAGCTGGCGGAAAAAGCTCAAGAATGGGAAGCGATAAAGGATTAATGCTACTAAATAAAAAAGCAGTAATTCAACATGCCTTTGAACAACTTGAGAAATCGGTAAAAAATATATTTATAATTTCAAATAATATAGAATATGAAAAATTTGGATTCGAATTAATTCCTGATTTGATAAAAGATATTGGACCGGCTGGTGGAATTTATACTGCATTAAAACATACCCATACAAATCAGAACTTTATAATGAGTTGCGATATGCCATTTGTAACTACTTCCGCTATTAATTTCCTGCTTCAAAAAGCAAACTCATCACAAATAAATTTAGCAATTCATAAAAATAAAATAG
This sequence comes from Chitinophaga pinensis, assembly GCA_945861965.1. Taxonomy (GTDB): domain Bacteria; phylum Bacteroidota; class Bacteroidia; order UKL13-3; family UKL13-3; genus CAMAWM01. The sequence continues at coordinate 26,109 of CAMAWM010000024.1, read as the reverse complement.
AACCTTTGTTTGGACTTTATTCAAAAGATTGTTTAGCAAAATGGGAAAAACTTATCCTTCAAAATATTATCAAATTGCAAACGCTTGTAACTCATTTCAATTTGCAGAAAATTGATTTCGATCAAAATGATTTATTTGGCGATAAATTATTTTTGAATTTAAATACAAAGAAAGATTTTGAACGCGCTTTAAGTCAACTTATGTAATGGAAATAAAAATAATAGCATTCGGACAAATTGCGGACATTATTGGGAATTCGATAATGTCGATAAACGAAATAAAAGATACAGAAGAGTTGAGAAAAAAACTGTCAAATGCGTTTCCACAATTGAACGAAATAAGTTATGGAATTGCTATAAACAAAAAAAATATTAATAAAAATACGGAAATTAATATGGGTGATATTGTTGCTCTTTTGCCCCCATTTTCTGGAGGATAAAAAACGAAAAAATGCTCTCGACTGAAAACCATTTAAGATACCAAAGACAAATTCAACTAAAAGAGTTTGGAGTTGCAGCACAAATTAAATTATTTGATGCAAAGGTTCTTATTATTGGAGCGGGTGGTTTGGGATGTCCAGCCTTACAATATCTTGCTGCAGCTGGTATTGGCACAATCGGAATTGTTGATTTTGATGTAGTTGATATTTCAAATCTTCAACGGCAAATTCTTTACACAACTGACGACATCGGAAAATCAAAAGTGAAAACAGCAGCAGAAAGAATTAAACAACTAAATCCGGATATTCAAATCAATATACTCAACCTAAAACTACAAAATAAAAATGCTCTTGAAATAATCTCAGCGTACGATTTAGTTATTGATGGTTCTGATAATTTTTCGACACGCTACTTAATTAACGATGCTTGTGTTTTGTTAAACAAACCTTTTATTTATGGGGCAGTATTGCGCTTCGAAGGTCAAGTTGGTGTTTTTAATTTTGAAGAAAACAATTCTAATATCAAAACAAATTACCGCGATTTGTTTCCAGAACCTCCAGTTGAAAACACAATTTTATCTTGCAACGAAGCAGGAGTTTTGGGTGTAGTTCCAGCGTTAATTGGGACCATGCAAGCAACAGAAGCTATAAAAATTATAACAGGCATTGGGAAACCCATTTGCAACAAAATAATTTCGTACAATGTCTTAAATAATGAAATGCATGAGTTCGAGATTTTTTCAGACGAAAAGTCAAAAAGTAAAATGCCGAAAAACGAGAAAGAATTTTTAGCATTTAATTATGATTGGATTTGTGGCGTAAGCCATGTAAGCAATGAAATATCAGCTGAAAATTTTGATCTTTTAATAGCAGGAAACAAGATTACAGTAATTGACGTTCGCGAATTGAGTGAATTGCCAATTGTAAGCGAGTTTCCAAACATTAAAATTCCAATGAATGAACTTGAAGAAAAGATTTCGGCACTTAAAATTGCTGATACAATTGTTGTATTTTGTCAAACTGGAATAAGAAGTTTAAATGCTGTAAAAATCATTAATAAAATAATCCCTAATGCATCTGTAAGCAGCTTACACGGTGGAATTATAGAATGGAAAAAACACCAAAATAAAATCCACATTTAAGTATGGAATCAAAAAAAATAAAAAAAATATTTGTTGAAGGTGCAATTTCTCCAGAATTTGTTGGAGATTCAATTGCAAAACACAGCACAAAAAAAAGCATTGGAGCACACAGTATTTTTCTTGGGCAGGTTAGAAATGATAGGATAAATGAACGAGAGGTAATTGCTATAAACTATTCAGCATATACTGAAATGGCCGAAGAAAAAATGCACGAAATAAGAGAGGCTACTTTTAACAAGTATGAATTAACCTGCATGCATATTTATCATAGCATTGGTACGGTAAATGTCGGAGAAATAAGTCTGTTTGTTTTCACTTCATCCAAACATCGAAAAGCTGCAATTGAAGGCTGCAATGAATTAGTTGAAAGAATAAAAAAAGAAGTACCTATTTGGGGAAAGGAAATTTTTGAAGACGAAAGTTTTCAATGGAAAACAAATGCTAATAAATCAATTGAATTATGATTGACATAACAAGAAAAATAAATACTAAACGAACTGCAATTGCTCAAGCAATTGTAAAAGTAAGCACACAAGAAACGATTGATGCAATTAAAAACAATAAAGTTCCAAAGGGAAATGTACTTGAGTTTTCAAGAGCTGCAGGTTTATTGGCGATTAAAAATACCAGCAATGTAATACCTGATTGCCACCCAATGCCTGTCGAATTTGCAACTATTCATTCGGAAATAGACGAGTTGAAAATACTGATTACAGTAGCGGTTCAAACGATTTACAAAACAGGTGTTGAAGTTGAAGCTATGCATGGAGCAGCAATTACAGCGCTAACGATGTATGATATGTTGAAACCAATTGATAAAAAAATTGAAATTTCAGCAATACAATTAATTGAAAAAAAGGGAGGAAAATCAGATTTCATAGATATTTTAAATTGCGAATTAAAAGCAATTGTTATTGTTTGTTCTGACAGCATATCAGCTGGTAAAAAACACGACAAAGCAGGAAAAGCCATTATTGAAAAATTAAAAAAATGCGGAATAAAAAACTCCGATTATGAAATTATTCCTGACGAATTGGAAATAATTCAACAAAAGGCAAAATATTTTTCGGCTGAAAATTATGATTTGTTAATTTTCGCTGGTGGAACTGGATTGTCAAAACGCGATGTTACTCCAGAAGCTATCAAACCACTTTTGGATAGAGAAATTCCAGGAATTATGGAAGCCGCAAGATGTTTTGGACAAGATAGAACTCCATATTCTATGCTGTCTAGAGGAGTTGCAGGAATGATTGGCAATACACTAACTTTAACACTTCCGGGTTCTACAAAAGGTGCTGAAGAAACTATGGATTCATTGTTTCCGTATATTCTTCATATTTTTAAAGTTGCAAAAGGCGAAAGCCACGACAAGCAGTAATTATTAGTGCATTTAAAAATCAAACGCTAAATACTTGTAAAAACATAAATATGTTTTACTTTTGCACTCGAAAATAAATTTGTGAAAAAAGTAGTTTCCATATTTCTATCTATTTTATTTCTTGCTAGCGCAATTGGAATTAATATTCATTCGCATTATTGTGGAGGCAAACTTGAATCCGTTGGGGTGATAAAAAAGAAAAGTTGCTGCGATGATGAAAAATCAATGCCAGAAAACTGTTGCAAGAATGAAACTAACTATGTAAAAGTTAATTCAGATTATTCACCTGCATTCGAATTTCATCTTGCAAAAACAACTTTTTCTTCTGCTATAATTTATTTTGAATTTACACCTAAAATTAGTTTCAAAAACTATTCGGTACTTAAAAACAACCACTCCCCTCCCCCGAAATTTTTAGATCGGGTTATTGATTTTCGCTCCATTTTAGTTTAACATTTCTGTTTTACTTTTTTCATTCGTTTCATCTACGAGACGGATATTTTTTTTATTTCAATTTACTTAATTTTTAAAACAATAACAATATGAAATCACGAAATTTAATTATCGTTTTGATTGCAGTAATAGCAATAGGAACAACAGTATATATCAATTGCGGAAAATGCGGGAATAATAAACCACTAGAAAATAAACTACTTGGAGATAGCACGAATCAGGTTGAGCAAAATAAAAGCAATGTGCATTATCAATGCCCAATGGATTGTGAAAAAGGAAAAACTTACACAGAGCTTATTCAATGCCCAGTTTGCAATATGGATTTACAACTTGTAGAAGAAAAATAAAATGGATAAAAAGGAAAGATTACATATCATTTCTAAATCCTCAAAGCAAGTTGGACCAGGAGTATTTTACTCAACAATTGTAGTAATTGCTTCTTTTCTACCCGTTTTTTTGCTAACCGGAATTGAAGGAAAACTTTTTCATCCGCTGGCTTGGACAAAAACTTTTATACTTATTATAGATGCATTTCTTGCTATTACATTAACGCCAATATTGATATCAATTTTTCTAAAAGGAAAACTAAAATCCGAACATTCAAATCCTGTTACTCGCACTTTAGAAAAAATTTATTCGCCATTGCTTTTGTGGTGTATGCAATGGCGTAAAACTGTATTGACAATAAACCTAATTGCTTTACTTATTGGTTGTACAATGATGTTTAGAATGGGCACTGAGTTTATGCCACCGTTGGATGAAGGTTCAATACTTTTTATGCCAGTAACATTGCCTGATGTTTCAAACTCAGAGGCGAAAAGAATTTTACAAGTGCAGGATAAAATTATCAAGTCGGTTCCTGAAGTTGAAAATGTTTTAGGCAAAGCAGGCAGAGCAAATACAGCCACTGACAATTCTCCAATAAGTATGATTGAAACAATTATACTATTGAAACCAAAATCAGAATGGAGAAATGGATTAACTAAAGATGATATTATAAATGAGTTAAATGCAAAGTTGCAAATACCCGGTGTAGTTAATGGATTTACACAGCCTATTATCAATCGTATAAATATGCTATCAACTGGTATACGAACGGATGTAGGATTAAAAGTTTACGGGCAAAATATTGATTCCATCCATGCACTTGCAACTTTAATCAAAAACGAACTTCAAGGAATAAATGGCATTAAAGATTTATATGTTGAACCCATCACTGGTGGAAAATATGTAGATATTAAAACTAAGAAAGACGAAATTGGAAAATACGGATTGAGTGTAGATGATGTCAATATGTATGTTGAAACTGCTTTGGGCGGAATGAATATTACAACTACAATTGAAGGCAGAGAACGCTATACTGTGAATGCACGATTTGCACAAGATTATCGAAATAGTTTGGAAGCGATTAAACAAATTCCTATCAAAACAAATGATTATGGAACTGTTCCACTTTCAGCTGTTGCTTCCGTTTCCATTTCAGAAGGGCCTCCAATGATAAATTCTGAAAATGCCATGTTGCGCGGTACAGTTTTGTTCAATGTTCGCAACCGAGATCTAGGAAGTACTGTTAAAGAATCGCAAGATAAATTGAACAAAATGTTTTCAAAACTTCCTAAAGGTTATTCACTTGAATGGAGCGGACAATGGGAAAATCAAATCAGAGCAAACAATACTTTAATGATGATAATGCCAATTGTTTTCATTCTAATTTTCATGGTGCTTTATTTTACTTACAAATCTTTGAAAGAAGCTTTGATAACAATGATTACCGTTCCGTTTGCATTGATTGGCGGTGCATTTATGGTTTATTTTTATGGAGTGAATTTGTCTGTTGCAGTTGCAGTTGGTTTCATTGCATTATTTGGAGTAGCAATTGAAACTGCTATGCTCATGACTATTTACCTGAATGAATACATGGAAAAATTAATTGCAGACAAAGGCAATTCATCTGCTACAATTTCAACTATTGATTTAAGAAAATATATAATGAATGGCGCAGTGCAACGCTTAAGACCAAAATTGATGACCGTTTCTGTTTCGTTGTTTGGATTGATACCAATTCTTTGGTCAACTGGAACTGGTAGCGATGTAATGTTGCCAATCACACTTCCATTAATTGGAGGAGTTGTTACATCTACAATTTATGTATTGTTAGTTACGCCAATTATTTACGAAATGGCGAAAGAAAGAGAATTAAAAAAACATGGCAAAATAATATTACCAGGAAAAAATGAAGAAATTTAAATTGATATTTCTACTGCTTATTTGCACTGGTTCGATTCAAACATTTGGACAAGCACTAAGCTTAGATTCTATTCTGAATAGTATAGAGAAAAATAATCCTATGCTAAAAATGTATGACGAACAAATCAATGCGGTAAACAATTACTCGCAAACTGCAAAAAGTTGGATGTCTCCTACTCTATCAACAGGAACATGGCAAACACCTTACACAAATATTAGAGAAGGAATGTGGATGATTACAGGCGCACAAATGATTCCAAATCCTGCAAAACAAAAAGCAAACTATAAATACATGCAAGGCATGGCTCCATTTGAGAAACAAAAAAAGTCGGTCAAAAAAAATGAAATGTTTGCAATGGCAAAACATACTTATTTTGAGTGGATTGTTTTGAAAAGGAAATTAGATGTATTGATACAAACTGATTCGTTGCTGAATTACATCATTCAGGTTTCACAAATCCGTTACACTTACAACAAAGAAAAACTGAACAACATTTACAAAGCGCAAGCAGATTTATTTGAACTACGCAATTTGGAAACAATGATGTTAGGTGAGATGCAAATAAAAAATGTAGCACTAAACACATTAATGAATTTTGATAAATCAATATCGTTTGATGTGGATACAAATTTGAGTTTAAAATATTACGAATTACAATTAATAGATACTGCACTTATTTCATCATCACGAAGCGATATCAAACAATTTGATGCTAGCATTGGGATAGTAAAACTGAAACAGCAGTATGAAAAATCAAAACAATTGCCAGATTTCGGAATTTCAGTTTCGCACATGCAATCTTTACGAGAGGAACCTATGCCTAAATTATACTCAGCAATGGGAATGCTAACAATTCCAATTGCACCATGGGCTTCAAAGGAATTTAAGTCGAATATCAAAGGCTTAGACAACACAAGCAATGCAATTAATTTACAAAAACAAGCTCTGCTAAATGAAACTGCCGGAACGATTGCTTCGTTGCAAACACAAATCAAATCAACAAAACAACAGTTAACAAATTTTTCAGAAAACATCATTCCAACATATTACAAAAGTTACCAAACTTCATTGATTGCATACGGCCAAAACAAGGAAGATTTATTTGTAGTTTTAGATGGATTGAAAATGTATCGAATGGCAACTATGAATAAATTAGAACAATTAGGAACACTGTTAAAATTACAAGTGGATTATGAAAGAGAAATGGAAATTAGATAATCAATCTGCTACATTCAATTGCAATTTAGAAAAGGCGATAGTGCATTTCACTTATTTTCTTTTGCTTGTCGCTATTTGTTCGTGCAATGACGCAAATGAACATAAACATTTTCAAACAAACAGTTCAAACGAATTGAATGAATTGGTGAAAAGTACAAACCAAACTGTGTTTAGTGAAATAAAAACTATTTCAGCAACACAACAAAAGTTAAATCCAATATTACAAGCAAATGGGATTATTGAATACGATCCACAATTAATCAATAATATCAGCGCAAGATTTAATGGAAGAATTGAAAAACTGTATGTACGATTCAATTTTGAAAATGTTTCAAAAGGTCAGCGAATTATGGACATTAATAGCACTGAAATTTTAGCTGCACAACATGCCTTTATTTATCTGCTGAAAAATTCTTCAAATGATATTGAACTTATACAATCAACAAAACAAAAATTAAAATTATTGGGTATAACAAACGAACAATTAATTCAAATTGAAACTTCGAAACAAGCAATAAATCCATTACCAATCTATAGTCCATACAGCGGCCATATTCACGATATTGGAATAAGTAGTGAAGCTATTTCTTCAGCATCATTAAACAATGGAATGAATTCGAAAATGGGAAATTCTGATTCGGAATCAAATCCAATTGAAATTGAAAATCAAACTACATCGCAAAGTTTTTCACTTACTATTAAAGAAGGCATGTATTTAACAAGTGGGCAAGCCATTTTTTCAGTTTACAACACAAATAAGGTTTGGGGAGTGCTTACTATTTTTCAAAAAGATGCAGCATTTATAGATGTTGGCGATAAAGTTCAGATTAGTTCAGAAATAAATCCAAACAATGTTATTACTTCCAACATTCACTACATCGAACCAGTTGTAGGACAAAATTCTTCTACAATTAAAGCAAGAGTTTATTTGCAAAACGAACAGCATCTTCAACTTAAAATTGGAACATTACTTTCTGCAAAAATTTATACAAGTGAAATAAACGGAATGTGGTTGCCTCGAAATGCAGTTATCAACTTAGGAAAAAAACAAATTGTGTTTTTAAAAAACAAAAACAATTTCATTGCCAAAACTATTCAAACTGGCTTTGAAACGGATACTACAATTCAAATAATTTCAGGATTAAAACTAGATGAAAAAGTTGCAGCCAATGCGCAATATTTGGTAGACAGTGAGAGTTTCATAAAATCAAATGAAAATGAATAGAAAAATATTTTTTTTGGTATTTATATCAAGCATGCTATTGTTGGCTTCTTGCAACAATCATGAGAATCATTCTGTGCTATCAAACTCTGATGAATATTATACCTGTTCTATGGATCCGCAAGTAATAGAAAACAAAGACGGGATTTGTCCAATTTGTCACATGAAATTAATTAAAGCTAAAAAAAATACCCTCAAAGCGGGACAAATAAAACTGAGCGTTCAACAGATAAAATTAGCCAACATTACATTTGATACGCTTCGGATTAGTAATTTGACAAAAGAAATTATGCTTACCGGAAAAGTAACATTTGACCAAAATCTAAGCAATGCCATCAGCACTAAAATTCAAGGGAGAATTGAAAAATTGGCAGTAAAAAATAGTGGTGATTATATAAGAAAAGGTCAATTGCTTTATGAAATTTACAGCGAAGACATAAACGCAGCACAATTGGATTACATACTTGCTATTCAGAAATCTGTTTCAGAAGAATTGATTGTTGCATCAAAAAATAAATTGTTGTTGTATGGAATGAATGAATTTCAAATCAATCAATTAAAAAGTTCGAAAAACGCATTGCAAAATATTTCAATTTATTCATCAATAGATGGTTTTGTTAGCGAACTTTCAGTTGCCGAAGGAAATTATGTTACAACAGGACAAACACTTTTTCGTCTTGCATCTTTCAATTCGCTTTGGGTTGAAGCGCAAGTGTATCTTCCCTATTTATCCTATTTAAAAATAGGAACTGAAGCCCATTTCAATATTCCTTCATTGAGTGATACATTGTTTTTAGGCAAAGTAATTTTTATCGAACCACAAGTACAATCGCCCAATCGTTTTGTGTTAACAAGATTTCAAATACAAAATCCAACGCAACAAATAAAACCAGGAATGTTAGCAAACATTACTTTGAAAACTGAAATGAAAAAAACTTTAGCACTTCCGATAAACGCAATAATTCAAGACAGTAAAGGTGCATATGTTTGGATTCGAAACAAGGATGATGTATTTGAAAACAGAAGGGTAAAACTGGGAATGCAAAACAGCACACAAATTGAAATTGTTGATGGTTTACAAGTTGGTGAGACTGTAGTTGTATCTGGATCATATTTGCTCAACAGCGAGTATGTATTTAAGAAAGGAACTAATTCAATGGCTGAACACAAGAACATGTCTGAAACAATAAAATAAAACAAACACATGGTAAAAAAACTTATATCATTTTCATTACGCAATCGATTAATCGTATTGCTAATTTCTGCAGGAATGTTTGCTTGGGGTATTTACGAAATGAATCACAATCCGGTTGATGCAATTCCTGATCTTTCAGAAAACCAAGTAATTGTTTTTACTGAATGGATGGGGAGAAGTCCTCAAGTTATAGAAGATCAAATAACCTATCCTCTAGTTTCAAATCTTCAAGGCATTGCAAAACTAAAAAACATAAGAGGATCATCAATGTTTGGAATGAGTTTCGTGTATCTAATATTTGAAGACAATGCTGATATTTATTGGGCAAGAACAAGAGTTACTGAAAGATTAAACTTTGCACAAAAACTATTGCCCGAAGGGATTTCACCAACATTGGGTCCTGATGGAACAGGTGTTGGCCACATATTTTGGTATTCGTTAGATGCAAAAGGATATGATCTTGGCGAGCAACGCGCATTGCAAGATTGGTATATCAAGTTAGCATTACAAACAGTTCCAGGTGTAAGTGAAGTTGCATCTTTTGGTGGATTTCAAAAACAATATCAAATTGTGATTGATCCAATAAAACTGAATTATTACAACCTGTCTATGATAAATATTTTGAGCGTAGTGAAATCTAACAACAACGATGTAGGTGGAAGAAAATTCGAAATGAGTGACAAATCATACATAGTACGCGGATTGGGTTACATTAAATCAATTGCTGAAATTGAAAACATATCGCTAACTACAAACAACAATGTTCCTGTCAGAATAAAAGATGTTGGAAATGTGCAAATGGGCGGTGATTTACGCTATGGAATTTTTGACAAAAACGGTGAGGGAGAAACGGTTGGTGGAATTGTTGTAATGCGTTACGGTGAAAATGCAGATGCCGTAATAAAAAATGTTAAATCGAAAATTGTAGAAATTCAGAAAGGTTTGCCCGAAGGTGTGAAATTTAAAATTGATTACGATAGAAGTAGCTTGATTGAGGAAGCCATCAATTCGGTAAAAGGAACTTTAATTGAAGTATTTATTAGTGTGTCAATTGTTGTTTTAATTTTTCTTTTTCATTGGCGAAGTGCAATTATTATCCTCATTCAAATTCCCATTTCAGTAGCATCTAGTTTTATTTTATTAAATCTAATGGGATTGTCTTCAAATATTATGTCGCTAACTGGAATTGCATTGGCAATTGGTGTTATAGTTGACGATACAATTGTTATGGTTGAAAATTCATACAGACATTTAAGCGAAGCACAATTGAACGAATAATTTTAATACATTTTGTTTTAAAATTAAAATCTATTAATTTTGAGTTTTGACACTTTAAAAAACCAAAATTTATGAAAAAATTAATCCTATCTTCTATTGCATGTTTAGCAATTGCTCTAAGTTTTTCTCAATCTGCTACCAATTGGACTGCCAATGATTGCGCAGGAAACCCTCACACACTTTTCACAGAACTTGATGCAGGAAAAGTTGTTGTAATTTGTTGGGTAATGCCCTGCGGAGCTTGCATTCCAGCAGCATTAACTGCCGCAAATACTGTTATAGGATTTGCAAACCCAAAAGTTGTTTTCTATTTGTGTGACGATTATGCTGACAATTCGTGTAGCACAATTGGAAGTTGGGCAAGTTCGAATAACATTGTTTTTACTGCTAATTTTTCAAACTCTGCTATTAGCATGAGTAGTTATGGAACACCAGGAATGCCTAAAACAGTAGTGCTTGGAGCAAGTAGCCATTCCGTTTATTTCAATCAAAATGGAACCATCACACAAAGTGCTTTGCAAGCTGCAATCAATTCTGCTTTAAGCGCAGGTACCGCAATTGACGAAAAAAAAAACACTAAGTTAAAAGCAACTGTATTTCCAAATCCAATTGTAAGCAATGCAATTTTAAATTATTCATTAAATACATCAACTAATGTAAGTATTGAAATAACAAATATTTTAGGCGAAAAAGTAAAATCTATTTCAATCGGAAAACAATCAGCTGGAATTCAATCGTACGAAATAAATTTAGAATCCCTAAGTGTTGGTTCTTATTTTATCAAACTTAATACAGGCGAATCGTTTGAAATAGTTAAGGTTACTATTACACGATAATTTGAATTTATTTTAAAGAGAATATTAAATCATGAGAGTATTTATTCTCTTCTTTTCCATAATTTTATTTTCAATTAAAATTTATTCGCAAGGATGTTGTGCCGGTGGAGGTGGAAGTCCTATCGCTGGAGGAGCTACACAAGGCGTTTTACAAGCTGGCCAAGTTGAAATTTCAAGTAATTTTCAATATATCAGTAGCAATAAATTCAAAACAGGCGACAAATTTACTCCGAAATTATTCGATAACTATAACAGCAATTACAATTACTCTAAAATTGCTTATGGAGTAACTAAAGATTTCACAATATCAATTGAATCAGGATACTTTTTCAATAAAATTCAAACAGGATTTTACGATGCGGTTTTAAGCAAATCCGAAAAAATAGAATCATCAGGAATTGCAGACTTAATTATTTTTCCAAAGTTTGATATAGTAAATCGCGTAACCGAAAAAAAACGCTTTGAAATTACACTTGGTTTAGGATATAAAATTCCACTTGGTAAACACAACGACTCTACTCTTGTATATACAAATCCTATTTCCGGACAGCAAATTTTTACTGTTTCGCCCCCATTGGTTCAACCAACAAACGGTTCAAATGACATCATATTATATGCATTTTTTTTCAAAGGATTTACTCAAAAGAATTTCAGAGTATTTGCAAATACAATTTATATAAGAAGAGGTTGGAATTCATTAGGCGAAAAATTTGGCGATTATGCATCTGTTGGGTTGTTTGCCGGAAAAACTTTTTTCAACAATCTTGGCATTACACTTCAAATTAAAGGCGAACAGATTGGCAAATTGGAAGCTGCAGAAAATGTAGATCTTTTAGCTCTTTACAATGTTAATTCAACTTCTACAGGAAGCGAAAAAATTACATTTGTTCCACAAATTAATTTCAATTACAAATCTTTAACATTTTATGGTTTGTATGAATTGCCATTGTATGAAAATGTATATGGAAATCAGCTTGCTTCTCAACATCAATTTATATTTGGTGTTGCATATAGATTTTTTGTAAAAGCCCCAACTTGTGAAATTCCATCGGATGCAAAAAGCTATTATGCGTGCACGATGAAATGCGAAGGCGGAGGAGGCTACGAACCTGGGAAATGCAAGATTTGCGGAATGGAATTAGAAAAAGTTAAATAGATTTTTTGAAAGAATATCTGACGAATTCAATAGTTAAACAATTTGGAAAACGAAATTCTATTTAGCGAAAAACAAAAATTCAATCAGTGGTGGTTATGGCTGATTTTACTTGGAGTAAATTGTTTTATGATAATTGGAATATTACAACAAGTTTTTTTTGAGAAACAGTTTGGCGACAAGCCAATGAATAATTATGAGCTATTATTAACTGCAGGAGTAACGCTTTCTATTACACTTTTATTTTTCAACTTTAGATTAGATACACGAATTAAAAAAGATGGAATTTATGTTCGATTTTTTCCACTTCAATTAAAGTTCAAACACTATACATGGGAAAATATTTCTAAATCGTATGTCCGAAAATATTCGCCCATAATTGATTACGGTGGTTGGGGATTGCGAATTGGACTTTTTGGAAAAGGTAGAGCTATGAATGTATCGGGAAATAAAGGATTACAACTTGAGTTTACTGACAAAAAAAAACTGCTAATTGGCACTAACAAAGCTGAAGAATTAACAGATGCTCTCAACAAGATTGGCAAATACAATCAATAACAATCAAGCAAAATGATTCATTCTGTATCAATTCAATTGAATAAATATGTGTAGATTTGTGCAATACATTATGAGATTAAAAATAATTTTCTTTGCTGCCATTTTTACAATTTGTTTTACTTCTTTACTAGCTCAACCTATTGCGCATCGAATGAAATTGTTGAGCAATTGGAACAATCCAAATCTAAATAAAGTTGACAGCATAAACATTTGGAATGACTTGACATGCTGGTACGACAGTATCAACAAAAGAGAATTTGTAATTGCAGGAAGTACAGACAGCATTTATTTTTTTGATATCAGCAACCCAAACCAAATAAAATTGTGTGATGTAAAATACGGTGCCGTAAAATTTGTAATCAACCGCGATTACGAAATTTATCAGCATTATGTGTATTGTGTAAGCGACCAAAACAGAGGTGCGTTGCAAATTTTCGACTTGCAATATTTACCCGATTCTGTCCATAAAATATATGACGACAGCACACTTGCAATTAATACACACAGCATTTTTATCGAATCAAAAAGCAAAAGACTTTACATGTGTAGCAACAAATATCCAAATTGGAAAAATGGAAACGGAAACGAATCGGCAATGGATATAATTTCTCTTGACACACCTGAGAAACCTAAGTTTCTGGCCAAGCTCGAAGTTCCAAAACAAGCTAATGGCGATGCAGTTTTTCGTTGGGTTCATGAATTAACGGCAAGAAACGATACAGCATACATTTCTTGCGGATATTCGGGAATGTATATTTACGATTTGCGTGATTTGACAAAACAAAAAATTATTAGTAGCATTATTAATTATACCGCTGCTGGATACAATCACAGTAGCAGTTTAGACGCAAGCGGCAAACACATAATGTTTACAGACGAAGTACCCGCAGGTTTGCCGATAAAAATATTTGATATTAATATTATTCAAGCGCCCAGAATTGAAAGCATGTTTAGTTCTCACACAGGTGCAATTCCGCACAACGCTTATTGGATGGGAAATTTTGCATATGTTTCATACTACCACGATGGCGTTTATATTTACAATTTGAACGATACAAAAAAACCATACGTAGAAGCCTATTATGACACTTACCCCGATAATCCTTCAGGAGTATACAAAGGCTATTCAGGTTGTTGGGGCATATATCCTTTTTTGCCAAGCGGCAATATTGTAGCAAGCGACAGAACCTATGGAATATTTGTTTTAAGAGCAGATAGCGGTTTGATGAATACATCTGAAAATGAAAAATCAATACTGCGTTTAAATATTTTTCCAAACCCAACTACAGATGAATTAAACATAGCTTTTGAAACATCTGTAAAAGATAATTTCAATTTAGTGATTTATGATTTACAGGGAAAAATAAGTATGCAATTTGATAAAAAATTTGATTCTAATTATTTGTATAAACTTGACTTGAGCGATTTGCCAAATGGAATTTATACATTACAAGCTACAGGACAAAAACATTTGCATCGTGCTAAATTTATTAAAAACTAAAATGAAAAAAAGAGTCGCTTTCATTCTAGTTTTATTTTTCTTTAAAAGCAGCGTGGCACAACAAAGTTACAAAATGACTTTGCTAAGTCACTGGAACGACACAAGTCTTACTCATGTTGATGGCGATCAAATATGGAGTGACTTAACTGGTTGGTATGATAGCATCAAAAAAAGAGAATACATTATTGCTGGAGGCGTTGATAGTATTTATTTTTTTGACATCACAAACCCCAATACAATAAAATTAGTTGCTGTTGAAGACGGAAAATCAAAATTCGCAGTCAATCGCGATTTCGAAACCTATTTGCATTATGTGTATTGCGTTTCGCAAAAAGGAACTCCAGGCGCATTGCAAATTTTCGATTTGCAATACTTGCCCGATTCTGTTCATAAAGTTTATCAGGCACAAGATGTAACAGCAAATGCACACACCATTTTTATAGAAGCGAAAAGCAAGCGGATGTATGCTTGCGAAAACATGTCAACCACAACGGGCTTATCGGCAATGGATATAATTTCTATTGCCTCGCCCGAAAATCCTGTTTTACTTGCCAAGCTTCAAGTACCAAGCAATACAAGCGGACAAAAACTTTTTGATAAAGTACATGAAATGTATTCGAGAAACGATACTGCCTATTTATCTGCTTATGTGGGTTTGTTTATTTTTGATTTAACAAATCTCATTAATCAAAAATTTATTTCATCCATTGTTAATTATCCTTTTGCAGGAACAAATCACAGCTCGTGGCTAAACGATGACGGAAAAAAAATATTATTTACAGACGAAAATCAAGGATTACCAGCAAAGATTTTTGATATATCAGATATAAAAAATCCACGATCAGAAAGCACTTTTAATTCAAATGCAAACGCATTGCCTCACAATGCATATTGGAAAAAAAACAAAGCCATCGTTTCGTGTTACGAAGACGGAGTTTATGTGTACGATATCAGCAACACTAAAAAACCCATTGCAATTGCTTGGTACGATACCTATCCAAAAAATTTATCGGGCGAATATCATGGATTTCATGGCTGTTGGGGCGTATGGCCGTTTTTGCCAAGCGGCAATATTATTGCAAGCGATATTAGCGAAGGAATTTTTGTTTTAAAAGTGGATTCAAGTGCTTCAATTGATGTAGTTTCCGAGAATGATTTTATCAGTAAAATTTACCCAAATCCATTTGCAGATAAATTACATATACAAATAAATAAAAACCTTGGAACTGAATTAGAAATTGAAATTTTCGACATTCAAGGAAAAGTAATTTATAGTAAAAATAATGTGGGAAATTCTTCGGAACTATTTTTACAGATAGATGAAGCTGCAAATTGGCAAAGCGGTTTTTACACACTAAAAATCTTTAATTCGCAGCAACAAAAAGTTTTTAAACTTGTAAAAATATAATCATCGTTTGAGAAATTTAAAATTCCTTTTTTCAATTTATTTATTACTTAATGTAGTTGATGCAAATGCTCAGATAGACAGCGCTTCGCAATTGCTGATGAAAAAAGTAAATACCTCATACATCAATGAAAAATTATGGGATCGCAATCAAATTTTTTTAGCATTGGATACCATTACTAATCGCGATGAAATATACAATCCAATGTATTTTAAACATGGCATTTTTCAGGATTTAGGAAATGTCTGCACTCCAGGAAAATCATTGATTTTTAATTTTGATAGGCAAGTGGATTTTTCATTTATTCAAAACCCATACGAAACTTATTTTTTTAATGCTGAACAAGCAACTTACTACAACACAAAAATTCCGTACACTGATTTTACTTACGCGCAAGGCAGAGTAGAAATGATGTTTTTAAAAGCTCGGCATTCGCAAAATATTAATCCTCGCTGGAATATTGGCATTGATTATTTTGGGCCTTCATCATTCGGATTTTATCCAAGGCAAAATACCAATCCATATTTCACTCAGCTATTTACAAGTTACAAATCAAAAAATGGAAAGTATGCAATGCTTGGAAATGTTAATTGGAATCTTGGAGTTAATGAAGAAAGCGGAGGACTAATAAGCGATTCTGCTTTCAATGCAATAAAAGGTAGCAATAAAACTGGAAATGTAAAGCTCGAAAAAAGTTCAAATGGATTTCGCAACCGATCTGCTTACCTAAAACAATATTTTTATTTTGGCAAGCATTACACAAAAATAAACACACAAGACACGACAACTATTTTTGAAAGCAGAGGAAATATTTCACATACAATAAAGGTAGAAGAATTTGCATTGTACTTTAGAAACAATGGCGACAGCAATGCGCAATTGTTTCCTCAAAAACATTACGATACCAGCAATGTTTCGTTTGATTCCATTTCAAATTCAAACATCACAAACAAAATTGCATACACACTTTATAACAACAATAAAAAAAATGAAATAAGGTATTTGCAATTGGCCGCTACACATAAATATATTTATACATTTATGCGCGACAAAACTGAAACATATAACAATGTAATTATTGAAGGCACATTAGAAAGAACTATAAAAAAAGCAAATGCCATATCCATAAATTTACATGCTGCATATTGTCCAATTGGCTACAACCAAAACGATATGCGATTGTCTGGCAATGCATCCACTTCGTTGCGGTGGTTTGATATTAAAGTTGGGCTATTTAATCACTTGTTAAGTCCTGATTTTACGATGTTGCGATACAACACAAATAATTTTATTTGGGACAATAATTTCAATAAAATAAATGTAAGTAATTTCAATTTAAGTTTACATACAAAAAAACTAAAACAGAATTTTCTAATCACTTATAATCAATACGTAATTGCCAACTGGATTTATTTTGGAAGCGATGCAACACCAAAACAAAGCAGCGAAATTGGTGTAGTTCAAACTTTAGAAATCCGAAAAACTTTTCAATTAGGAAAATTTTATTTCGACAACCAACTTATTTATCAAAACTCAACAAAAGATTTTATTCGTTTGCCCGATTTGGGTTTAATACTTCGTTATTATTTTCAACACATGATATTTAAAAAAGCAGTTAAACTTCAAGTTGGTTTTGATGTTTTTTACAACTCGGCATTTTATGGCAATGCATACAACCCAGCTACTCATGCATTTTATTTGCAAAACGAAAGTAAGATTGGAAATTATCCATTGGTAAATGTTTTTGCAACATGCGAAATTAGAAAAGCCGTTTTGTTTATGGTTTACGAACATTTGAACCAAGACCTGACAAATAATTATGGATATTACAATACGCCAAACTACCCTATTGGACTCAGTTCATTCAAAATTGGTATTAGGTGGAGAATGTATAATTGAACAAAAAATTGAATTAAGTCAGCCAATTTTCTTTAAAAAAGACATCTTTTTTTTTCAAAACCCTTGCGTTGAAAAATGATACGCATATATTTGCAGCCTTATTTTGCGAGAGTAGCTCAGTTGGTAGAGCGCAACCTTGCCAAGGTTGAGGTCGCGGGTTCGAGTCTCGTCTCTTGCTCTAATAACTTGGTCATTAGCCAATAGTCGATTGTAAAACGACTTATTTCTAATGGCCAATTGTTTTTTTTGCCCGGGTGGTGGAATTGGTAGACACGCAGGACTTAAAATCCTGTGTCCTTTAAAGACGTGCGGGTTCAAGTCCCGCCTCGGGTACAAAGCGAAGAAAAATTCTTCGCTTTTTTTATGCCATAAACTGAAAACTATCAAATCCCAATTTCTGTTTTATTTCTATATTCGCAAAAAAAATCCAATCACTAAAAATGAAAAAACTAACACTCGCTTTATTTACAATTGCATCATTTACACTTGTTGCTTGTCATTATGGCCAAGATGAGGCTAAAGAAACTTTAAAAACCAACGAACAATATAAAACCGATAAAAAGGAATATTCGACCAATAACGGCAACGATGGTGTGATGCCAAATGCTGAGAACACAAAAGCTACAAGCGAAAAAAAGGATAGCACAGCTGCCGAAGCAACTAAATAATTTTTTGTGCATACACTGCATTCCAATACGCAAACTAAAGAGCAAAAATACATAGAACTTTTGCCTCAGCTGCAAGCGTTGTTTGAAGGCGAAGACGATCGCATTGCAAATTTCGCCAATTGCTGTGCAGCGCTGAAAGAAGTGTTTGGTTTTTGGTGGGTTGGTTTCTATTTTATTAAAAACAATCAATTGGTTTTAGGCCCTTTTCAAGGACCCATTGCATGCACACGAATAGCTTTTGGAAAAGGTGTTTGCGGAAACAGTTGGAAAACAAAAGAAACAATTGTTGTTGACGATGTCAGCAAATTTGATGGCCATATTGCCTGCAGCAGTCAATCCAAATCTGAGATAGTTATTCCTATTTTATCTAATAACGAAGTGATTGCTGTACTTGATATCGACAGCGAAAACCTGAATTGCTTTGATGAAATCGATAAAAAATATTTGGAAAATATTGTATCTCTACTAAACAAATAAAATGTGTTGAACGAGTTTTTTTAAAACTATTTCAAATAGTATTTACTTAAATCAACATAACTCTTTGCATTTTGTTTTACTCTTTCCATTTGTTGCTCAGTTAATTTCTTTACAACCTTTGCCGGAGAGCCCAAAACCAACGAAAAATCAGGTATTTGCATTCCTTCAGTAACCAATGCATTAGCTCCAACTATACAATAATTTCCAATTACAGCACCATTTAAAACGGTAGCGTGCATTCCAATCAATACATTGTTTTTTAAAGTAGCTCCATGAACTATTGCACCATGTCCGACAATACAATCGTTTCCAATTGTGGTCGGAAAACCAGCGTCAACATGAATAACAGCATTGTCTTGAACATTGCTTCGGTTACCAATTTTAATTTTATTGATATCGCCTCGAATCACTGCGCCAAACCAAATTGAAACTTCGCTTCCTAAAACCACTCGACCAAAAACTCGAGCGGTGTCTGCAATCCAAACATCTTTTCCTTTTTTAATTGGCGCGTTTAGAATTGTTTTCATGTTAAATAATTTCGAAACTGACATAATGCAAATAAACACTTTAACTTACTAATTGAGAATTGTTTAATTTTAAAATTTCCGTAAAGCAATCAATTGCAATATTCTTCATTTTTAATTGGAATTTAATATAATATAAATAGATTTGGAATCTAAATAAAGCAACCAAACACAAATGAAAAAATTAATTTACCTCGCTATCATCTCCATATTATTTTGGGTAAATACTATAAATGCGCAACTAATATTTCAAGAAAATTTCGATTATACATCCAATCAATCATTGACTTCCAATGGATGGTTAGCAGTACCAGGAAACAATACAAATCCTGTATTGTGTACTTCATCTGGTTTAAGTTATTCGGGCTATGCTTTATCAGCAATTGCTAATGCAGCAACATTAAGCCAACTAAGCGGACAAGATGTTTACAAAGATGCTGCGATATCAATGAATAATGGAAATGTATTTGCATCTTTTATGCTTAAAGTAGATTCTGCTCGCGATGGCGGTGATTATTTTTTCGCATTGATGAATCAAATGTCAACAACAAACTCGTATGCTAGAGTTTATGTAAGACAAAGTTCTGCAGGATATTTTAAAATGGGTGTAAGTAAAAATAACGAAGCTGCAGTTTACTCAAACGACTCGTTTATTTTTTCGCCAACTTATTTAGTTGTTGTTAAATACCAATTTGCAACAGCAAGCGATACGGTAAAGTTGTATGTTTTTGATTCAGGAATTCCAAGTACAGAACCCTTTAGACCAACAGTTCTTTCGTCAGGTTCTGCATTACAAGATGCCACTTCGCTTGGCCGAGTTGCTTTAATTCAATCTACCGCAGCTCGTTCGCCAAGGGTAATAATTGATGGAATAAATGCAAGTAATAATTGGCCATCACTCAATACACTTTTGCCATTGCCTGTTTCAAGTTTAAATTTCAATAGCACAAAAATAAATACTGCGACAATCAGTTGGACAAAAGCAACAAATTATTCAAATTCATCTTCAAGCCAATTAATATTTGTTAAACAAGTTTCAGCCATTGTAAAAGGAATGCCAAACAGAAATGCATCAACTTATAATGCAGATACAAATTTTACTGGAAGTGGAAGCAAATACCAACGCGATACTTTGGCAAAATGTGTTTACAATGGAGATGGAAATAGTGTTGAAATTTCAGGATTGCTTCCTTCAACAGTTTATCATGTTTTGGCTTACCGAGTTGACGATGCAGATTCTGCCTATTCGCCTGGAGTTACAACTAGTGGATCGACAAAATTAAATGGTCCTGATTCGGTGATGGGAATGTTTTTTACAAGTATTGACACATCCTCATTTAACATCAATTGGAACAACCCAAATACTTATGTTGATTCATTACACACCACATTGGTTTTTGTAAAACAAAACAGCAACATTTCTCTTGGCATTCCTACAATTGGAGCTAACAATTACACAGCCAATTCTGCATTTGGATTAGGAAGTAAATATCAAAATGATACGAATGCAAGATGTGTTTACAAAGGAAATAACGAAAGTGTTTCCTTAAGCAACTTAAAACCCAATACTAGATATTATGTTGTAACATATGTTGTAAGCAACGATTCATTGTATTCGTTTCCAGCAATGTCAAATACATATACAAAATCAATAAAACCATTGTCAGCAACAAATGCTTCATTGAATGGGCTATCCTCAACAACAGCGCGAATCAGTTGGACAAAACCAATTGGATATGTTAATGCAAATTATACAACCTTGGTGTTCTTAAAACAAAACACTTCCATCAATGCAGGTGTACCAACACAATCCGTTTTAAGATATATTTCAAATGCAAATTTTATGGCAGCATCATCCAATTACGAAAACGATACATTGGCAAAATGCATGTACAATGCTGATAGCAATTATGTAAATATTTCGGGCATAAATAATACATCTGATTTTTATGCAATGGTTTATATTGTTGTATCTCAAGATTCGAATTATTCAAATCCATCTATTGCAATGGGAAAAGCTTTAGGCACACCACCGGTATATTCTATTTCTCAAATCAATAAAACAAATATGCTTACCGGCAATCCAGATTCGTTAAATAAAAGAGCAACACTTCGTGGAATTGTTCATGGATTTAATATGCGTACAGCTCCAGCAATACAATTTTTATTGCGTGATAATACCGGAGGAATTTATGTACTACAAACAAATAAATCATTTGGATATGGAGTAACAGAAGGTGATAGTGTTGAAGTTCAAGGATCAATTATGACAAATCGAGGTTTGACAATCATAGCAAATTTAGATACCATTTTGTATTTAGGAAACAGAAAAACAATACAAACACCTATTTCAGTAAATACATTAAGTGAAAGTTTAGAAGCAAATATGGTTGTGGTAAACAATCTGCGATTTGCAATTACTCCCACTGACAGCATGTGGAGAGCCGCCAATTATACTTGTATCAGAAAAGGAAGCAACGACACAGTTATGGTTAGAATTTTAAGCACAAGTGGATTGGTAAATAGATTATTACCAAGTACGGCTACTTTTAATTTAACCGGAATGGTTGCACAACAAAGTTCATCGTTTACAGCACCCTTTGCGTTCAATGGATATTACTTGGTTCCACGAAGCGAGAGCGATGTACTAACGATTGAAACCTTTTCAGCTTATCAATTACAAACGCCAATAAACAATTCAAATTTGACAGTCAATTTTGACACTTCCAATAAGATTGAATTTAAGTGGACCACTTCTTCCGTTGCATTTGGTTTTAGCAATCCAACATATATTGTAAAAATAGATTCAGGCAATCGCAATTTTTCAAATCCATTGATTAGTTATATATCAAACAATGCGGGATTAAATGCATTACTCAATATTTCTCATGCTCAATTACGTACAAGTTTAGTTGGACTCGGTCTTACACAAGGACAAATTTTAAATGCCAAATGGATGGTTACTGCATATAGTGATGGCGTTTCAAAAAATTCGGACAATGTTTTTAATATTTCCTTAACCGTTGGAACTGGAGGTGTTGGTATCCATGAAGTAAAAGAAAATATAGGTTTAAAGCTATTTCCAAACCCAACTAAGGATGTTTTGAATGTAGTTTGTTCTGAAGAAACCGAATACATTTCTGTTTCAGATCTTCAGGGACGAATTGTTTCAGAAAAAAAATTGAGCAAACAAAAACAATTCAGTATAGAAACCAATTCGCTTTCGCCTGCTATTTATGTTGTAAAAATAAAAACAGCAAATGGCAAAGAGTTGGTTTCAAAATTGATAATTGAATAATTCTATTTCATTGTTTTTGCTAAGTAAACTGTGAATTTATTCACAACTAAGCGCAATAGATTTCAATCTGCTTAATTTGCCGCCTGATGGCAAAAAAGTTAAACACTGAAAATTCGCAAACGGAAACGCCTTTGATGCGGCAATACAATGCCATTAAAGTAAAATATCCAGGTGCAATTTTGTTGTTTCGTGTAGGCGATTTCTACGAAACATTTGGTGCCGATGCCATCAAAAGCTCCGAAATTCTTGGAATTGTTTTAACAAAACGTGCAAACGGTGCTGCTTCTCATATCGAGTTGGCTGGATTTCCGCACCACGCATTGGATACCTATTTGCCCAAGTTAGTTCGTGCCGGTCAGCGTGTGGCTATCTGCGACCAATTAGAAGATCCAAAGCTGACAAAAACTATTGTAAAACGTGGAGTTACCGAACTTATTACTCCGGGAGTTTCATACAACGACAAAATTCTGGACAACAAAACCAATAATTATTTATGTGCCATTTACAACGAAGAAAAAAATATTGGCATTGCATTTTTAGATATTTCTACTGGTGAGTTTATGGCTTCGCAAGGAAACGAAGCATACATTGATAAATTGTTGCAAGGATTAAAACCTGCCGAAATTTTAGTTTCAAAAAAATATTTCAAAGATTTTAAACGCATTTATTCCGAAAAATATTACACCTACCAATTAGACGATTGGATTTTTCAGCATCGCTATGCGTACGAAAAATTGCTTCAACATTTCAACACACAAAACTTAAAAGGATTTGGTGTTGAAGAAATGCATTTGGCTGTTACTGCTGCCGGAGTGTGTTTGCATTATTTAGCCGAAACCCATCACGAGCAAGCAGGACACATTCAATCTCTTTCGCGAATTGACGAAGAAAATTTTGTATGGCTTGATAAATTTACGATTCGAAATCTTGAATTGTTGCAAGCCACAAACGAAAATGGCGTTTCACTTTTCACGATTATTGATAAAACTGCAACTCCAATGGGAGCACGACTTTTGAAAAGATGGGTGGTGATGCCTTTGAAACAAATTTCGTTGATAAACGACCGATTAGAAATTGTTGATTACGCAAAACAAAAAACCGATTTCAGATTTTCTGTGATTGATTTGTTGAAACAAGTTGGTGATATCGAACGCTTGGTTTCAAAAATTGCGATGAGGCGAATTAGCCCTCGCGAATTGCAACATTTGAAAAGATCCTTGCAATTAATTGAGCCCATTAAAAAACATTTTTCAGAACACAATCATCCACTTTTTATAAAATTAAACGAACAAATAAATACGTGTTCTTGGGTTATCGAAAAACTAGAAAAAGAATTGCAACTCGATCCACCAATTGCAGCAAACAGAGGAAATGTAATTTGCGATGGAGTGAACGAAGAGTTGGATGAATTGAGAAAAATTTCGGGCGGAGGAAAAAATTATTTGTTGCAATTGCAACAGCAAGAACAAGAACGAACCGGAATTTCATCTCTAAAAATTTCATTCAATTCTGTTTTCGGATATTATATTGAAGTTACCAATGTGCACAAAAATAAAGTTCCGACTGAATGGATTCGAAAGCAAACATTGACCAATGCCGAGCGATACATAACCGAAGAACTAAAACACTACGAAGAAAAAATTTTGGGTGCCGAAGAAAAAATTACGGCTATTGAAGAGCGCTTGTACAACGAGTTGGTAAATTCTTTAATGGATTATGTTCAACCCATTCAACAAACATCGTCAGTACTTGCAAAAATAGATTGCTTGTTTGCATTTGCTGCATTGGCCGAAAGCAATCGCTATTGCAAACCATCGTTGAATGATGGAAATGAAATTGTATTAAAAGATTCACGGCATCCGGTTATCGAAAAACAATTGCCATTGGGCGAACCGTACATTGCCAACGATATTTTTTTAGACAAAGACAAGCAACAAATAATTGTTTTGACAGGGCCCAACATGAGCGGAAAATCTGCTTTGCTTCGCCAAACTGCTTTGTGTGTTTTGATGGCACAAATGGGATGTTTTGTTCCCGCATCAATTGCAACGATTGGATTGGTTGATAAAGTTTTTACACGTGTTGGAGCAAGCGATAATTTAAGCGCAGGCGAATCTACCTTTATGGTCGAGATGACCGAAACTGCCAGTATTTTAAACAACCTATCATCGCGAAGTTTAATTCTGCTCGATGAAATTGGAAGAGGAACCGCAACCTACGATGGAGTTTCAATTGCTTGGGCCATTGCCGAATTTTTGAACAAACATCCTTACAAACCAAAAACACTTTTTGCTACACATTACCACGAACTAAACGAACTGCAACAAGCCGGAAACGGTGTGAAAAATTTTCATGTTGAGGTGAAAGAAACTAGCAACAAAGTAATTTTTATGCGCAAATTACTTGAAGGAGGAAGCGAACACAGCTTCGGAATTCATGTGGCTAAAATGGCCGGAATACCCAAAATGGTGTTGCAACGCGCAGATGAAATTTTGAAAGAATTAGAAAACAACAAAGACATTGGAAACAAAACCGATGGAAAAGAAAAAATTAAATCTTCAAAAATTCAACTCAGCATGTTTCAATTAGACGACCCTGCGATGATGAGTGTTAAAGAAGAAATAAAAAAAATGGATTTAAACTCCCTCTCTCCTATCGAAGCGTTGATGAAACTTAGCGAACTGAAGAATAAATTGTTGTAAGGAATCCTATACTTACAAAGGTTTAAATTTGTACATAATTAAATTCTAAGCTGTTTTATTTTTATTACAATAGATGCAAATAATTTGTTGCTTGAAAATAATAATTAAAAGACAGTTTATTTTTCTAACAATAAATTTTAACCGCTATGATAAAACGAACCATTTATGTTGGCAATCCATTGCATTTACGTGTACGCAATGAGCAATTAGAATTAAATATTCCGCACGCACAAGGAATTGATAAAATCATAGGAAACACCATTCCATTAGAAGACATAGGCATACTAATAATTGACAATAGCGAAGTGACTTTAAGTCATGCGGTGATGCAAAAAACAGCTCAATACAACATTGCATTTATTATTTGTGATGATAAGCGGCATCCCATTTCAATGCAATTACCACTTGATACCAACACACTTCAGCAAGAAAGATTTAGGCGTCAGATTGACGCAAGCGAACCTTTAAAAAAACAATTGTGGCAACAAACAGTAAAAACAAAAATCAGAAATCA
>CAMAWM010000023.1 GCA_945861965.1 Chitinophaga pinensis | reverse complement strand
TTGTAAAATTATTCTGCCTAGAAACCGTTTAAAAATAAAGTTCGATTGATATCTTTTATTTTTTTACTCTTTTTTTCTGAAATCAATGTTATAAAAAACAGCTGCCTGTAAATATTGTTTTGTAGTAATATTTACTGTTTGAGCAAGGTATCCTAACTGAATATTTGCGTTTGGTAAAAACTGATAACCTATTGCTCCGTATAATCTGTTTCTATCAAATGGTGTAGGTGATAAGTGAATAAATACTTCATCATAAAAACTAAGGAACAAGGTGTTTTTTTCGATTTCTTTTTTGTTAAGTGGTACAGTAACCCGAAGTAAATATCTTATCCTATTAAGGTATCGGTTATTATTGCTTGATTGTATCCATCGTTGTTCAAGGCGATAGCGGTGTTCAAACAAACATCTTCCTAAATTGTTCCGTATCAAAAACTGTTGCCAAATACGATTTTCGGAAACCTGAACTCCCGACAATTGTTCTTTATCAAAAGCATAATTTGTAATATAGGCATATCCAATACTTGTAAAAGCATAATTGTTTATATGATAATTAATGCCACCACGCAAAAGCATTTGCTCGGTGTTGGGAGTAATTTCAAAACTGCGGTATTGTGCTTCTGTATGAATGCTCCATTTATCGTGCAGGCGTGTTTGGTTAAACCCCATCAACCAGTTACCAGTTGTAGCCAATGGCGATTGAGAAAATGAGGTCTTACATATCAAAAATATTACAATGCTTAACCAACAATAATGATTAAACAATGAACTACTCATTTATTAATGTTGAATTTATAATCATAGTTTCAGGATAAAACTCAACCTTACCGGTGGTAATATTATGGATACCACCAACAATACCAATAGCGCCTGATTCAATCATTTCTTGTAAAATCGGGCTACGTTCCATAATGGCTTTAACAGTTCTTTTTACATTGATAGTAGCTACTTTCTCTACAAATTCCGGATTACTTGAAGTTCGATTTTTTGTAATAGAAGTTTCATCATCAACGGCAGGCCTGATTTTAGTGAGCAATGCAGTAAGGTTCCCCATTTCAATATGGTCGCAGGCGCCTTTAATTGCAGCGCATTTTGTATGCCCCAAAACAACAATAATTTTTGAACCTGCAACCTTACAGCCAAATTCCATACTACCCAAAATATCTTCATTGATAATGTTCCCTGCAATACGTACACTAAACACATCTCCTAATCCCTGGTCAAAAATTAATTCGGCAGAAGTTCTACTATCAATGCAACTGAGAATAACCGCAAAGGGGTGTTGCCCGTCCGATGTTTCATTTGCTTGTTGTAAGAGATTGCGGTTTACTTTAAGATTATTTACAAATCTTTTGTTTCCGTCTTTTAATGATTCTAATGCCATAGCAGGAGTAATGGCTGCTTGCGTTTCTTTTGTTAATGTTTTCATTTTTAATCAAATTTATTTATGTCGTTTTTATTACCTTTTATATAATTAAATGCTCTTGAAATGTGGTCTGCTTTATCTAATTTTTTGATCATGTGATGATTTCCCATATAATTAAGAATAATATATATCGCGATTGCAGTTAGCACAGCTGTTAAGAAGCCGAAAAAGGGAAGCATTATCGCAGTATAAATCAAAAGGAAAATATGAATGTTGCTTTTCATTGAAAAAACCTCTTTTAATTCTTCCATTTTAACCATGTTTGTTGCTACGTATAGTAAAATTCCGCCTATACACGCCATGGGCACATTCTCCAAATAAGTAGCAAGATATGCTGCCATCAATAATTTAAAAGTAAATTTTGCTATTCCGGCTAATGGTGATATTGCGCCAAGTTTAATATTAACAGCTGTTCGCGCTAATGCACCTGTGTGAGGAAATCCATTAAATAATGGAGTAAATATGTTTACAATACCCTGCCCCCAAAACTCTTTGTTTGGATTAAAAGGAATTCCTTTATTATTTGCGAGCCTATCAGCCATTCGAGAGCAAAGCAAACTTTCTACGGCAGCAACAAAGTAAATCGCAATTGCATAATAAATTAAATCAAAAATTACTTGCGAACTCCATGATTCAGGAAGTACAGGCATTGTAAAAACGAAAAAATCAGTAGGGATCGAACCGAATTTATCTTTTATTAATAACAATCCGGTATCCGACCAAAATGTTTGGGCAGCAAACAAGCCTAGTCCCAATCCAAGCAATGGTCCGGGTAAAAAGGGAGATACTTTTTTTGCTATTCTACATAAAATAAATGTTGCAATTGCAATTATCAAAGCATAAATATTGAATTCACTTATATAATTAAAAATGTTTTGAATTTGCTCACTTAATCCATAACCTAATTTGCTTTTATAGCCCAATACTTCACCCATTTGAGAAAAAGCAATTACAACAGCTATTCCGGCAGTAAAACCTACCACTATGGAATTTGGAACTTTTGCTATTATTCTTCCAAATTTTGCAACACCACTTATCATTAGCATTACTCCAGCAATAACTGAAGCTAAAACTAAAAACCCATGGCTATACGTTGCCATTAATCCTCCAATAATTGGAATATATGCAGCTGTAGGACCATACACCTGATATTTTGAGCCGCCAAACAGCGCACCTAATAATCCTGCAACTGCGCCACCAACAATTCCTTGTTCTGGTCGCAATCCGGATGCCATAGCAAAACCCATAGCCATTGGAATAGCAACCATAGCAACTATCAACCCGGCAGTAAGGTCCTTAATAACATTTCCGAGAACATTTCCTTTTTTCAAGTCTTCATACCTCCCGTCAAAAGGATTCATAAAATAGGCAAGTCGCCCTAATACAGTTTCTTTATTACGTTTCATAAAAAGTTGATTAAAAAGTTAATAATATAGGTCTTCTTTTAATTAAGTAAAATTTAAATTGGTGAATGTAGATCAAGCAAGGGGGTACCTAGTTTGCCCGTTTCCGAATGTGGTTAAGCTGGCAGAATGCGACAGCAAAAAACTGTCGGTTGATACTGCTGAAAAAAGACTACTTAGAAATAATGTGACCAGCCTGACACCGTTCGGGAAAAAAACCAGGACAAGAAATCCTCGGGTGGAGGAGAAAAAATATTACGGTAAGGAGAAAAGAAGACTATTTGCTGGAAGTTGTAATGTGTTTCACTGCAAAGGGAGAAATAAAAACATGATGATTCTGTTGACAGAGATATTTTTTTAGACTCCTCCTCTGTTTCTTGTGACTCGCATCGCATGTCCTCGCTACTTTCATCACTATGAGGGATATCGCCAATAGGAGTTTCAGTGCATATTTTACAGCTGCTTAAAGAATCTGATTTAAAAAGAAAAAATGAAGACAGGAATTGACCCGCAACCATATATGCCAAAAGAATGAGGCAAAAAAATATTCTTAATACAAAAGACATAAAAATACGTTTTCAAAAAATTATTTTGCAAATAAACGTAATTTTTTTCAATTATTGATGATTTTCTATGCGGATTTTCTAAAAAATAAGAATTAACTGATTTTTAGAATTTCTTAGTATCAGAGTGAGATTTTTTTATTTAATTTTGCGACCAAGCATATGTTAAAACTAGGATTACAACAAAAGCTTCAACAGCGATTATCGCCACTGCAAATTCAGTTTGTAAAAATGTTGCAAATGAATACAACCGATTTTTTGCAACGCATCGATCTAGAAATGATTGAAAATCCTGCTTTATTAAATTCCAATGACTCGGACGCTGCGCCAACAGAAGAAGTTAAAAACGAAACGGAAACCGATGATGGAATTGAAGAAAATGTAAGCGTTGAAGATTATTTAGTTGATGAATCGTTGGATGTAAAAGATTATGTAAATGACGAGTACGAGCCCGATGGTTTTCATTTGAGCGATGAAGGTGTTGAGGAAAGAAAAGAAACTCCCATTGTTGAATCTTCTAGTTTTCACGAAAATTTAATTGAACAATTTAATTCTGTCGCAAGCGATGATCGAGATCAACTAATCGGCAATCAAATTATTGGAACCATTGATGACGATGGTTACCTTCGCAGGCCACTTGAAGCCATTCAAAACGATTTGGCATTTTCGCAAAATATTGATACAAGTATTGATGAAATGCAACATTGTCTTGCAAAAATTCAAAAACTCGATCCGCCCGGAATTGGCGCTACCAGTTTGCAACAATGTTTAATTATTCAGTTAAAACGCAAAGATTATTACAACCGCGCTATTGAACTTGCCATTGAAGTTTTAGAAAAATATTTTGACGATTTTATCAAAAAACATTACACAAAAATTCAAAAACATTTAAACCTAACCGATGAGCGTTTAAAGGTAATAATTCATACCATCACAAAATTAAATCCTAAACCAGGCGAAGCAATTAGCAACGACAAAGCGCAATACATTATGCCCGATTTTATTTTAATTAATAACAACGGAAAAAATGAAATTCATCTGAACAGCCGAAACACGCCAGACTTGCGCGTAAGCCGATCTTACATGGAAGCAATGAAAGGATATGATGAGGCGAAAAAACCCACGCGCGAACAAAAAGAAACGGTGCAATTTATCAAACAAAAACTGGACGGAGCCAAATGGTTTATTGATAGCATAAAACAGCGACACAATACTTTGTTAAATAGCATGAATGCAATTTTGCATTACCAAAAGGCGTATTTTGAAGATGGCGATGAGGCAAAATTAAAGCCGATGATTTTAAAAAACATTGCCGATGCAACCGAGCTTGATATTTCAACAATAAGCAGAGTGGCAAACAGCAAATACATTCAAACTGAATGGGGAATAATTTCGTTGAAATTCTTTTTTAGCGAAGGAATTGCAACTGAGGATGGCGAAGAAGTTAGCAGCCGCGAAGTGAAAAAAATATTAAAAGAAGCCATTGATTCAGAATCAAAAACTAAACCACTTCCAGATGAAAAATTGATGGAAATTTTGAAACTAAAAGGATACCATATTGCGCGAAGAACTGTAGCCAAATACCGCGAACAACTGCATATTCCGGTGGCACGATTGAGAAAAGAAATCTAAAAATTTATTCGGGTTTATATTGAATTATCAATTCCATAACCTCTGTATTTTTTCTAAGTTTTGGCGATATTTCAAACATCAGAAACATGTCATCGTAACAAAGTACCAATGCAATTTCTAAATGTTTTTTTGCTTCTTGTATTTTACCTAATTCAAATAAATAACAAACCATGCGATAATGATAATTGTGGCATTCGTAATCCATTTTTACTGCCTCGCGAAGCATATCAAGCGCTTCTTCAATTTCGCCTTTCGTAAATTTTACATAACTCCAATCAAGCCAAGCTTCCATCATTGTTGGGTCTAATTCTAAAAGTTTGGTATACACTTCTTCGGCATCTTCAATTCTTCCCAATTTGTATTCTGTTTCGCCTAGCACCAATAAATATTCGGTATTATCGGGCTCAAGCAAAACGGCTCGTTTAAAAAATTGCAATGCGTCTTTTGGTAAATTTTCTTTGTCATACGTTAGCCCAATTCCAAACCAAGCTTCAGCAATGTTTGGATTTAATTCTGTTGCTTTGTTATAATATTCTCGAGCAAGTTTGTCTTGGTTCATTCTTTCGTAACATCCGCCCAAATTGCAATAAGTTATTGAGTCTGCGCCATCTTCCTCACTAGTTTTTAAGTACTCAACAATGGCTTCTTCGTATCTTTCTAATTCAACCAAAGCGTTGGCTTTGTTAAATCTGGCAGCAATAAAAGTATCGTCAATCAACAATGCGTAATCGTAAGCATTTAATGCCTCGTCAAACTTTCCCGATTTGTTGTTAACTATTCCTAAATTATACCATGCCGTGGCGTTGTACGGATCTTTATCTATTAGTTTTTCATAACAATCAATGGCTTTCAAAGATTCGCCAACCATGTCAAAACAATGAGCAATTTCGTAATAAGCATGTTCTATTTCCGGCTCTTCGTTTATTATCATTTGGAAATAATCTATTGCTTTTCCAAACAAATCGCAGTCTTGATATACATACGCAATTTCAAATAATACATCCAATCTTTCATCCGTATATTTTAATGCTTTTTCAAAATATTGATGCGCTTGATCAAACTCATTCATGTTCAAATAAGTTTCTCCTTTTAGCAACAACAATTCAGGATTGAATGGTTCGAGCATTTCAATGCATTCAATCTGTTCTAGGGCTTCCGGAAATTTTTCGAGCAGCACAAAAACTTCAGCACGCTTTAAAATAAAATCGTTATGAGTTGGGTATAAATCTCGTCCGTATTCAATTGCGTTTAGCGCTTTTTTAAGTTTTTCTTTTGCTATAAAATAATCAATAATCGATCCCAACGATTCGGTGTCAAAATAGTCGGTGCTGCGGTTTCGCAACATTTTTTCATATCGCTGCACATCGTTGCTAACTTCCTCGTCTAAAAAATCATCGCCTTCCATCATATGCGTAAAAAATATAAATTCGTTGTGCAAAGATAATCGAAGCATTTGTGTAATCATTAATTTCGTTTTTCGTTTTTTTTTTAAATCTTTGAACACTTGTTAAAAAAATAAAATACCTCTTTATGAAAACTCTCTATTACTTTACACTCTTTTTGGCAACTTGTAACACAATTGTCGCTCAAAATATTTCAAGAAAAAATTCTCAGACAAACTGGCAACAACACGTTAGCTATAAAATTGATGCAAGTCTGAACGATATGCAAAATTCTATTTCGGCTTTTGAAAGCATTATTTACACCAACAATTCTCCAAATCAACTAAACGAAATTTATTTTCATCTTTGGCCCAATGCATATCGAAATACACAAACTGCTTTTGCAAAACAACAACTAGAAAACAATACAATTGATTTTTATTTTAGCAAACCCGAAAGCCGTGGATTTATTGATTCGCTCGATTTTAAAGTAAATGGAAAAAGCGTAAAATGGGCGTTGCAAAACGATATTGACATCTGTAAAATTGAATTGAATGAACCGCTGTTGCCCGGAAATTCAATTGAAATTACAACTCCGTTTTTTGTAAAAATTCCTTCCGTTTTTAGCCGAATGGGTGTTGAGAATGGGACCTATTGCATTACACAGTGGTATCCAAAACCCGCAGTTTATGACGCCAACGGATGGAATACTTTTCCCTATTTAGATCAAGGCGAATTTTACAGCGAATTTGGAAAGTTTGATGTGAGAATTTCTGTTCCAAAAGAATATGTTTTAGCCGCAACTGGTGTGTTACAAAACGAAGAAGAAAAAACTTGGTTGCTCGATAAAATCGAAAACAATTCTATCGCCAATCCTTCGCAATTCAATACAAAAACACTTCGTTTTGTTCAAGACTCTGTTCACGATTTTGCTTGGTTTTGCGACAAGGGTTTTGAAATAAAAAAGTCAGAAGTGATTTTGAAAAGTGGCAAAAAAGTGGATACATGGATTTATGCAAAAAGCGGATTAAATAAAGGAATTAAATACGTTAACGAAGCCATACAATTTTATTCCGAAAAAGTTGGTGAATATCCTTACTCATTAGCGCAGGTTGTAATTACTCCGCTCAAAGCTGGTGGCGGAATGGAATATCCAACCATTACAAATTGTGGAAGTGTTGACCAAACTACACTAGTTCACGAAGTGGGCCACAATTGGTTTTACGGAATTTTGGCTAATAATGAAAGAGAACATCCATGGATGGACGAAAGCATAAATACGTATTACGAAAATAGATACACAGACGGTAAAAAGGATCTAATTAACGACAGTGCAAATACTATTTTATTCTCGGCTTTCAATTTCGAATTTAAAGGATTTGGAATGACAAAACTTTTGTATAACATGTCTGCAAGATCAAATTTTGATCAAGCCGGAAATTTACATTCTACTGCGTACACAAGTTTCAATTATGGTGCAATTGTATACTCGAAAAATCCGCTTAGTTTTAATTTTTTACAAAATTATTTGGGCGATGCGCAGTTCGATGCCATGATGCAATCGTATTATGAAAAATGGAAATTTAAACACCCACTTCCAAATGATTTTAGAAATCATGCTGAAGAATTTACCGGAAAAAATTTGACTTGGTTTTTTGACGAATTGCTTTCGACAAATAAGAAAGTTGATTACAAACTTTCGGCTTATAAAAACGGAAATCTTCAAATTAAAAATATAACCGGAACAAGTGTTCCGTTCAGTATTTCTGATACGAGTGGTAAAACAAAATGGTTTGATGGAGTTAAAAAAGATACTGTGATTTATTTTCAATCAAACAATAAAATAATATTGGATGAAGCAGAAAAAACGTTGGAATTGTATAGACAAAACAACCAAATAAAAACCAAAGGAATCTTTAAAACATGTTCGCCTACTAGCATCAGTTTTTTTCCTAAATTAGAAAGTTCAACTAAAAAACAAGTGTTTATTATGCCCGCTTACGGATGGAATTTTTACAATGGAAATATGTATGGAGCGATAATTTCTAACAATATTTTCCCGGCACAAAAAACGGATTTTACTTTTGTGCCGCTCTACTCATCTGTTACAAACGATTGGAATGGCTACGCAAGTTTTGCAAAAAATAT
Source organism: Chitinophaga pinensis (assembly GCA_945861965.1). Lineage (GTDB taxonomy): Bacteria > Bacteroidota > Bacteroidia > UKL13-3 > UKL13-3 > CAMAWM01. The sequence continues at coordinate 25,998 of CAMAWM010000023.1, read as the reverse complement.
TTATCCAAAAACAACTTATCGTAGAGTACAAATCGGGATAAATATTGCGCGATTTGCAAGCCAAGGAATTTATCAAAGGGAATTTTTAGATATGAATAATTTGCCTTACACTATTGAATGGAATGGAAATATATCTTACGAAAAAATAGATCCATTTATTGAATTAGACTTTGCTCCAAAATCCGCAAAAAGTTTTTTCTCAAACACACTAAAGCTGCGTTATGTAATGATAAATGAGACGGAGTTGGCTAAAAATTATTTCGAAAATTTTGATGAAAATAATTTTTCATTCGTTGATATCACGCATTTGTTTTCCTATAAAAATGTATTGTATCCATCAAGCGTAAAACTGAATGCACAAATCTGTAACATTAATAAAACTTCGGGCAGAGTAGGCCTCGAAGCCAATCAATCTTTTATGCTTGATGCCAATAAAGAAACTTTGGACATACGTTTTTTTGCAGGAATGTTTTTATCAGATCCCGGAAACTCAACAAACGAACAACGAATTTATTTTCAAGCGGGTGCTGTAAGTGGAACTTACGATTACATGTATGATCAAGCCATGTTTGGCAGAGTAGAAAACAACCAACGCGAGACATTTTTTGCACGACAAATAATAAATCGCGATGCTGGCTTTAGAAATTTTGTAGCGATTGGACAGTCTAAATCATGGCTAACAGCACTTAATTTTACTGTTCCATTTCCTAAAAAAATGCCGTTTGGATTTTATGCTGATTTTGTTTTTTGGGAATCGCCCGAAGGATATACTCGAACAGTGCAAAATGGAATTACAACAAACGTGCGCTATTCAGCCGAAAATAAATTTAGCTATGCTGGAGGTATTTATTTTCGAGTGTCAAAAAATGTCTGCGAATTCTATTTTCCGCTTTTTGCTTCATCAGATATAAATACCTATTGGAGCTCAAATGGATTTGAACGTCCATTTGAAAGAGTTAGTTTTATTTTAAATCTGAATGCAATTAATCCTGTTAAATTTGTGCGTAATTTAAAGTTTTAATTATGGCTGAAACAAACACCTTTTCATTCGATTTTTTAAATGAATTAGGAATAAAAGAATTGAACGATGGAACCTCTACCGGTCAAAAATTTTTCTCTTCAAACAATGCCGAATCAAAAGAAATTTTTTCGCCTGTCGATGGAAAATTAATTGCCAAAGTAAAATTTACAACTGAAGAAGAATATTCAAAAATTATCAAACAAGCCCAAGAAGCGTTTTTGGTTTGGAGAAAAATTTCTGCTCCCAAGAGAGGCGAAATTGTAAGGCAATACGGAAACGTTTTGCGTCAACACAAGAATTCACTTGGCAAATTGGTAAGCTACGAAATGGGCAAAAGCCTACAAGAAGGATTAGGCGAAGTACAAGAAATGATTGACATCTGCGATTTTGCTGTTGGACTGAGTCGTCAACTTCATGGATTAACAATGCATAGCGAAAGAGCAAATCATCGCATGTACGAACAATGGCATCCGTTGGGAATTGTTGGAATTATTTCGGCTTTTAATTTCCCAGTTGCAGTTTGGAGTTGGAACTCTATGTTGGCTGCTGTTTGTGGCAATGTTTGTATTTGGAAGCCATCCGAAAAAACTCCGCTTTCGGCAATAGCTTGTCAAAACATTTTATCAAAAGTACTTAGCGAAAACAATTTGCCCGAAGGGATTTTTAGTTTAATAAATGGCGATTATAAAATGGGCGAATTGTTATGCAAAGACGAATCTGTTGCTTTAGTTTCAGCAACAGGATCAACTCGAATGGGAAAAATTGTTGCCGAAACTGTTGCTTCGCGGTTCGGAAAATCCTTGCTTGAGCTTGGCGGAAATAATGCAATTATCATCTCGCAAAATGCTAACTTAGATTTAGCAATGCGTGCTGTTGCCTTTGGTGCTGCTGGCACTGCAGGACAAAGATGCACTTCAACACGAAGAGTTATCATTCATGAAAGTATTTACGAAACGGTGAAAAATAAATTACTAAAAATCTATTCTCAACTTACAATCGGAAATCCGCTAACTGGAAATTTGGTTGGACCATTAATTGATAAAGCTGCCGTTAATTCTTATCTAAATGCCATCAAACAATTGCAATCAGAAGGCGGCAAAGTGATTTTTGGAAATGAGGTAATGCAAGGCGAAGGATTTGAAAGTGACTGCTACGTAAAGCCAACAATCTGCGAAGCCGAAAATAGTTATAATATAGTTCAACACGAAACATTTGCACCAATATTGTATTTGATAGAATACAAAAATTTGGACGAAGCCATTGCATTGCAAAATGGAGTAAGGCAAGGTTTAAGTTCAGCAATTTTTACAGATAATTTGCAAGAAGCCGAAACATTTTTGTCGGCTTGGGGAAGCGATTGCGGCATTGCAAATGTAAATATTGGAACTAGTGGAGCTGAAATTGGTGGCGCTTTTGGAGGCGAAAAAGAAACTGGCGGAGGTAGAGAAAGCGGAAGCGATGCCTGGAAAAACTATATGAGAAGGCAAACCAATACCATCAACTATGGAAATGAATTGCCTTTGGCACAAGGAATTAAGTTTGATGTTTAAGATTTTCTGTTTTTGGAACAGCTTTTGAAATCACACAAATACATTTTTTAGAAATTATGAAACGACTTAAATTAATTGGCATTTTACTATCCATTGCTTTTTGCGCCCAAAATCAAAATATTTTTCCTGCAGGAAATAGTGGGCTAAACGACACACTTTCAAAAATAAAAAAAACGAACAAAGCATTTACCTATGGCGAAAAACTTTCATACCGAATTCACTACGGAATTTTAGATGGCGGCAAAGCAAAATTTGTAATTGCCGACAAGCCCGAAATGGTAAACGGTAGAAATACATATCATGTTAAAGTTACAGGAAATTCAGCCGGTTTGGTTGATTTAATGTTTAAAGTAAAGGATGAATTTGAAAGTTTTATTGATGAGGAATCTGTTGTTCCATTAAAAGCAACTAAAAAAGTAAGAGAAGGAAAATATACCGATGCAGACTTTATTTTATTTGATCACGAAAGGCATTTGGCAGCAAGCCGAAGAGGCAAAACTGAAATTGAAACAAATTCGCAAGATGTTGTTTCGGCAATTTATTATGCAAGAATTACAGACATGGGAAATGCTAAAATTGGCGATTTATTTCCAGTGCCTTTTTATTTAGACGGAAAAACTTACGAACTTAGATTTAGATACGTTGGCAAAGAAAATATTAGTACAAGCAAAGGAATATTTCGTTGTCTAAAAGTAAAACCACAATTAATTGAAGGTCGCATTTTTAAAGATAACGATGCCCTTACGCTTTGGGTTACTGACGATGAAAACCACATACCAATACGAGTAGAAAGCGATATTTTTATGGGTTCAATAAAAGCAGATATTATTGACTTCAGTGGAATAAAAAATCCATTGAGTTCAAAAATAAAATAACAAGAAATTAATGCTGCGCCATTCTTTTGGCAGCAGGGTGAAGCGATTCTGAAACATTTTTTTTCTTCCTTTTTACTTTCTTATCCAAATCGTTTTCGCGAAGCGCATCCCAATATTCTTTTCCATAAGCAACAAAAATTTCGTCCCCAATTTTAATATTTCGACTGGCTACAATATACGCCTTTCCTTTATCAACCTGATAAAACGAGTTGTTTCGCACACCTTCAATTCGAACAAAACCAGCCGCATCGTTTGCATAACGAGCAAACTCATTTACGCTGTATTGGGCATCAATACATTTGCGTTCGTTAATATAAAAATAATAGGTGCCAATGCCATTTTTTATTTTCGAATTTCTTTTAAGGCATTCAGCCCAGCTAACTATTTCGCCCAAATATTCAACTACTTTATCACCTCTCTTGAATAATTTTTCGGCAAACAAACCTTTTCCAGCGCCTGGAATTTTACTTTTTTTAATTGATAGCATATGTTGTGAAGGGTCGCAAATTTGCGATAAAGATTTGATTTACTTGTTATAATTTATGTGTAAAATTGTTTTTTGAAAAAAATCATATAAATGAAAATAATTTCATACAACGTAAACGGAATTCGTTCGGCCATAAGCAAGGGTTTTGTTAATTTTATGCAAGAGCAAAAAGCCGATGTGTATTGCTTGCAGGAAACCAAAGCAATGAAAGAACAAATTGAAGAACCTTATGTTTTTGATGTGGCTGGTTATAAAAACAATTATTGGTTTAGTGCCGAAAAAAAGGGTTACAGCGGTGTTGCTTTGTTTTGCAAAAACGAACCCGACCATGTGGAATATGGTTTTAATAATCCCGACTACGATAAAGAAGGGAGAATAATTCGTGCTGATTTTGGAAACAAAAGTATCATAAGCGTATATATTCCAAGCGGAAGTAGTGGCGATGAAAGACAAGCATATAAAATGACTTGGCTTCGTTTTTTTCAGGATTATATAAATGAATTAAAATCAAAGCGACCTAATCTTATTATTTGTGGCGATTACAACATTTGTCATCAAGCCATCGACATTCACGATCCTGTCGGAAATAAAAACAGCAGCGGGTTTTTGCCTGATGAAAGAAAGTGGCTTTCGCAGTTTGTTGAAAGTGGTTTTGTTGACTCGTTTCGCGCTTATAATAAAGCTCCGCACGAATACAGTTGGTGGAGTTATAGAGCTGCGTCAAGAAGCAGAAACAAGGGATGGAGAATAGATTATTGCATGGTGTCTGAATCGCTGAAAAACAATTTAAAAAACTCAGGAATTATGCAACAAGCTATGCATTCTGATCATTGTCCAGTTTGTGTAGAATTGACAAGTTAATTTTTTACTGAGGAAAACTTGTTACGCGTATTTGTCCGCCCGATTCGCGAACGTAATATTGTTTTAATGGTCTATTAGCTGGACCTTTTTTTACGCTTCCTTCTAACAAGTAAAATTCGCTAGCACAACAGAGATTAAAATTCGGATTGTATTGGCCACAGCGCATAAAAATATTTGAACTGTCAACGCTTACAAAGCTACAGCTGCTATCCGTTTTATAAGGGCAAGTTCTGTCGAAAGCCAAAAAATTATCGAAATTACGGTAGATAATAATACCTCTATAACCAACACCGTTTCGGTAAATCCAACCACCGTTAAACTGCAATGCAGCAGCATCGGGCAATGAAAGATTAACATAAAAATCAACTACAATTGGCGGGAAAAAATCTTGGTTCTGAATGGAATTATTATCTTTTTCGCAAGCACAAACAATGCTTGTTGCAATAGCAATAACAACTAAAATTTTATTCGTATTCATAAAATCCTTTGCCTGTTTTTTTGCCATGAAAACCGGCTTCTACTTTTTGTTGTTGTATTTTGCTTGGACGAAATTTACTTGCTTGATTAAACAAATTGTAGATAGAATTGGTTACAGAAAAATTCGTGTCCACTCCTATCAAATCCATCAATCTAAAAGGTCCCATTTTAAATCCACTGCTTTCAAGCAATAAATCAATGTCTTCAAACGTAGCGACATTTTCTTCCAAAATTTTTAACGACTCTACATAATAAAGCCGCGCTACTCTGTTCACTATAAATCCTGGCGAATCGGCCGCCATCACACATGTTTTGCCCATGCCTGCTAATAATTTTTTGCATACCTCAACAATTTCCGGATTGGTTTTTTCACCGCTGATTATTTCCACCAATTTCATTACTGGAGCGGGATTGAAAAAATGTATTCCTACCACGCGTTCGGGATTTGAAATTTTTTCTGCAATTTGAGTAAGCGGAATTGAAGAGGTGTTACTTGCCAATATAGTTTCTGGGCTATTTAGCTCTGCTACTTCTTTAAAAAACTTTTGTTTGATTGCTAAGTTTTCAACTATTGCTTCTATAATTAAATCTGCTTTTAATTCATTAATTTCTGAAGTAAACTTAATTTTTGTTTGGATTTCTTCCTTCTTCTCAAGAGACAACTTTCCCTTCTTTAGCAAACTATTCAGACTGTTTTCAACAGAATTTTTGCCTTTTTGCAACATTTCTAAATTGATATCAAACAGTATTGTATTGTATCCAGCCTGTGCCGAAACCTGTGCAATTCCAGCGCCCATTGTGCCTGCGCCTGCAATGGCTATCGTTTTAATCTCTTGCATAATTTTTATCACTTCAAAATAAACTTATCACTTAATCAAAAACAAATTATATTTTTGCAGTTGATTTTCTAATTTATTCAAATCAAGTGATTACAGTTTCGGAAAAAGCAAAAAAAAGAATTCATGAAATTATGAAGGATTCAAATTACAACGAAAACTACTTTTTGCGCGTTGGAGTTGAAAGCGGTGGTTGTTCAGGTCTTTCGTACAAACTTGATTTTGACAACGAAGCAAAGGCTGGTGACGAAATTTTTATTGATAACAATGTAAAAGTAGTAACTGACAAGCGTAGCGTACTTTACCTGTTTGGCACTCAGCTCGATTTTTCGGATGGATTGAATGGAAAAGGATTTGCTTTTAATAACCCCAATGCAAGCCGAACTTGCAGTTGTGGCGAAAGCTTTTCGGTATAGAAAATCAGGATTTTATTTTTAACAATAAAGCATATATTTGCAGCCCAAATAACAAGAAAGTATAAAAAATGGCCAATCATAAATCAGCAGAAAAGAGAAACCGAAGCAATTCTACCAAACGTTTGCGCAACCGTTATCAAGCCAAATCAACTCGTACAGTAATAAAAACCTTACGCAATAGCGAAGACAAAGTAGAGGCTGGTGATCTTTTGAAAAAAGTTTCATCCATGCTTGACAAACTTGCTAAAACTAAAGTTATTCATAAAAACAAAGCGGCTAATCAGAAATCAAAATTAGCTAGGGCTATAAATAAAATTGGTACTGAAGCTCCAAAAAAGGTTGTTAAAAGCACTAAAAAGAAAAAAGCATAACTAGTAACAAAGATTTTCTAAAAGGCTTTTCATTATAAGATGAAAAGCCTTTTTTGTTTGTTGTAAATTAATAAGTTTGCTCTTACAAAATGGAGTCTTCAATTGACAAACTCAGCATAAAACTTTGGGCAGAGGACGATCGTCCAAGAGAAAAACTTTTGCTTAAAGGCAAACATTCACTTAGCAATGCTGAAATTTTGGCCATTTTAATTTCAACTGGAACCAAAGAAGAATCTGCTGTTGATTTGGGCAAAAAAATTCTTGCTGCTTGCTCAAATAACTTAAATGATTTAGCAAAATTTTCGGTCAGCGATTTAAAAAAAATTCGTGGTATTGGTGAGGCAAAAGCAATTTCAATTATTGCGGCATTGGAAATTGGCAGACGAAGAAATGATGAAGATGCAAAGAAGACTGTTATTATTAAATCTTCAAAGCATGTTGCACAATATTTTCATTCGCTTATGTGTGATTTGAAACACGAAGAATTTTGGATTTTGCTTTTGGCAAAAAACAACAAAGTAATTAGCAGAAAAAAAATAAGCGAAGGCGGTATTTCTGGAACGGTTGCAGACCTAAAAATAATATTTAAACATGCGGTTGATGAATTGGCAAGTGGACTTATACTTTGTCACAATCATCCATCTGGAAATATAAAACCAAGCGAATCGGATATTAAACTTACTAAGCAGACAAAAGAAGCTGCAAAGCTTATGGATATAACACTTCAAGACCATATCATATTAGGCGAAAACGAATTGTATTACAGCTTTGCAGACGAGGGAATTATCTAATTAAAAAATAATTTTGTTATTGAAAAATAAATATATTTGTATCAAAATGTGTACTTAGGGTAGAGGTGCATATTTGTTTCATAGGCTTACCCCAAATCTCACAAGGATTTGGGGTTTTTTTATTTAAAAATTAAACCTATTACCTTGCAACAAATCATAAGCAAACTTAAAATCATAGATATTGAATTTAGCGTCAGATGATATTGAATTAATACGTCAGTTTAAGCTGACTCATTTGCGCGAAAAAGCATTTTCTGCGATATTAAAAAAATACCAAAAACAAACTTATTGGCACATTCGTAGAATTGTAATTGATCACGATGATGCTGACGATGTGGTACAAAATACATTTGTAAAAATCTGGGAAAACCTGTCAAACTTCAGAGAGGAAAGCAAGCTTTATACTTGGATTTACAGAATTGCAACCAACGAATCGATTCAGTTTTTAAATAAAAAGAAAGCTAAATTAAATATTTCGATTGATGATTTGGCTTACGAACTGGTAGAAAAACTACATACAGGAAATTATTTTAATGGAAATAACATTGAGTTAAAACTACAAGAGGCGATACTTTTATTGCCAGAAAAACAACGATTGGTATTTAATATGAAATATTATGAAAACATGAAATATGAAGAAATGGAGGCAGTTTTGGGAACTACTGTTGGCGCATTAAAAGCATCGTATCACCATGCAGTAAAAAAAATTGAAAAATTTATGCGACTTACTTTAAACCAAAAGACTTAAAACTAATCCGAATTGATTGAAATTGAAAAACGAAAAATTAAATACCGAAGAACTCTTTTTAAACTCGCTTGAAAGCATAGGCAGTTTTACTGTTCCTGAAAAGTATTTTGAAACCTTAGAGTCAAAAATGTTTTCAAAAATAAATGAAACTGAAACTGAATTTTTGATCGAAGGAAATACAGGTGGATTTGAAGTGCCAGAAAATTATTGTGTTGCTCTTGAAAGCACCATTTTATTAAAAACTATTTATAGGCAGAATTCGATTAACATTCCATTGTACGCTAATTTTCGATTCAAAATGATAATGGGAATTGCAGCTTTGTTTGTCTTTATTTCTTTGCTTTTTGTTTTTGTAAAATCAACTAAACCTACTGAAATATTGAGCGAAAATGAATGGAACAAATTGAGTGATGAAGAATTATTTAGTCATGTTGAAAGCAGCGATTTGAGTGCTGAATTTATTCATGAAATTGCATTCAATAATACTAAAACAAAAAAGCCAATTGAAAGCGATGAAATTGAACAATACATTATAGAAAACAGCGATGAGGAAACACTATTAGAAGAACTATAAATTAAATTTAACTATGAAAAAAATACTATTAATACTGTGCATTGTATTTGCATTTGGCATCAAAACAAATGGGCAACCACAAGAAAAAGTGGAAGCGTTAAAAGTGGGTTTCATTACACAAAGATTAGACCTTACAACTGAAGAAGCAAAGGTGTTTTGGCCCGTTTACAACAAATACTCTGATGAATTAAAAAAACTAAGACGTACAACTAAAGGAAAGCTTTCTGAAGAATTTGATGAGCTATCAAAAATGTCAGATGCAGACGCAGACAAAATGTTGAACGAAATGACAAATTTTAAGGTGTCTGAAGCCGAACTGATAAAAAAGTACGCTGCCGAATTTAAAAAAGTATTGCCTGTAAAAAAAGTAGTGTTATTGTTCAAAGCCGAAAATGATTTTAAACGCGAGTTATTAAACAAATTGATGCAACGAAAAGGCGGAAAATTGGATTAATTAATAGCTTGAATAGTTTGTACAAAAAGAACAATTGCATATGCAATTGTTCTTTTTGTTTTTACTCCTAATTGCAATGCGTGTTTTATTATATTTGAGCCCCATTAAAATTAGAATGCAAGAAAAAATAAACATTATAGGTGGCGGTCTTTCGGGTTCTTTGCTTGCAATATATTTGGCCAAACGTGGCTATAAAATTGATTTGTTTGAACGCAGGCCGGATATGCGAAAAAATAAAATATCAGCTGGAAAATCGATCAATCTTGCGCTTTCAATAAGAGGATTGTTGGCCCTAAAAAATATTGGCTTGGATGAAGAAATAATGAAAGATGCCATTCAAATGCCAGGCCGAATGATGCATAGCAAGACTGGCGAATTAAATTTTCAACCTTATGGCAAAAATGGTCAATCTATAAATTCGGTTTCGCGAGGTAGATTAAATATTAAACTGCTTGAATTGGCCGATGAATTTGAAAATATAGCTTTACATTTTAATGCGCGCTGTGTAGATGTAAATATAGACGAAGGCATTTCTGTTTTTGAGATGGAAGATGGATCGCATAAACATGTTTATTCTGACAGAATTTTAGGAACAGATGGCGCTTTTGCCGCTACGCGTGGGCGTCTGCAAATAACCGATCGGTTTAATTATTCGCAACAATATTTGCATGTAGGCTACAAAGAGCTTTGCATTCCTGCAGATAAAACAGGAAAGTTTTTGATGGAAAAAAATGCGTTGCATATTTGGCCTCGAGGTGCCTTTATGATGATTGCATTGCCAAATCCTAGTGGCGATTTTACCTGTACATTGTTCATGCCTTTTGACGGAGAAAAAAGTTTCAATGCTTTGCAAAGCAAAGCAGAAGTCAAAAACTTTTTCGATACGGAATTTTCGGACGCAGTAGAATTGATGCCAACTTTGATGGATGATTTTTTTACAAATCCAACTTCATCGCTTGTAACGGTTAAGTGTTTTCCTTGGATAAAGGACGATAAGATTGCTTTGCTTGGTGATGCCGCACACGCCATAGTTCCGTTTTTTGGACAAGGTATGAATTGTTCGTTTGAAGATGTAATGGTTTTTGACGAATGCGTTGAAAAACATTACCCAAACTGGAAATTGATTTTTGAAAATTATCAAACCTTACGAAAACCAAATTCGGATGCAATTGCAGATTTGGCAATTCAAAATTATTACGAAATGTCAGACAAGGTTGGAGATAAAAAGTTTCTTCATAAAAAAAATATTGAGCATACACTTAGCGAACTTTATCCTGATAAATTTAAGTCTCAATACGAATTGGTAACTTTCAGCTGCCTTCCATATAGCTATGCGATGGAACAAGGAAAAAAGAACGAACTGTTGCTTGAAAAAATAATTTCTGCTGGCGATGAAGATAAAATTTCACAGCCCGAATTCATGGAAAAATTATGGAATATTATTGCTTAAAAAATTTTAAGTAAACTATTCAGCCGTCAAATTTTTTTGGTTTAACAATAAAAAACCCCACTGAAAACTCAGCGGGGTTTTTTGGTTTAATTATTAAATTTTAGCTGCGATTTTTTAACGAAATAGGAATCGCTAATCTAGGAACAAAGTTAACCAAAGCTGCAACTAACGAGTATAAATAGCCGTAAATTGCTAAGTTAACATAAAGTACTGCAAGGCCAAGAATTACATTGATGTATGCACCTGCTACTGCCATCAAATCGCTTGCGCTCCAAATAAAATCACCACCAAACGATGCGCTTGCATTTAATTTAAGATCAGTAAATGAATGCAATATGCTAGCAAGAAAATCGAGTCTTATTAAAACCAACAACTCAGAAATCATATTAATAGGAAATGTGTACATACCTCCTATCATATTTAAAACCGAGTCGCTAGAATATGCTAAAAGCAAGTCAGCATCTAAAACGAATCCAATTGTTAAATTAAGTGCATAAATGAATCCGGCAATTGCCATTGTTTCTCCAACAATTTTAATGTTGGTAGTAACAAAATCTTTAAAGATAAATTCAACCATTCCGTTGTGAGCACCACCAAGACTTTCACCTCTTGATCTGATTACTTGAGAAATTGGCAATGCTGAGTACGCTAACAAAATAAATGTAACAATACTTCCAACTTTTCCCATGCCTGCTACATCAGGATTGCTTAAATAAGCCATAGCAGCATTAATAACTCCCCACTCCCATGTGAGAAAAAATACTAAGGCGGCTACCTGATAAATCAACTTAACATAGCTTCGAATTCCGTCTTGAGAATCAAAAGCGTTAACTGTTGAGTTCAGTTTTGCATCCAATACTTTTTGATTCACCATTTGTGGAAAATCAAGGATTTGACAAAAAATTTGTTTCATATTAATTAGTTTTTAATGTTTCCTACTCATGTGGCCTTTCGGATTTCGCCCCGTTTTTTATAGAGTTTTCTGGACTACTCTTTTTGAGAGATACTTAATCTTATCCATTCTTAAAATTCTAAAATACAAAACAACAATACAAAACCTTTTATAAATCATATAAAAAATTTATTAACAGAGGCAATTTGCTGATTTTGTGCAATTTGAAATTCTAAAAGAACATTTTCATCAGGTATTTTATACTTTTTTGATATTTTTGACTTGATTGCATTAACAAAAATATATGCTTTGAAAAATATCATGAAACCCAAATTTTTAATTTTAATCGGTGCACTATTATTTTCAACAATAAGCCAAGCACAAATTTTCGAAAACAAAAAATCAGCACTTTTAAATGTACTTTTAAAACAACAATCGGATTGGAATAATGGCAATATTAAATCCTTTATGAATGGTTATTGGAAAAGCGATTCGCTTCAGTTTGTCGGTCGAAAGGGTATTACAAAAGGGTGGCAAAATACTTTGGATATGTATCTAAAATCCTATCCCGATACAGCCACAATGGGCAAATTGCATTTTGATATACTTGATATTGATTTGCTTTCAAAAAATAGTGCAATTGTATTAGGCAAATGGCTTTTAATTCGCGAAAAAAGCAAAGGTGATTTAAGCGGACATTTTTCAGCCATCTTGAAAAAAATAAACGGACATTGGGTAATTGTTATCGACCACACTTCATAATAATAATTAGCCGTTTGATTGCGTGATAATCGCAGTTTGCATAAGATAATATATATCTTTGCGGAATGTTTGAAAATCCAGAAACAACAAATCTTGAATCACTTGGCGAGTTTGGTTTGATAGATCATTTAACTAAGCAAATTGAACTAAAAAACCCCTCATCAATTAAAGGCGTAGGTGACGATGCGGCTGTTTTAAAAACCCCTGATTCAAAAAATACACTAGTAAGTACCGACTTGCTTCTTGAGGGAATTCATTTTGATTTAAGTTATTTTCCACTTAAGCATCTTGGCTACAAAGCGGTTGTTGTAAATCTTAGCGATATATACGCAATGAATGCTAAGCCAAAACAAATTACGGTATCCATTGGATTGTCGAGTAAATTTAGTTTAGAAGCGGTTGAAGAACTTTATGGTGGAATTGAACTTGCCTGCAAACATTATCAAGTTGATTTGGTTGGAGGAGATACAACTTCGAGCAAACAAGGTTTGATCATTTCGGTAACTGCAATTGGCGAAGCTGATGAAAATGAAATTGTATATCGGAACGGAGCAAAAGAAATGGATTTGCTTTGTGTAAGTGGAGATTTGGGTGGCGCTTATGCTGGCTACCAACTTTTGGAAAGAGAAAAAAGAGTGTACATCAACAACCCACAATTACAACCCGACCTTTCGGGAAACGATTATATATTAGAGCGGCAACTGAAACCCGAAGCTAGAAAAGATGTGATTGACATTTTAAAAGCATTAAAAATTCAACCCACTGCAATGATTGATATTTCAGATGGTTTATCCTCGGAAGTTATACATATTGCAAAACAATCTAATGTTGGAATAACCGTTTACGAAGAAAAAATTCCGATTGACCCAACGACTTATAACATGGCTCGAGAATTAGATCTTGATCCTACACTTTGTGCGCTCAGCGGTGGCGAAGATTATGAATTGCTTTTTACAATTAATCAAAGCGATTTTGAAAAAATTAAAGAGCATCCCGATTTAACCGTTATAGGATTTTGTACTAAAAAAGAAGAAGGTATAAACCTAATTAGCAAAAGCGGAATTAAACACGAACTTAAAGCTCAAGGATGGAAAGCGTTTTAAATTTCAGGTTAACAACCACATAAAATAATGGAGGATAAAACTCCCTTTTGTGCGTTTAGTTTTTATTTACATTTGCATTGTTTTATTAATCAATAAAAGATGAAAGTTGGTATAGTTATTTTTCCGGGAAGCAATTGCGATAAAGATGCGGTTTGGGCTTTTTCAAACATTTATAATCAGGAGGTAGTTGAGCTTTGGCACAAAGAAACTGACCTAAAGGATGTAGATTTAATTTTTTTGCCGGGTGGATTTAGTTTTGGCGATTACTTACGCAGTGGCGCAATTGCACGATTTTCGCCCATAATGAAAAGTGTAATTGATTTTGCAAACAAAGGCGGATTGGTTTTTGGAGTGTGTAATGGATTTCAGGTTTTGTGCGAAAGCCATTTGTTGCCAGGTGCATTGCTTCACAACAGCCATCAAAAATTTAATTGCAAAAATGTTTTTATAAAAGCCGAAACGAATAACTCCTTCATCACACAAAAAGTATCTAAAGGTGTAGCACTAAAAATTCCAGTTGCTCATGGCGAAGGAAAATATTATTGCAACGATGAAACTTTGAAAAAAATAATTGCCAACGATCAAATTCTTTTTCGCTATTGCGATGAAAATGGAAACGCAAGCGATGAGTCAAATCCAAATGGCTCGCTTGAAAACATTGCAGGAATTTGTAACGAAGGAAGAAATGTTTTTGGCATGATGCCACATCCTGAAAGAGTAGTTGATGCTGAATTGTACAATACCGATGGGCGTTTGATTTTTGAAAGCATGTTACAACAAGCTCAAGTTGTTTAATTTATTTATATGATAATTTACAACGTAACTGTAAATATAGAAGATGCTCAACACGAACAATGGTTTGAATGGATGAATGCAATTCATTTGCCTCAAGTTATGGCAACAGGAATGTTTTTGTCGTACAAAATGTTAAAACTTATTAGCCGCCAACCTGATGAAACAGGTACAACTTATGCCATTCAATATACTTGCCAGTCTATTGAACTTTACGATAAGTATCAAAATGAATTTGCGCCTTCGCTTCAAGCCGAAACAAAAAAAATATTTGGCGACAAAATTTATGCATTTCGCACAGTTTTAGAAGAGGTGTAAAGTATTTTATACAATCCAAAATCTTCTTTGTTTACGCTGTTTCTAAGTGATTTTACAGTTTTGCTTTTCGCATAAATCTTGTTTTCTGCACCTTTGCTTTTATGTCAACTCCTAATCCAAAAGCTAAATTTAAATTAAGTTGCAACAAATGAAAAAATAATGGCAACTCAAGTTTTGTTTTTTTTGATTTCGATTACTTGCATAAAACTTTTGGGCTTTTCGCTATTTATGAAAATGCGCGATTATAATACAAGGCACAAAACCGTTTCTGATATTGAAACATTGAAATAATTCTCATTTTTCAATTTGCTGCCTTTTTAGTTTATTTTGCCACTAAATTTTATGGAAAAAAAATTAAGCGATAACCGCACAAGTATTATCATCAATGCAATTGATTCGAGCAAAGATCAATTAAATGCTTTAGCCAATACTCTTTCAAAAAACAAAAGCGATATAGAAGTTTTATTGCTTGTAAATAAAAATGCTTACGATAAAACAATTGATGATTTGATTGCGAAAAATAAAATCATTCTGATTGAATTAAAAAACAAAAAACTAAGCACACTTATTTCTGAAGCGCTTACGCAAGCAAGCGGTTCTTATTGTGTTATTTCAACTGGCATTTCATTAAATATTGGAAATTTACTTACCACATTAAGCGCCAACAAAAAAAACATTTCCTCATCGGCAATTTGCATTGGCAACAAAAACGCAAAAGGAAAAACTGCTTTAACAACTCGGCTTTTCAATTCCATAATTCGTTTTTTTACGCCATTAAATTTAACGGATTGCGACAGCGGATTATTATTTAGCAAAACAGAATTTGCGCAATCTATTTTTGAGAACAATGTTTTTTCTGCTAATTCATTTTTATCGATACTTTATCAATTAAAATCGACAAATGTTTCGCTAAAAGAAATTGCAATCAGCGCAGAAAAAAACACCGAAACGCCTTCTTTTATTTCGGCTATTTTTAACAGCATAGGCATAAAAATAAATTATTTTTTAACAGCGGCTTTAGCTGAAATGAAACTAAAAAATGATTTAAAAATTGCAGATGCTTCACATCCATTTTATCGACTTTTATTTTTTGTGTTGATGTTGCTTGCCATGTTTTTTATGCCCTATTTAAGTGCTGATTTTGGAAGCACTTGGGACGAAAAAGCACACAACGATTATGCACAGCTTTCATACAATTGGTACTCAAGTTTTGGCAGCGATACTGCAGCTTTGGCCGAACCAACAAACAGCGCTGAATATGTCAGACAAGCGTATAGATATTATGGCGAACAGATGAATACTGTTTCGGCATTTTTGTACAATTGGTTTGAAACTGGAACTTACGAAACTCGACATTTTGTAAACTCAATTTACGGATTGATTGGAATACTTTTTTGCGCATTGGCGTGTGTTGAACTTGCCGGTTGGCGTGCAGGAATTTTAGGGCTTTTATTTATGTTTTTCAATCCAAGCTGGTTAGGAAATAGTATGAACAATCCAACCGACATCCCTTTTGCAACAGGATTTGCTTTCTCAATTTATTACTTTATAAAAATATTTAAATCGTTACCCAAACCAAAAACTAGTCATTTAATTTTACTTGCCATCGGAATTGGAATTGCAATGGGTTCGCGAATTGGCGCTTTGCTAATAGTTGCATATTTCGGATTGTTTTTAGGTGTTAATTGGATTTCAAAACTGCGCGATAAATCAAGCAACGCAATAAAGTTGATTTGGCCTTATGCAAAAATCGTATTGATTGTAACTGTTTTGGGCTATGCTTTCGGAGTTATTACTTGGGCTTTCGCTTTGCACGCTCCTTTCACAAACCCATTTGTTGCTTTTGCCAAAGCAAATGAAAATGCTTTTTATACAAACAATGTCGAAATTTTTGAAGGCAATCGAATGTATATGCTTACCGAAGCTCCTTGGTATTACGTAGCCAAATTTATTTCTATTGCCAATCCAATTTATCTTCTTTTTGGATTTTTTCTAAGCATTCCTTTAGCTTGGTTTATGAAAAGTAAAATCAAAATTGGCTACCTGCTGATGTTATTTTTTATGGTTTTTTTTCCGGTAATCTATGCTGAATATTCCAATCTAAACTATTACAATGGTTGGAGACATTATCTGTTTATTTTGCCTGCAATGGTTATACTTTCTGTTGTTAGTTTTGAGTTTTTAATAGCATCAAAACACAAAATAATTAGCATCTGCACTTCAATTATTTTACTTGCATTGTTTGCATTGCCATTAAAATGGATAATCAAAAACCACCCAAACGAATATGTTTATTTTAACGAATTTGTAGGTGGTATTAATGGCGCTTTTGGTAGTTACGAAACGGATTATTACAGCAACAGTTGTAGAGAAGCTGCAGAATGGATTGCAAAACAACATCCAAACGATTCGTTGATAGTTGCTATCAACAACGAAACAACTACTGCACAATACTGGGCTTCGCAAATAAATCCAAAAATATCTTTTGTTTGGGCGCGCGAATACGAGGAGCAAAAACAACCTTGGGATTATATGCTTATAACAAGCCGAACCTATTCGAAAAACGAATTGCTAAAAGAAAAAAGTTTCCCTCCAAAAGGAACAGTTTATACAGTTATGGCAGATGATGTTCCGCTTGCTGCAGTTGTAAAACGACAAAATTATTTTATGTCTGATGGCTATGCATTGCTCGAGAAACAAAATTTTGATACTGCAATTTATTTATTCGAAAAAGCGGTAGAATGGAATCCGGCTGACGAAGAAGCGCATCGCATGTTGGGCTTTGCATTAATGGCATCTGGCAAATTAGATTCATCAGAAAAACATCTTAAAAAAGCCATTGAAATTTTTCCCGAAAATTATTCGGCTTATAGCAATTTGGGTTTGGTTTATTTTAATAAAAAAAGTTTTAAAGAGGCAAATAAATATTTTGATGTAGCGGTAAAGTATAAAGAAAACTTGACCGAAGCTTGGTATTACAGTGCGTTGGCTTATTTAAATATGAGCGATTACACAAATGCAATCAAACAATTGGAAAGTGCTGCAAAACACAACGGAAATACTTTTGAGGTTTATTATTATTTAGGAAAATCGTACGAAGCAATTAATAATTTAAACAAAGCTCGCGAAGCGTTGGAAATGGCATTGGGTATCAATCAAAGCCATGCACAAGCTTGGTTTGATTTAGCAAATATTTATCAAAAACTTGGAAATAAAAATGCTTACGATGGCTGTATGCAGCGTTACAAATCATTAGGCGGAAGTTAGTTTTTGCTTGAGATGAAAAACAAATATGCTCGCTGGTTTTTTTCATTCAAAAACACCAATTGTTCACATGCTTTTTGATCAATGTCTATTTTAATTTAATACGCATACTTCTAATTGAATCAAGGATTTTGAGCACTAAAGCGGCTTGCTTTTTTATTGCTTAAAGATTATCCACCATTTGAATTTTAGAGGCAATCGAAAATCAAATCTACTTAGCTTCTATTTTCGTACAGAATGATTTTAATTAATAAGTACGAAGCCGCTTTAAGTATTGATGAAGTTTTTGTTCAATGCAAACACCAACACGATGAGTTGGTAAAAATTCTTGACTTTATTGATTTGCCGCCTAACATTAAAGAATTAGAAAAACAAAACAGCACGATACTTCGAAATTATTACTCAAATGCACTTAGCCACAATTTGCTTGATATTAAAACGGTAAAGTACATTGTCAATCGAAACATAAAACCCAATGGATTATCTGAGCGCTCAATTTATCAGCAACAAAAAGCAGAAGATTTTTTAAACTCAAAATTATACGAGCCCATATCGTTATCGCTAATTTATCAATTGCAAAAAATATTAATTGCTGAATTGTATAACAGAAATGGCGAAAGCACTTTGTTTAATAGCAATAATTTTAAACAACCCGAAAAATTATGTGCCGAATCGGAAATGGAGTTGGATTCACTTTGCGAGTTTTTAAATAGCGACAACGAATTTCATCCAATTATACAAAGCTGGATGTTGCTGTTTAAAATTTTAGGCCTGCCTATGTTTAGCGAAGGCAAAAGCAAAATAGCATCCTTAATGCAAAATTTTTGGCTTAAAAAACATGGAATGGATTTGCAGGGATTGCTAAGCATTGAGCACGATTTGTACTTGAATAAAAATGATTATCAAAAATTCTTTTACGAAAATCGCAGACGAGATTTGGCGCCAAACGAAGATGCGTATAGCTTAAATGATCAGATTAGTTTTGGTTTAAATTTACACTCAGCACAACTATCGCGCATTTACAATTTATTACAAACATACTTTCGCAAACAGGTTGATTTCGACAAATTAAAGCCTCGTCAAAAAAACATAATGAATTATGTTTTCAAACGTGGTTACAGATTGAAAGAAATTGATGAAAGCATTTTAAACAAAAGGCAAAAACTCATCATGTATATTATTCAACATCGTGGTTTTGTGAGTACCAAAGAATTGGTTAGTGAATTTGAGTGCAACCGCAAAACCATTCAACGTGATTTCACCTACCTTTTGGATACGAAACTTGTAAAAGTTATTGGACAAGGAAGCGCACTTCGCTATGCATTAAATTTGAACGAAAACAACGAATCGAGTTTGAATGATTATCAATCAGAATATTTAAAATCAACAGACGAAATTCCACAAATAGATTTTGAATAATTCTAATTATTCGCATTAAATTTTCTAGCAATTTAGCTTCAACAATTGCTTTTATTTTCTTAATCTCGCATAAAAATAAACTATTAAAATGCCATCAACTTTTTCGCGCGAAGGAGTAACTCTTGAAGCCATGACCGAGCGCAATAAAAACACCATGAGCGAATGGCTTGGAATTGAATTTATCGAAATTGGCGATGATTTTCTTGTGGGAAGAATGCCCGTTGACCATCGAACTATTCAAGTTTTGGGTGTTGTAAACGGTGGCGCTTATTGCTGCCTTGCCGAAACAATTGGAAGCATGGCTGCCAATATGTGTATCGATCGCGAAAAATTTGTTGCTGTCGGATTGGATATAAACGCCAATCACATTCGCTCAGCAAATAAAGGATGGGTTTATGCTAAGGCTACTTTTTTTCATTTGGGAAAAACGACACAAGTTTGGGAAATAAAAATTACAGATGACGATGGAAAATTATGTTGCATCAGCCGTCTTACTATGTCTGTTATTGAAAGAAAAAATGTAACTGTTTAGAATTAATTATGGGCACTTCTTTAGCAAAAGCCATTTTTCGATTGCCAAATGACACTAAAATTTATTTGATTGAAGGTGAAATTACCGATAATCAAATTGCGATTGATTTTAACCAATCAAAAAAATGTTTTTACATTTCATTATTTAACAACAAGGACAATGCTTATTGTTTTTTTTCTGAAAACGATAGTCGATTAACCATTGAAGATGAAAATTTTGATTTATTTAAACCCACAGATATTTTTGAAAATTGTTTGTCAAAAGATGATTATTTAACGTTGGTTGAAAAGGCAAAAAAGCAAATGCAACACAATGAAAAATTTCAAAAAGTAGTGTTGGCGCGTTGCAAAACAAAAAATATTTCTACTGAAATAAATCTAAGAAAAATATTTGACGACATGTGCATTGCATATCCAAATGCATTCTGTTATTTGCTTTCATCGCAGATTACCGGAACATGGATTGGCGCAAGTCCGGAGCTGTTATTGAAAAAAACAGAAAGTGAAATTGAAACAGTTGCGCTTGCCGGAACATTAATGAACGCTGAAGAAAAATGGAATGAAAAAGAAATGAATGAACATCGATTGGTTGAACTTTTCATTGAAGATATTTTACAAAAAAAACACCGTGCTTTTTCAAAAAAAGAAGCACAGACAATTTCGTCAGGAAATTTAAAACATTTGATGAGTTCCTATACAATTGAAAATATTAATTCAATAAACGAATTGCTTTCTGATCTAAATCCAACTCCTGCAACTTGTGGTTTAGAGAAAAATATTTCGCTTGATTTTATCAGTGAAAACGAAAAATTAGAGCGTAAATTTTATAGTGGCTTTGTTGGTGTTACCATAAATTCAGGGACACATTTATTTGCAAATTTGCGTTGCGTACAATATTTAGGAAATGAAATTAAACTATATGCAGGAGCAGGCATTACAAAACATTCTATAGCTGAAAATGAATGGCACGAAACCGAAAATAAAATGGAAGCGATTGGTCAATTTTTTAAATAGAATCAGAGAAATGAATTCAATCACTCTAAAAAATATTTTTGCTTTTCTTTTGCTTTTCTCTCCCATTTTTTCTTTCTCGCAAAACACCTTGAGCGGAAAAATTTTTGATAAAAATTCTCGCCAAGCAATTGTTGGCGCTACAATTTATATACACGAAATAAAAACCGGTGCAATAAGCGATTCGTTGGGTAATTATTTTATCGCACGATTGCCGACTAGAAAATTTTTAGTTGAGGTAAAATATATTTCGTACTCATCAAAAGTAATTGAAGTTGAAATATCGGGAACTAAGAAACTAGATTTTGAACTTGAACAAAGAATAACCGAAATGCAGGAAGTGATTGTAACAGGAGTTTCTTCGGCTACTTTATTAAAATACAATCCTGTGCCAACTACTATTGTTGGAAAAGCGCTGCTTTTAGAAAACTCATCTACAAATATTATAGATGCAATTTCGCGCAAACCGGGCATATCACAAATTACAACTGGAGCAGCAATTTCAAAACCCATTATTCGCGGATTGGGATACAATCGTGTTGTGGTATTGTACAACGGTGTGAGGCAAGAAGGTCAACAATGGGGCGATGAACACGGAATTGAAGTGGATGAATTTTCGGTTGAACGAGCCGAGGTTATTAAAGGTCCTGGAAGTATTATGTATGGTTCGGATGCTTTAGCCGGTGTAATAAATATGATTACCTCAACGCCAACTCCCGAAGGAAAAATAAGCAGCAATCTTATTTCAAATTACCAAAGCAATTCAAATTTATTTGGCTATTCGATGATGAATGAAGGAAACATAAAAGGCATAAATTGGCAAGCAAGATTAACTAAGAAAATAGCAGGAAATTATCAAAACGTATTTGATGGAAAAGTTTTTAATTCTGGATTTAATGAATTTGATGTGAACGGGTTTGTGGGCATTAATCGAAAATGGGGTTTCTCGCATTTGCTTTTTTCATCGTTTAATCAAACCATCGCTATGACCGAAGGCGAAAGAGATTCAGAGGGGTTTTTTACGAAAGCAATTAACGATTCAACGTCTGTTACCGTTTCGCAAAGTGCATTGAATGGATATCAAATTAACGCACCTTATCAGAAAGTAAGCCATCGAAGAATTTTTTCGACCAATAACTTTATTATCGGTAAATCGCGATTGTCTGCAATGGTTTCATATCAATTAAACCAAAGACAAGAATTTGGCAATCCAGAAAAAATGGATGCGTATGGTTTGTATTTTTATTTGCCGACATGGAACTATGAATTGAAATATTTTTTGCCCGAAATAAATAATTGGAAAACTACGATTGGGATTAGCGGAATGAAGCAAAAAAACGAAAACAAAGGAATTGAATTCTTGATTCCAAATTACAATTTGCTTGATATTGGCGGTTTTATTTTTGTTCAGAAACAGTTTGCTAATTTATTTTTAAGCGCAGGAATACGGTACGATTCAAGAACTATAAATGCACAAAATCTATATTTAGATTCGATTGGCAATCCATCAACTTCTGGCAATTTAAAATTTTCCGGATTTGAAGTTACGTTCCAAAATTATTCGTATAGTGTAGGTGCATCGTATCATTTTTCGCAATCCTTTACTTCAAAGTTTAATGTTGCCCGCGCTTTTCGCGCTCCTAATTTGTCCGAACTTTCTTCAAACGGAAGACACGAAGGAACGTTTAGATTTGAACATGGAAACAATAATTTACAAGCAGAAACAAGCATGCAATTCGATCTTGGTTTGGAATACAATTCCGAACATTTATCTATTGAATTAAGTGTATTCAGCAATCGAATTGAAAATTATATTTATGCTGTCAAGTTGCAAAATATGCTAGGACAAGATTCATTGACTGAAGAAGTTTCGACTTATGTTTATGGTCAAGGAAATGCAGAATTATATGGCGGAGAGTTTAGTATCGATTTGCATCCGCATCCATTTGATTGGTTGCATTTTGAAAATTCATTTTCGATAGTTCGTGCCGAAAATTTATCAGCAAAAAATGAGCTGTCAAAATATTTGCCTTTTATTCCTGCTCCCCGAATTCAATCTGAATTGAGAGCGAATATTAAATCAAGGCTAAAATATTTTAAACATACTTACGCAAAAATTGATTTGAACTATTTTTTCGAACAAAATCAAATATTAAAAGAAAACAATACTGAAACCGAAACTCCCGATTACACGTTGTTTAATGCAGGATGGGGATCGGATGTGCTAAATAAAAAAGGCGAAAAATGTTTATCTATTTATTTTAGCGCGAGCAATCTTTTTGACATCGGTTATCAAAATCATTTAAGCAGATTAAAATATGCGGCAGTAAATCCAGCAACGGGACTTCAAGGAGTTTTTAATATGGGAAGAAATTTTAGTTTGAAACTTGTTTTTCCGTTTTAATTGAAGATTTCAAATTTACTTTTCACGTATTTTTTTAAAAAATGTTTTCATTAATTCGCTGGCTTCATTTGCCAAAACTCCGTGTACAATTTCTGTTTTAGGATGCAACGCGTTTCCGACTTTTACAAATCCACGAATGTCATCGCTGGCTCCAAAAACTAATTTGCCCAATTGACTCCAAAATATTGCTCCACCACACATAACACAAGGCTCAAGCGTAACATACATCGTACATTCATTTAAATATTTTCCGCCCAAATAATTTGCTGCTGCAGTTATTGCCTGCATTTCGGCATGAGCCGTAACGTCATTTAGTTGTTCGGTTAAATTATATCCTTTGCCAATAATTTTATTTTCGCAAACCACAACACATCCAACGGGAATTTCGTCTGAATCAAACGCTTTCTGCGCTTCAATCAACGCTTGTTTCATAAAATATTCGTCCGTAAATAAATCTGTCATTGTTTACTAAATTATATCTTATTCAAAGGTATGTTGATATCAGAATTAAAAAAAAACTTTAATTGCAACCAAAAAACATTCACACAAACATGAACAACACAATTAAAATTTTTATTTCGCTTGCGCTATTTTTTTCACCTCAATTTTTAAGTGCTACATTAATTACACGACAATTAGATTCGGTAGTAAACGCCACCAAAATTTCGCAACAATTTGATGTTAATGGTGATTTTGATAACGACATAGCATTTACTTATTTTCTTGGCAATGGCGCCATTTCTGTTTCCGGAAAAGTTAATTCGTTTATTGTTGCTCAACAATTTTCTGGTGTAAATTACAAAGCGTCAAAAATTTTAAACAACAGCACTTTTAACAATTCGCCAACTTGGAGAGGTAGTACGGGTGCGTTTTTGCACAACGAGGCCGTTGGCATTGTAAATGAATTTAATGGAAAAGGAAATCAATACCTTGGCGGAAGATTGGTTTTTGGTTTTGACACTGTCTACTATTGGTTTTTAATAAATTTGAATGCAAGCGGAACTGAATTAAAAATTATAAAATACGCTTACAACGATGATCCTACTGTTAAAATATCAACTGGCAACGAAGGCCAATCAGGAACAGGAATTGACAATCCAATTTATCAAAACTTTTCTGTTTACCCGCAACCTGCACGAGAGAGCATTTCAATTAATTTCCCCGAAAACTCGGTTGGATTTTCATACCAAATTTTTTCTCAAAACGGACAAAATGTTTTGCAAGGCGAAGCAGAAAGCAACTCAGCAATTTCAGTAGCTACACTAAGCAAAGGCATTTACATTCTTAATATTAAACGTGCCGATGCCGTGCTGACAAAAAAAATTTTTATTGAATAAAAAACTTCAACAAGCAACCATCAAATTTTCTTATCATTGCCCTTGAAATTTCTTTATGCAATTCGCAAAAATAATAGGGCAGACTTCTGTCAAACAAAAATTAATTCAGACCATAAAAGGTGGTCGAATTAGCCATGCACAGTTATTTTTGGGCAATGAAGGAAGCGGCAATTTAGCCTTGGCTATTGCCTATGCACAATATGTAAATTGCGCTTCGCCAAATGAAACAGATAGCTGTGGCGTATGTTCAAGTTGTGTAAAATTTGAAAAACTTATTCATCCCGATTTGCATTTTACATTTCCAACTATTTCGCCATATAAATTGTGCAACGAGTTGATTGAAGATTGGAGAAATTGTTTGATTGATAATTACTACCAATCGGATTTTGATTGGATTGCACAAATTGCAAAAACACCAGATAAACAAGGCAATATTACTGCAAACGAATGCCGAGATGCAATAAGAAGATTAGGCTTAAAATCGTACGAAGCAAAATTTAAAACGCTAATTATTTGGATGCCAGAGTACATGGAAAAAGAAGGAAATATACTTCTTAAATTGTTAGAAGAGCCGCCCGAAAATACCTTGATACTTTTGGTCGCCAATGATTCCGAAGCGGTTTTGCCGACAATATTATCTCGGACACAACTTATAAAAATTCCCCAAATTTTAGATGAAGATATTGAGCGAGCATTGATCAGTAATTATTCGATAGAAAATAATAGAGCCCAATCATTAGCAAGGTTGGTTTGCGGAAATTACAACCTTGCATTAAAATTGATAGATGAAAATAACGAAGATTATTTTAATTTATTTGTTGATTGGATGCGAAAAAGTTTTGAGTATTCAAAAGAACCAAAAGAACTTTTTTCGTTGAATGAAAAACTTACAGAAGGCGGAAGAGAGCAAATAAAAAGTTTTTTAACCTATAGCGGACAAATGATTCGTTCGGCTTTTATTTACAAATTTGGGCATCCCAGTTTGAGAAAAAACACGAAAGAGGAATTAGATTTCTTAATCAAATTCAGTCAGATGTTTAACACACACAATTTGCCGCTTATTAGCAAATCTATAGGCGATTCAATTTATCACGTAGAACGAAATGCAAATGTTAAAATCATACTTTTAAATCTTTCTTTGTATATTGGCAAACTTTTACGCGATGCATATGCACAAAGTAAAGCAGCAGCGTAAATAGGATTGAGAGGTTTATATCAAACAATATTTCGGAATGTTTGAAGTTTACTTTTAAT
>CAMAWM010000022.1 GCA_945861965.1 Chitinophaga pinensis | reverse complement strand
AACCGTTAATAAAATAAAAGACATCCCAATTGCATTGTTTAAATAAGGATTTGTAAAGGATTGTAAAAAAATAAATACAGTTCCTAAAAAAAATGGTGTTGCAGTATTAAAATACTCGCTTGTTTTTCGTAAGTTCAAATACATAATTAGAATATATAATCCTAATCCAAACCAAAACATCAATCCAATAATTCCTTGCTTTGCAAAAATCTCTAAATACGAAATCTCAAAATGGTCTTTTCTAATTTCTACACCAGTACCAAATCCATGTCCAATAAAGAAATTGCTTAAGTCGGTTCGCTCTAAAACTTGTTCAATTTGAATCACACGAATAATATCTGATTCGAATTTATTTCCTAAACTATCAAGATAAAAAGGCAATACAATAGCAATTAAAACTACGCCTAATGCAAGAATAACAATGCTTAAGAGTTTGTTTCGATTAATAAAAATCAAGTGTATTGCAAATACAAAAATAGTGGCCAATACAAACCCACGTGTAAATGTTAAGATGACTGATGTAAAAAGAAATAATGCAAACAAGATGCTGTTTTTTTTGTTGCTAACAACAAAAAATAGAAATCCAATACATAAAAATAAAAATCCTTTATAAATAAAATACCCAGTTCCTCTGAATTTGATTTCACCAATTGGTTCAAGGTATGTATACATAGCCATGAAATCAATAAATCCAAAATAAAGCAAGAGAATGAATATTACATAACAGAAGGCAAGAATAAGCGATGAATATTTTACAATATTTGTTACCTTTTCAATGTCTTTAAGCGTAACAATTGTTATTGAAAAAAACAACAAAGTATAGAAGAAAAGCAATTGCTTAATGTCTTCTAAAATCATTTCAGTTTCAGCTTGATTTATTAATGCTATAACAGTTGCTAAAATCAAAAGGAAAGTAAAAATTGATGTTAACATGAGAACATATTTGGGTAGCTTTTTGTCAACTAAAATATAGACAATAGCAATTGGAATACTAAGCAAATACATCGCCATTCGCAGCGTAAAATTACCGATAGCAGTAAAGTGTCCACCACCGCCAATCACTACTTCCATTACTATCAATAGAAGCAATGGCATTAATAAAATCTTTATGTCTGTATTTATTATTTTCTTAAAAAACATTTATAGAATAGTATTAAAAAGTATGCGTTTTTAAATTGGAAACTTAAATTTAATCCTCTTAAAAATACAAGCATAAATAAATAGCAGAAATCAATAACCGAATTGACAGAATGTTTTCCTCCTGAACAAAACAACTCATACCTTTTCTGTACACTTTCAATTGAGTTACTACTTTCATCAAATGTTGACAATGAATGTCCAAATGTTAAATCCAACAATACAAAGTTTGAAATCACTTTTTTCAATTTACTCATAAAAAAGAAATCGCTGAAATCAAGTTTGATATTCTCATTATAACCACCAACTTTATTAAAAACAGCAATATCAATGAGAAGTCCAGAATTAATTGGGATATACGTATTCAAAGTATGGATTCCATGGTGAATTTTCTTCACTGCAAATCCTCGTCTAAATTTATAAACACATGGAGAAATAATTGTATTTTTTGAAATCAACAAAGGAGAAAATAATTTTATATCTGGATAATTTAATACTGCATTTACATAACAATTTATTGCGTCAATTGGAAATTTGCTATCTTGATCTAAAATCAATATCCATTTTTTATTTGATTTCGAAGCAATTTCAACAGCAACATTATAAGCCTTGCCAACACCGGGGTTTGAAGGATTGTGAATGTAGGTGATATTTAAATTCTCTATTTCTAAACCATCTTTTTTAAATGCACTTTCCTTGCTGTTATCGTAAACGAACAAATCCAATTCGAAATTTGAATTTACTAAAGAATTTTTTAATGAAATAAACGAATCAGATAAAAATAAATCTTGATTGTAAATAACAATCACTGCATAAAATTCGTGAAGATATTTTTTGGTTTCAATCATTTATTTCTGCGTTGTCGAACGCAATTTCGAGTTGAATATTAGGTTTCTAAACAGAAAAACCATCGTTACTAAATATATAAATTGGTTTAAAGCGTATGCATAAACCGACCCAACTCCACCAAATAAATTGATAAACCAAACTGATAACAATGTGATTGTTATCGAGAAAAATATTTCGGAAAATATTACAGTTTTTGTCATTGCTTTTGCCCAGATATGAAACGCAATCATATAACCAGTTATTCTAAATAAATCTCCTGCCAATTGAGGTAAAAAATACACTTGCATTGGCTCAAATGAAGGCGCAAAAATTATTTTTATAACATGTACTCTAAGTAAAAAGATGGCTAAAATTAAAAGAAAAGTAATAGGCAATATAATTTTTGCAACTTTTAATATTTCTTTTCTTATTGAGTAATCGTCTGATAGTTCAGACAGTTTGGGCAAGTAATAAATAGTAAGTGTATTGGTAATTAATGTCATGCTCAAAATCGAAATGCGATTCATGCCTTCATAATATCCAACAGCACTTGCGTCCACATTTGCTCCAAGATAATTTCTTATAAATATTTGCGCTGCTGGAAGACAAGAAATTGTTATAATCGTCATCAATGCAAATTTTGACAATGCTAAATATTCTTTTTTGGTGGCTAATGTTTGTACAATTTCTTTTAATTGAATTTGTTTTAAACCTGAAATAAAAAACACAAGAACAATAAATACTACAGATTGGAATGTTACCATAGAAAGCAATGCGCCATATAAATCAAAGAAAAATATCATTGAAATAGTAAATGTAAAACTGATTAAACTAGACCAAATTCCAATGTAGTTAAACTTTTTAAACTCTTTTAATCCATTTAAAATTGACGTAAACAAAATATAAACTCCATAAAACATCAATGTACATCCAAATACAACAAGAATTGAAGCATATTCAGTTGTATGAAAAAGTGTCATTGACCATTGATTTGAAAATAAAGAAACAATTAGCCCAATGAATAATGAACAAGAAATTGTAATAATTATTGACGCTTTTATAAATCGATATTGCTTTTGTTTATCATCATTGTATTCAGCAATAAATTTAACAACACCCATATTTATTCCACCAACAGAAAGTGTGCTCATAATTGCAACAAAACTTGCAAGTTGACCTAACAAACCCAAACCTGAAGGCCCTAAATAAATGGCAATAAATTTTGCTGTAATAAATGAAGTCAGTAATTTAATTGCAGTAGAAACTGCGGTGTACGACATAACAGTAATAAGTTGCGAGCCCCTTATTCTATTAATTAGTTGTTTCATTTTTATAGTAATACGAAACAGAAATAAATAAACAAGTAAACAATCCGAAAATAAATCCACCTGCAATTCCGGCAATCAATCTCGACATTTTTTTCTTCTCTAAAGGATAAGTTGGATTGTCAATAATTTGAAAAACTGGAGTTTGATTATCCAATGTAAATTTCGCCATTTCAAGATTTTTCAAAACCTCACCGTACATTAAACTTAGCATTTCTACATCCCTTCTTGTACGCTGCACTTCTATCTGCCCTTTCATTCTAATGGTTTTTAAATTTCTATCATAAACTTCCGCTCCATATTCTTCTTTGTCAAATAATAAATTCTGAATTGAATCTGCTCTAAGTTTAATTAAATGGTAATTTTTTTCTTGTTTTCTAATTGTCTTGTTGGTATAAAAATCGCTCAGATTAATGTATAAATTATCCATAAATACTTTTGAGAATTCTTCATTTTTGCTTTTAAATTCAAGCAATACAATTCCTGCCCACTGAGCTACAATTCCACCCTTTTTCTTTACTTCAATTGATAAATTCTTTTTATCGTTTATAAATTTAATAATTAAATCTAAAGCTTTATTCTCTTTGTAGTTTAATGTTTTTAAAGTCTTGTTTTGAATGTATGTAAATTCTTCAAGAGCAGTATCTGATTTAAAAACTTTTGTAAAATTATACTTATCGATAAAATGATTAACTAATAAATCTTTATGATGATCAATGTCGGCTTCAATTAATAAAGTATTTCCCATTAAACTACGAGAAGTAACTAAAAAAATCAATTTGTCTTCACTCACATTTGTACTAGCTCCAAATCCAGAAAATCCAGCAAGGCCAGCCAAAGAAGATAAGTTTAGATTAGCTGCAGGTTCGTTTTCATTTAATAAAAAACTTAATTTTGCTTTGTAAACCGGACTTGAAAATTGTGCAATTAAAAAGCCAATTGTTGTACCCATAATTCCAGCTGCAGTAATTACTTTCCATTTCTTTATTCCAAGCAGAATTATTTGTTTAAATAAATTAATAATCTCTTTAAAACTTATTTGTTTATTTTCACTCATCTCATTAAAAAATAAATTGTGCTAATTATTTAAAAAAAGTAACAATTAAAAAAACCATACTTGTTAAACTTGTTGCAATAGTTGCAAACTCAACAGTCGAAACAGATTTTTTTTCCTCTTTTGCAGGAATCACAATTTCAGCACCTGGTTTTACTTTAGGGTAAAAACTCAAAAAAAATATGTTTTTAGTTGATTTTGCAGTACCATTTGCATAAATAATATACGAACGTTTTTTCAATGCATTTGGACTAAATCCACCAGCACTCGAAACATATTTTTTAAACCCAGAAGTGTTATTATACCGCACTCTAACTGGGTATAAAACCTCGCCTGAAACCAATACGGTTTGCTTTTGCGATGGGATTCGAATTAGATCGCCCTCTTTTAAAAATAAATCAACTTTTGATCCTGGATTTTTTAATATTTTTTGCAAATCAATACCAACAATATCAAAATTCAATTCTGCTTTTTCAGCAATAAATTCATTTGATTCTGAACTGTCTTTTGACTGTTTTTTTAATACACGAATTCTGTTGGATTTTATAACTGCATCTGAAATGGTTTTTTCTTTTTGTCTAATTAAAATTGCTCCTTCTGCAAATCCATTTGCAGTAATTCCACCAGCTCTTTTTATTATGTCTGAAATGCGTTCGTTATTTTTCGAAATAGAATAAACAGCAGGATAAAGCACTTCACCTTCTACAACCAAATTTTTCTGTGAAGTATAAGATGGCGAAGGAAAAATAGTAACTATATCAAACGGCTCGAGTACAAATTTGGCGGCACTTAAATTATCCTTCAAATCCTTATCAATTTCAAATTGTTTTATTATAGTAATCTCTCCAGTTAGTGAGTTTCTGTCGGCATTGTCTTTCCTTCTCGAAACGTCAATTCTTTTTATAGATGCTGATTCTTTTAATCCCCCAGCTGCAATAATCAGATCTTCAATCTTCATGTTTTGCGCATAGTTAAACTCACCTGGCCTTAAAACCTCTCCATTAATGGTTATTTTATACCCTTCATGCAAATCTTTTAGAGAAGCAATTTGAATAACATCTTCCCGATTTAATGGAATGTCTTCAACTTTTCCTGAAAGTATATCTGTAACATTAAACGAAAGTAGTTCAAGTGAATTATCAGACTTCAATCTATAAATAATTGCTCTTGACATAAACGCGTCTTCTTTAACTCCATCCGCTTTTTTAATGATTTTAGATACCGTTAAGTTGTTGTCTAATGCATAAGATCCTGGACGAAAAACAGCGCCTTTTATTTGCACACGATTCTCATATCTATCCAAAATACTATCTATCGTATAAACATCACCGCTCTCCGGTGTAAACATTCCAAACAAATCAGAAGACACATCAGCAACTCGTTTTTGTTTGTTGGTATTGCGTGTTACTTTAATCCTATCGCGATATGCAAAATCAGTAAAACCTCCAGCAAAATCAATTACATTTTTTAAGTTTTCTTTTTTTGCTACTTCAAAATATCCTTCTCTTTTTACCTGACCTTTTAATTCAACACGTGTTTCGTATGCACTAACTTTAATTATATCTTGATCTTGAAGTCGAATATTTCCTTTTGCAATTCCATTTATCAAAAATTCATACACATCTAAAGTTGCAACAATTTTATTGTTGCGAATAAGTTGAATGCTTCTCATTGATCCATTATCACTTGGCCCACCTGATGCATACAATGCATTGAAAACAGTAGCAAGTGATGGCAAAGTATACGTTCCTGGCATATTCACTTCGCCAATTAATGTAACCTTAATGCTTCTAATATTGCCTAAAGTAATGCTCACCTTTGTTTCGCCAGAACCAATTCTGTCGTAACTTCCCATTAGGTTTTGAATGATGCGCTTACGAGCTAATTCTATCGTTAAACCTGAGACTTGAACAATTCCAACATTGGGAATTCTAATTGAACCATCTGGACTAACTTTTAAATTAAAGGACTCTTCTGAATATCCATAAATATCAATAAGCAACTCATCATCTGGACCAAGTTGATAATTAAGAGGTGTAGCCATTCTCAAATTGGGTTCGAAACTTAAATTTTTATTCGAAAACAATTCAGCACCAAATATCTTTGGCTTCAATACCGAAAAAAGTACATCTACCTCTTTGTAGCTTTCTGATTCGTTTTTATTTTGCGAATTTCTTCCAGCGCTTTCAAATGATTCTTTATCGTTTAATGAGCTTGATACTTTTTGAATCCTAATCTTCAATTTTGCAAACTCATCAGAAGGCATTTTTCTTTTGTACGCCTCATTTTCAAAGCGATCTAAACTAATTCCACTACTTTTTATTTTTGTCCAAAAACTCAAAATCTGTTCGTCAGTAAGCTCATCAACCTTTACAGATGAAAGATTCTGCATGTTAATTCCAGAAGTTTGAGAAATCGCAGTCTTCAGACATAGAATCTGAGATAGTACAATTAATATGAATAAACGAATTAAACGATTGATTTTATTATTGTTCACTCTTGTAAAAAAATTTAAATTAGGGCGCAACATAAGCAATTTAAAATAATTGCTCGCTTGGCGCCAAGTCCCTTAGTTATATTGAAAACACCTAACGCAAATAAAAAAAAATTATTGTAAACCGTTTTTCAATGGCAAATAGTAAGAATATCAAGTCAATGCATCAAAACAGGAATTTTATATTTATCGGTATAACCTGAAAATTGCAAAGTTTGAGAGGAACCAAACAATGTTTGGCCTCTTTTAATATCAAAAAAATAATCCATTTTCTCGGTACTTTTGGACTTTGATGAGGTTACTTGAAGTGTTAATTTGTTATTCCCTTCAGGCAAAAACACCCTTGTATAATTAATAGAATAAGGCAAAAGTTGCCAGTTGCGTGTATCGGCTTGTTCAGTAAATGCGTTAATTATACTAATAGCTGCGCCTGCGTTTTTGTCATTTTTTCGTGATGCACTTTCTAATGCTTGTTTTAAAGCCATTCTTAAAACTGTAGTGGCAATTTCCTTAAACATTCTATCCTCAAGCGATTTATATGCTATTGCATTTATATCCTCAGCTAATTCTAATTTTGATTGATTTCCGCTTGAATCTACAATAATTGCATTGTCGAAAATTGGAGATCTTGAAATATATTTTGGCCAAGCAATTCTTACAATTTTTAGTTCTGAAAGATTTTTTCGGTCATTTTCGTTGCCAATATAAAATCGATAACGCATCCCTAAATTTACATTTACAAATTCAACCCAACCATCGCCTTGAGGCATAATGGTAAAATTAATTTCATTCCGATCTTTGATTGGACACAATCCATTATTCCAAAAAAACACTACAGATCCACATGAATCCGGCTGAATTTTATGCTTCATTCTAAATTCCTTTTCATAGAAACCAAGCTCTTCATCAAATCCTGTTAAATATGCTGTTCGTAATAAATCTTTTTTAAGCTGCATTGGAACCTCTGTTTCTAACATGGATTTATAATCCTGGTTATAAATCTCTAATGCATTCCGATAAGCGACAAATGCACTGTTGTATTCATGCTGCGCATCGTATATCATCCCTAAAAGATTATGTGCAAACGCATCTCTTTTATACTTATTATTTTCTTTATACGAGTCTGTAATTTTTTGCATTGTTAACTGCATTCTCTTACAAGCAACTAATGCATTATCAAAATCACCTAACTGAATAAAATTTAAAGTCACATAATATTGCAACAAAATCTGTTCAAAATTCTCGCCTTGATATGTTGTATAGCCTTGATTCGTAATTAGACTAAAAAGTACTTCAGCATAGTTTTTTTGATAATCCTCAATAAAATAATCGGCTTGTTTAAAATATATATTGCTTTGCTCATTTTTGCCATTCATCCAAAGCACAGTTCCTTTATTTAAATAAAAAAGCAGTCTGTTTCTATTGGGTTTTTCCCACTTGCTATCATCCATTAGGCGCTCAGCTTTTTTTAAGTCATTGCTATAAACCGCCTCCATAAGCTTATAATTTTTTCTGTAATACGTAGTACACGATTGCAAAAAAAACAGAATAAATACGAGTGATATTTTTAGGGACCCCTTCAAATCAAATTATGTTTCAAGGCAATATTTGCTTAGCGTTTCAATATATTGTGCACTAGCACAAATTAATTAATTTTTAATGTACTTTTTAATTGGCTTATCTCCTATCCAAACTATTTCATTGGTTTCAAGATCTGTAAGCTCTAAATTTATTTGATACGCTACTGTTTTTTGTTTTTTATATTCATCAACTATTGAAGTAATAACTCCGTTCAACATATAATCTGCTCCTTTTTCTTTGCCCCATTTTTTTTTGCTTTCCTCGCTTGAAAAAGTTTGTTGATCATTTCTTTCTTCTCTAAGTTGATTCCGGTCGTCACCTCGCTGTACAACTCCGACTGCTTGAGAGTTTATAAACGCCCTTTCAATCATTTTTATTAGCATTGTAGCATCAATATATTCACTTGTTTTGTTTCGCACACTTCCTACAATTACAACAGGTTTTCTATTGAATTTAGTTTCGAAATTTTTGCGCCATGCATTAGAAAGCACATCCGTTATCATTTCATTAGCAACCAACTTTAAATCCGTATCGTTCCATCTTCCACTAATATCCGTTTGTTGATTAGGATCAATTCGTTTCACCTTTCTGTTAGCGCAGCTTTCTGTCAATATCATTAAGTGAAATAGACAAAGAAATAAAAATAAATTTTTCATAGAATTTTAATTAATTGTTTCAATTTTACAAAATGTTTGCCAATTCTTCAAACCAAAATAATATTAACACTTTAAAACATATTTTGATGTTATTCTTTTTATGTTTAAATCTAAATTCTTGCAACACGATAAAGCAATTTACAATTGAAAAAAATCAGGGAGAAAACATTATAAATGGAAGAGTTTTCAAATCAGATTTTATGGGCTCTAAAGTATTTAGTTGGTTTGATAAAGAATATAAAAACTATACAATTAATCCTGATTTAATTGCGCAGTTGAAACTCAAATCAACAAATTTAAAAATACTAATATTTGGCGGAACATGGTGTGATGAAACGCAGCGCGAACTACCACGTTTTATAAAAATAATTGATGAAATAGGAATTCAAAACTCTTCAATTGAAATGTATATGTTAGACAGAAAAAAGCAATGTAATTATTTCAACGTTTCAATTTTTAACGTAACAAATGTTCCTACATTTATATTTTTTCAAAACGGAATAGAAATTGGTAGAATTATCGAATCGCCTGAAAAATCGCTTGAAGAAGACATGATTGAAATTTTCGAATAATCAAATTTGAAATTTTTTATTCCAATTTATTTTCTTTTTTCAAACAGCTTTAAATTTATCAAACCCGCTTTCTGAAAACAATATTGAATGGAAGTAATTACTACACCAAAACCATATATTATACTTCTTTCTAAATTTATTGAAGATGCCTCTTTAAAATATTTTGTTGGGCATGTTATTTCACCAATTTCATATCCAGAATAAAATATCTGAGCCGCTATTTGATTGTCAAAAACAAAGTCATCGCTACACAATTCGAAATTTATGTCTTTTAAAACTTCTGTTTTGAAAGCGCGATAACCTGTATGGTATTCTGATAATTTTTGATTCATTAATACATTTTGAAATAAAGTTAAAACCCTATTAAAAAAATATTTATAAAGCGGCATTCCACCTTTCAATGCTCCTTTTCCTAAAATTCGCGAACCAAATACAACCGGAAATACATCGTAAGCAATTACAGACGAAAAAGCATGAATCAATTTTGGCGTGTATTGATAATCGGGATGTAACATTATTACGATATCTGCACCTAATTCAATTGCTTTGGCGTAACAAGTTTTTTGATTTCCACCATATCCTCTGTTTTTTTCGTGCCTGATAACATTTTTAATTCCCAATTGATACGCCAAAACTGAAGTATTGTCTTTGCTTGTATCGTCAACCAAAACAACATCATCAACAATATCAAAAGGAATTTCATTAAAAGTTCTTTCTAATGTATGTTCAGCATTGTATGCTGGCATAACTACAATTATTTTTTTTCCGTTTAGCATTCGTTTTTATAAAGATTGAAAATATTTTTAATTATATCAGCACTTAAATTTTCCAGAAAACCATACTAATAATTCCAAA
This sequence comes from Chitinophaga pinensis, assembly GCA_945861965.1. Classification (GTDB taxonomy): domain Bacteria; phylum Bacteroidota; class Bacteroidia; order UKL13-3; family UKL13-3; genus CAMAWM01. Next base: position 24,839 of record CAMAWM010000022.1, on the reverse strand, counting down.
CAACATACTAAATTTAGAAATAAAACTTAGTCTGGTAAAATCTTTCTTAGCATCTGATTTATATATTAAATACAGCATAATTAGATTTGGAAACTGAACAAACAGAATAACATATAAACAACAATAAAATACATTTCGACTATGAATTAAACTATCAGTATAAAGTAAAAACCCAGTAACAATAATTATAAAAAATACTTGTAATGCTATTAAAACATTTTTTGTTTTTTGTATTCCAAGTACAATTGGCAAAGTGTAACAATCAAATTTCTCATCGCCACGAATGTCTTCAGTATCTTTTATTATTTCGCGAATAAGTGTAGTTACAAATGAAAATATTGCATAAACTATCAATCCAACTTTTGAAACATTTGAATCAAAAACAAATAAAATTAAAATTGAAGCCGATGCCATAAAAGCAACTAGAATATTTCCGATTAAAAACATTTTTTTAAAATACCGCGAATAAAACCAAAGAAATAATTGGCAAAAAAATACCATTACAAACACAGGAAATGAAATGAAATAAGCAAAGCATAGAGCAGCAATATTTACTATCCAATATGCAAACAAAGCCATTCTGCTGCTAATTCCATTGCCGACAATTACAGCACTTGCTTTGTTTATCTTATCAAGCTTCAAGTCGAAATAATCGTTAATTATATAAGCAGCTGACGCAACTAAAATTGTAGCTATAATTAGAAAAATAAATTGTTGATTTAATAAGTCATCTAAAGAAATATTATCCGACAAAAAGTAATATGCGAAGGATTGCGTAAAAGCAATTATCAAAATATTTTTGAATCGGATTAGATTTAAGAAATCAATTGCTTTTGAAATCACTTAAGGTGTTTTTTTAATTAAATATTAATCAATAGTAATTACACCGCCACTCACTATAAATTTCATAAATTCAGTTGAATTTCCATCGTATGGCTTGATTTTACTTTTATCAACAAAAAATAAATTGCCAGAGAAAGCATACGAATGAGGAAAATAAACGCCAACTATTCCAGGTTGATTTATTTCAATTAAATCATCTTGTGTAATAAATCCTGGCTTAAAAATCCCAACCGTAAATTCAACCACAACAGGTTTAGTAAATTTTTTCTTGTCTCCAACAAAGGCCTCCATTAATTCTTTTACCGAAGTATAAATAATTTTTATAAATGGAAGTTTTGAAAAAAAATCGTCCATTAAATTTAAAAACGGCTTTGTAATTATATTACTTCCACCCCAACCAATAATGATGACAGATATTACAACTATTCCAAATCCCAAACCTGGAATATCCAATAACAACAAGCTGTCTATCCATTCAATTATTCCACTTACCAACTTAAAAGTTATAATTAAAGGAAGCGTTACAAGTAATCCTTTTAAAAAATAAGTTAGAACTTTTTTAAATGTTTGAGATGCTGAATTTTTTATTTTTTCGTTGCTCATTATTTTTTTATCTTAAAATTTAGTATTCAAAATCCAATCCAAGTGTTTGCCTCATTTCATTTAACAATGGATTTGCTGATGCCATTGCATTAAAACGCTCTTCAACCGTAAATGTTTTTATCTGCGGCAAAATATTTTCATCAATTAAAAAATCAAATTCGATGCTGCTATTTTGAATATTTTTACGAAAAAACTGAATTAAATTTATTCTAATATCTTCAATCAATTCTTTTTCGTGATAACTAGCCAACCATAAATTTATTTTAAAATTATCCTTCAATTCCAATCTTCGTTCTTTCAAAAACGAAAGACTGCTTTTATTCATATCCGCTAAATAATCCTTCCATGTATTTGTCATTTCATCGGAAGTAAAACTCTTATCATCATCTGAAATTTGGACATCCAAATTTTGCTTCGTATTATTATTTGCAAGATTGTTTGTATTTATTTTTTCCTTTACTTGAGTCTTTAGAAATTCAAGTTTTGATGAGGTGTTCGATTTTTGAATTGGTTCAGGAATTAATGTTGTTTCAAATTTTACTTCTGCAGTATTTTCAATTACTTCAAAATCAATTCTTATTTCAGGTTTTACATCAAAAATCGTACTGTTTTCAGTATTTATAGTAAGGTCAGAGATTTTTTTTTTAGCTCGGTCTGTCCGTTTTGCAAATTAATGTAGGTATTCAAATGACAGAGTTTCATCAAGCATAACTCTACATGAAGTCTTTGGTTTTTACTGCTTCTATAATCCAATTCGCATTTGTTTAATAGATTCAATGCATTGAGCAAAAAAGCAGAATTAGCAACTTGTGATTGATCAGCAAACTTTTTGGCAACTGATTGCGCAACTTCAAGTAATTTTATTGTTTCCGGATATTTACAAACCATTAAATTTCTAATGTGTTCACTAAATCCAATAAGAAAATGTTGAGCATCAAATCCATTGGATAATATTTCATCAAAAAGCAATAGCATCGAAGGCAAATCTTCGTTGGCCATAAGATTAATTGCTTTAAAATAATAATCGTAATCTAAAATATTAAGATTATTAATCACATCGCGGTATTTGATATCGCTACCTGTAAAGCTAACAATCCTATCAAAAATTGATAAGGCATCGCGCATGGCTCCATCAGCTTTCTGGGCTATGATATGCAATGCTTCATCTTCGGCTTTAATATTTTCTTTTTCGCAAATTTCTTTTAATTGTCTTACGGCATCATCAATTTTTATTCTATGAAAATCAAAAACCTGACATCTTGAAAGTATGGTTGGTAGAATTTTGTGCTTTTCGGTTGTTGCTAAAATAAATTTTGCATAAGGTGGCGGCTCTTCCAGTGTTTTTAAAAAAGCATTGAAAGCCGCTGCACTTAACATGTGAACCTCGTCAATTATATAAATTTTATAGGTTGCACCCTGAGGCATATACCTAACTTGATCTGCCAATGAGCGGATGTCTTCAACTGAATTATTGCTTGCTGCATCTAATTCATAAATATTAAACGAGGCGTTATTATTAAAGGCTTTGCAACTATCGCATTGATTACATGCTTCAATTTCTGCCGAAAGATTGGTACAATTAATTGTTTTAGCCAATAATCGCGCAGAAGTTGTTTTTCCTACACCTCTTGGTCCACAAAACAAAAAAGCATGAGCAATTTGTTTGTTCCTAATTGCATTTTTTAAGGTAGTAACTACATGGCTTTGCCCAACTACAGTATCAAAAGTTGCAGGTCTATATTTTCGGGCCGATACCACAAAATTTTCCATGTGCGCAAATTAATTTTTTATTTTAAAACCTAAACCAATCGTTGATAATTATTTATATGACATGTTCAAGCGTTCTGCATTTTACTGTCATATCGCAATCAATTTCTGCAAGCTCAATTTCCATGATTTCATTTACCAACATTGGATCATAGGAGGTTTGAACTTTTATATAATTCTCAGTAAATCCAAACATTTTATTGTTCTCATTTTCTGCTTCCCAAAGAACTTTAAAAGGTTTATTTAAGTTCTGTTCGTAGAAATATCTTCGTTTTTTATCAGATAAAACATGCAACATTTTACTCCTTTTTGCTCTTTCGTTCATTGGAATTTTTTGAGATATTTTTATTGCAGATGTATTCTCACGTTCGCTGTATGAAAATACGTGTAAATAGGATACATCCAACTCGTTTAAATAATTGTAAGTATCTAAAAAATCATCGTCTGTTTCGCCAGGAAATCCTACAATTACATCAACACCAATACAACAATGTGGCATCAATGACTTTATTTTTTCAATCTTTGACGAGTAGAGGTTTGTTAAATATTTTCTTCGCATTGAAATTAGTATCTTGTCAGAACCCGATTGAAGAGGAATATGAAAATGAGGAACAACCTTTGCTGAATTTGCAACAAATTCAATTATTTCATCACTAAGTAAATTGGGTTCAATTGATGAGATTCGAATTCTTTCTAAAGCATTAACCTCATCTAATGCAATCAGCAAATCAAGAAATGTTTCTCCGTTTTTCGTTCCGAAATCACCAGTATTAACACCAGTTAAGACAATTTCTTTCACACCACTTTTTACAATTTCATTCACCTGAAGTAAAATATTTTCAATCGTATCGCTTCGACTGCTTCCACGAGCAAGCGGAATGGTACAAAACGAACAAAAATAATCGCATCCGTCTTGAACCTTTATAAAACTACGCGTTCGATCGCCAATTGAATAGCTTGAATGGTATTCTAAAACTTCTTTAATTTTACCATCGTGTACCTCGGCAACAAGCTTTTTTTCAGTTGTATTTAAATACGATAGCATATTAAATTTTTCAGCTGCTCCTAAAACTAAATCAACACCGGAAATTTTCGCAATTTCATTTGGTTTTAATTGAGCATAGCAACCAATTACCGCAATAAAGGCATTGGGATTGTGGCGAAGCGCTTCCTTTACAATTTTCTTACATTTTTTATCGGCATTGTCAGTAACCGAACAGGTATTTATGACGTACACATCTGCGCCTTCTTCAAACGCAACTTTTCGCATTCCTTCATTTGCCAACTGCCTTGCAATAGTTGATGTTTCTGAAAAATTAAGCTTACAGCCTATTGTATAATATGCTACCGATTTTTGCATGAGGCCGCAAAGATAAATGAATTGTTGGAATTGATAAATTAGTTACTCAAATCTCAAATGCTTTACCGATTCTCCTGAATCTCTAAGCTCTTTTAGCGAGTCGATTCCAATTTCTAATTGTTTACGGACAAATTTTTCGGTTACTTTTTTATCGCTTTTCGATGTTTTAACACCCTCTGGAACCATAGGATTGTCGCTAACCAAAAGCAATGCGCCTTTTGGAATACTATTTACAAAACCCACTATAAAAATAGTTGCGGTTTCCATGTCAATGCCTAAAGCATGGGTTTTTCGCAAATATGTTTTAAATTCTTCATCGTGTTCCCAAACTCTACGATTTGTAGTGTAAACTGTCCCTGTCCAATAATCCATGTCGTGCTTTACAATACTTGCAGAAACGGCTTTTTGCAATCGAAACGAAGGCAAAGCTGGAACTTCAGGAACTATATAATCATCACTTGTACCTTCTCCTCTAATAGCTGCAATTGGCAATATTAAATCACCAACTTTTGTAATTTTTTTTAACCCTCCGCATTTACCAAGATACAATACTGCTTTGGGTTTAACCGCTGAAAGCAAATCCATACAAGTTGCAGCCATTGCGCTTCCCATTCCAAAATTAATGATGGTAATTTTTTCGGCAGTAGCAGTTTGCATTGGTTTATCTTTTCCAACAATTTCCACATTAAACATATCTGCAAAAAGCTCAACATAATTGATAAAATTTACAAGTAAAATATACTCGCCAAATTTATTTAAAGGCAAACCCGTATATCGAGGCAACCAATCTTTTACTATTTCTTCTTTTGTAACCATAGTTGACAAATATAGTTTTTTTCAATTTTTAAATTGAATTGTTCTACTCCTTTTACTGAATTACTTAAGGTATAAATTGTCGCAAATTTGCATTTAAGGTAATAAACTCTATCTTCGACCAGTTTATCTACACATGAAAATATTAATCTCAAACGCAAAGATTTGCGATAAACAAAGCTCCTTCAACAATAAGACATGCGATATTATTATTAATGGAGATTTAATTGAATCCATTGAAATATCAAAGAAAAAGACATCAAATTCAAATAAAAATATACTTTTTTTTGACGCAAAAGAAGCTAAAATCTCTCCTGCATTTATGGACATGCGAGCGCAGATTTCAGATCCTGGATTTGAGTTTAAAGAGGATCTTCATTCTGCAGCAAACTCAGCAGCAGCAGGCGGATTTTCGGCAATTGCATGCCTTCCAAATACCTTGCCTACAGTTAGCAGTAAATCTGAAGTGAAATATATAATTGGCAAAGCTAAAAAATCGCCAATTTATATCTATCCATACGGTACAATTAGTCAAAAGATGGAAGGCGAAGAGCTAAGTGAAATGTTTGATATGCACAAAGCGGGCGCAATTGGTTTTACGGATGCGAATAAATCAATAAAAAATTCAAACCTTTTGCTTCGAGCTTTACTATATAACAAAATTTTTGATGGGTTAATATTGATTCATGCCGAAGATCAAGAACTTTCTGTCGGAAAAATGCACGAAGGGAAAGTGAGTACTTCATTGGGATTGAAAGGAACTCCAAGCATTGCAGAAGAAATTATCATTCAACGCGACATTGAAATTGCCAAATACGCTGAATCAAAAATCCACTTTTCTCATTTGAGTAGCAAAGGCAGTGTTGATTTAATTCGTAAAGCTAAAAAACATAATGAACAAATCAGTTGCGATGTTGCTGTTTCAAATTTGTGTTTTACTGACCAAGATTTAAGCACTTACGATAGTAATTTTAAAACATCGCCTCCATTGCGATCAATGAGCGACAAGAAAGCATTGTGGGACGGACTTTTTGATGGAACTATTGATTGTATTGTAACTGACCATTGCGCTCAGAACCCTGAATTGAAAGAGGTAGAATTTGAGTATGCAGAAGACGGAATGATTATGTTACAAACTGCATTTTCACTCTTAGTTGAATACAAACCAAAAAATTTCGACCTTGAGTTACTGATTGAAAAGCTATCTGCAAATCCAAGAAAAATTTGCAAGTTGCCAGACAATAGCATCAAAAAAGGAAATCGAGCAGAATTGTTGATTTTTGATGAGAAAAAGAAATGGCAATACGATGAAAAAAATAATTTATCAAAGTCGAAAAACTCGCCAATACTTGGCAAACAACTTACAGGCAAGACAATTGCGTTAGTGAACAAAGGACTTTTGCACACTTTTTCTAGTTGAAAATAACTGCAAATAGACTTGTTTTTTATGCTGCTAACAAATAATTCCTATCTTTGACCAGAAATTTATGCAATTTCAACTTCAATAACCTTATTTATTAAATATCATGAGAGACCAAGGAGCATATACACAATTATGGAGGAAGTATCTTCCAGTTATCCGTTTACTTTTGAAAAAAACTGAAAATTCGGATCAAAAATTACAACTATATAAGCATGAATTTGAGAAAACCGGAGCGAAAAATAAGCTTGGATATGTTTTTAGTCTTGAGATAACTAACGGAAAAGCTATAAAAAACACTGCAAAAATTGCAGTTTCTTACGATTTGTTAACCGTATTAAATGAAAACGACCTTGTTGCTGCTTGGCTAAAAGGGAAAATTATAAAAATTACTGTTGCACGTTCTTGCGAATTAACCTTGAATCAGACAATGAAGGAAGAAATAAAAGTTGAAAGCGAAGAAGTAGAAGTTGTTGCTTAAACTTTCAAATAATTTAAATTCCTAAAAATGCAATCCAATACTTTACAATCGGCAAATGCTTTACTAAATACATTTGCTTTAGAAAACAATTTAAAGAGTATAACTTCCTATTGCGAAGAACTTTTTTTATCTGATTTAGACCTTTTGCAAAAAACGGATGAGTTGGATAAGATCACAGATTCAAATGGATACAACGAATTAAATGACATTCTGTTTGACTTGATGATGTTTGATTTTCTTTCAACAAATCAAACAGAAGAAGATTATTTCGAATCGTTAGAATGGGCAGAAATTGAAGAAAAAACAATTGACCGTGGAACTGAACTACTCAATTTATTTTTATATATAACCGAAGCAAAAGAACACAAAGTTGAAATTTCAATTGAAGATTTTTTAAATGAATTTTTATTTGTTGATACAGACGAAAACCAAGATGAATTCAAAATTTATGAGCCTTTTATCAAAAATGATTTGAATGAAATTGAAATCAATCAACTTAAATTAATCAAAGAAAATTTAACGGAAGAAAATCCAATTAAAGACTTCTTTATTCCTATGGTTTTGTTTTTCCAAAATCCAGAAGAATCAAACACCAATGAAATAAAAACCGAATTAAATTCGTTTGAATTCTCAGTACTGAATTCAATAATTGCTTTTAACAAATAACTAAAAGTCAGCTAAATTTATCGTCTTAAAAGCTGAAATCAAATAACTCATTTTGCGTTTACCATTCAAAACAGTTTAATTTGTTCAATAATACCTTTCAAAAATGAACAACGATTTCAAAAATTCTGAAGTGCAAAATGAAAACACATCCAAGCACTGGCAATTGGCATTGAAGTTTGGCTGTATCTATGCCTTAATTCAAATTTGCTTAGTCTTACTTTTTTATATACTTGGCATGAACAAGCCCGAAAACAGTAATGCTTGGATTACAACGCCACCCTCTTTTATAGCATCAATTGCAATATTATTTATCGCATTAAAAAGCAGAAGAGATGAGCAGTTAAACGGATATTTAAGTTATGGACAATCTGTCGGAACAGGATCTTTTGTATTGCTTTTTGCTTCCATTATTATGGGTATTTGGACATGGTTTTACATGACGTATTTAGATTCCGAAACAGCTGCATTTGCAATGCAAGAAGCTAAAAGAAGTATGATTGAACGCGGAATGTCAGATGATGAAATGAATCAATCATTAGAAATATCGAAAAATTTTATGACTCCTATAGCGATGTCTTTTTATTCAATTTTCGGAACAATGCTTTTTGGATTTATTCTCGTTTTGATCATTAGTATTTTCACTAAAAGAGAATCTCAAATTTCATCTTAAAAAAAATAGACTTAAATTACTATGCAAATTTCAGTTGTTATCCCTTTTCTAAACGAAGAAGAATCATTGGCCGAATTGATTTCGTGGATTGAACGAACGATGAATGAAAATAATTTTTCGTATGAAATAATTTTAGTTGATGATGGAAGTACCGATTCAAGTTGGCAAATTGTAGAACAACTTCAGCAAAAAAATAACGCAATAAAAGCAATAAAATTCAGAAGAAATTACGGCAAATCTGCCGCAATGAATGTTGCATTTCATGCAAGCAAAGGCGATGTTGTGATTACAATGGATGCCGATATGCAAGATGATCCAGATGAAATTCCGGCATTGTATAAAATGATTACCGAAGATGGTTTTGATTTAGTAAGTGGATGGAAAAAGAAACGATACGATCCATTAAGCAAAACGATTCCAACAAAAATATTTAATGGCGTAACACGCTGCATTTCAAAAATACCTTTGCACGACTTTAACTGCGGTTTAAAGGCTTATCGAAGCGATGTAGTAAAATCTATTGAGGTTTACAACGAAATGCACCGATACATTCCGGTTATCGCAAAATGGGCTGGTTTCAAAAAGATTGGTGAAAAAGTAGTTCAACATCGCAAAAGAAAATACGGCAAAACGAAATTTGGTGGAATGGCTCGATTTTTTAACGGATTTTTAGATTTATTGACCATTTTCTTTGTTTCTCGATTTGCAAAAAAACCAATGCACTTTTTTGGCGTAATGGGTTTGATAAGTTTTATAGGCGGATTTTTAGTAACCTGTTATCTGATTTCATTTAAAGTTTATCATATCATAAACAATCTGCCATTAAATAGAAATGTTACTGACCAACCTTTATTTTATATTGCTTTGGTTGCTACGATTATAGGTGTCCAATTATTTTTAGCTGGATTTATTGGCGAAATGATTTCGCGAAATGCAAGCGAAAGAAACACTTATGGAATTACAAAAAAATTAGGAATTGACGAGTAAGAAAAAAATACTCATTGTGGGTCCAGCTCATCCTCTGCGTGGCGGTTTGGCGACTTATGATGAACGACTTTGTCGAGAATTTATCTCAATGGGATTCGAATGCGAAATCTTAAGTTTCAAACTTCAATATCCTGAATTTTTATTTCCAGGTAAATCACAATTTTCATCGGATTCAAAACCAAACGATATAAAAATTCATTCCTTAATCAATTCAATTAATCCTTTCAATTGGTTTTCGCTTGGACGAAAATTTTCAAAACAAAATTACGATCTCGTTATTTTTCGTTATTGGCTAAGTTTTATGGCTCCAGCTTTTGGAACTATTGCAAGACAATTAAAGAGAAATAAGAAAACAAAAATAATTGCAATCACAGACAATGTAATTCCTCACGAACGCAGGTTTTTTGATACGACTTTAACAAAATATTTTTTGAACAGTTGCGATGGTTTTTTAAGTATGAGTCGCGAAGTATTTGACCAAATCGAAAATTTTGTTGCTGGCAAACCTAAAAAATATGTGCCACATCCAATGTACGACATGTTTGGGGAAACGATTGCAAAATCAGAGGCTAAAAAGCATTTAAATTTAGATGAAAACTGCAAGTACATTTTGTTTTTTGGATTCATTCGGAAGTATAAAGGTTTGAAATTGTTGCTCGAAAGTTTTGCGGACGAACGTTTAAGAAAATTAAATCTAAAATTAATTATTGCAGGAGAATTTTACGAAGACAAAAAATCTTACATTGAATTAATTGAAAAATTAAATCTGAAAAATGAAATTATTTTAAGGACAGACTTTATTCCAAACAACGAAGTAGGAAAATATTTTAGTGCTTGTGATTTGGTTGCTCAAACTTACTTGAATGCCACACAAAGTGGTGTAACGCAAATCGCCTATTTTTACGACAAACCTATGCTGGTAACAAATGTTGGCGGATTGGCAGAATTAGTTCCACACGATAAAGTTGGATACGTTGCAAACAAAAATAAAGTAGAAATAGCAGACAGCATTCTTGATTTTTATACCAATAATCGCGAAGATTTTTTTATTGAAAATATCAAAATAGAGAAACAAAAATTTACTTGGAATCATCTTTGCGAAAAATTGTTAGAACTATAATTTCAACTAACTTGAAAGCCCTCCTACTTATACTTTTTTTACTTTTATTTCATAGTGCAAATGCACAAATTCTTGACAGTACCAGCAGTGTAAAAAACACATTGAATGAAGTTATTATCTCCGCCAATCGAGTGGAAGAAAAACTGAAAGACATTCCAAAACAAATTGATATTATAAAAGCCAAAGAGATTGGTTTTATGAATCAACAGAACACTGCGGATTTGCTTACACAAACTGGAAATGTGTTTGTCCAAAAAAGCCAAGCTGGCGCTGGAAGTCCTGTCATTCGGGGTTTTGAAGCCAATAAAATCCTGTTAGTAGTTGACGGAATTCGTATGAATAATGCAATTTATCGTGCAGGACATTTGCAAAATATATTACGCATCGACCAAAATAGTTTAGACAAAATAGAAATTGTTTTTGGTCCAGGAAGCGTTATGTATGGTAGTGATGCATTGGGTGGCGTTATGAGTTTTAATACTAAAAACCCTATCTTGAAAAGTAAACTTTCTGTTGGTTCACATTATCGTTATTCAACTTCAAACAATGAAAATACTGTTCACCTTGATTTGCAAAAAGGATTAACCAATTGGGCTTTTTTAAGCAGTTTTTCATTTTCAACTTTTGATGATTTAATGCAAGGTAAAAATAGATGCCCTGAAATAGACAGTCTTGGTTTAAGAAAATACATACAAAGAAGAATAAATAACAAAGACACCATATTATTGAATTCTGATCCTCTATTACAGACTTTGTCGGGATATTTACAATACGATTTTATGCAAAAGATTCTGTTTCAAAAAAACAAAAATGTAAAACATAAAATCAACTTACACTATTCAAATACGAATGAAGTTCCAAGATACGATAGGCTGAGCGAAATAAATTCATCGGGCAAGTTTAATTCTGCAGTTTGGTATTATGGTCCTGAGTTGAGAACACTTGCTGCTTATCATTTGGAATTGTCATCTCAACATAAAATGTATGACAAAGCGCACTTAACTTTTGCATACCAATACCTTGAAGAAAGTCGACACAACAGAAACTGGTTGAGCGACAAATTAAACCACAGAAATGAATACGTACATGTTAGTAGTTTGAATGCTGATTTTTACAAACAAGTAATGAAAAATGAAATTCGTTACGGTGTTGAATACATTTACAATTTTGTAAAATCATCCGCTTATAGTGAAAATATAGCAACATCTAATCGCAGCAATTTATCTTCACGATATCCTGATGGAGGTACAAATATGAATACGTTTGCATCTTACATAAGCCACTCCATTGAAATTTCTCCTAAATTAATTATTAGCGATGGATTGCGTTTTAGTTTTGTTTCTCTTGAATCAAAAGTAATTGACAAAACATTTTTTGATTTTTTAGATCAAAACACATTTTCGCAAAACAATAGTGCGTTAAACGGAACATTAGGAATTACCTATTTGCCTAAGGAAAGTTGGAAAATTTGGTCAACTATCTCCACTGGTTTTAGAGCACCTAACTTGGATGATATGGGAAAAACATTTGAATCAAAAAGCGGTCAAAATGGGAAAGCAATATTGCCGAATATGAACCTAAAACCAGAAAAAACTATCAACTATGAAATTGGCTTAAACAAAATGTTTTTCGAAAAATTAAGAATAGAAACTGTTGGATATTTTACACAAATGACAGATGCAATAACTGTAAATAAATCAACACTCAACGGACTTGATTCTGTAATGTATGATGGAATAAAAGCAGCTGCCTATAGCAATCAAAACGGACGCGAAGCTTATCTTTATGGTTACAGTTTAGGATTAAAATTAGACATTACTTGGCATATACGATTAAGCGGAAACTTGAATTATACTTATGGTAGAATTAAAACAGATAGCAGCGATTATCCATTAGATCATATTTCGCCCGTGTTTGGAAAACTATCAATACTCTATCACAAACAAAAACTTCAAATTGAATTTTTTAGTTTATTTAACGGGGATAAAAGCATCAAAGACTACAACCTTCAGGGAGAAGACAACCAACAATATGCAACTGCAAATGGCACTCCAGCTTGGTTTACTTTAAATGTAAGAAGCAGCTATGAATTAGGCAACAATAGATTTCAAATTCAGGCTGGAATAGATAATATACTCGATCGAAATTATCGTTATTTTGCTTCAGGCATTAGCGCTTCTGGAAGAAATTTTTGGATTTGTGTGAAGTATAAATATTAAATTTATTTCAAATAATCCTCAGGATTCAGCACTGTCATGATTGAATCAGATTTTGCAATTAACAATTCCGTATTTCCATGTATGACATAAATTTCACCTTCGCAGAAAAAAAGTTTATTCCCAGCTTTATACACTCTTCCAACAGCCTTTAATTTTTCTCCTTTTCCAGGGCTAACAAAATTAACTTTCAAATCAACCGTAACAACTCCTTGACCTTCTTTAACCAATGAATAGGCTGCAAATCCCATAACAACATCAGCCAAAGTTGAGCTAACACCGCCATGAACAAACCCTAATTGCTGAAGCAATTCATCTCTTAATTTCAATTCTCCTTCTACAAATCCAGGTTCTATGGTTGTTATCTCAATCCCAACAAAATTCATAAAATGATTTCCTCTAATTCTGGATTCAACCATTTTTTTAAAGTTAGGATTTTGAGGAATAAATTTTGTTTTGCTCATTTGTCAATTATTTTTTTATTTATCAAAAAGAAAAAATATTTTGCGAATGTAAGCGTAGCTATGCAAACAGAAAACAAAATTCAACTCGAAATCAAGGAATTTATTGACAAGGATTACAATCCTGAAAGCAGTTTCAGGTACAATTATTATTTATTAATTAGCCAAAACGAAATGATTTCTGTGGTTGGCGATGTACAGATTAATAAGATTGTTTCATTCAAAATTTTTGCTTGCAAAACATGCAATTTTTTAGAAATGAAATACGATGAATTAAAACTTATCACAGAAATTACCAATGAATTTAAACCTGTGTATAAAAGTAAACGAGTTATTATATGTAACGAAATCTGCACTTTGGTTCCAAATTCGCTTAATAATATTGTTGAGATGGAAAAGTATTTTCAAGTAAATCACACCATCTTACCAAACTCTCAGGTTATGAATTGCAAGTTGAATATTTTTAACATTACTAGCTTATTTAATCTAAGAAACGAAACTTTAAAATTTATCCGTTTTAATTTACCAACTGCCGATATAATTCACCAAAGTTTGCTTTTTATAAAAGCTTGTGAAGTGCAACACGATGAAATAAATTCATCAAAGAAATTATATATTAATATACATTCAAATTACTTTGAAATTTTAAAAATCGAAGGCAGACAATTAAAATTTTATAACAATTTTAAATACGAAAGCGACACCGATGTTATTTATTACATTTTAGCTGCCGCTGAACAGTTAGGCATTTCGGCAGATTTCAGTTTGCATTTGTACGGCAACATTACAGCAGACGATACTTTATATTCATTACTTAAAAAATATTGCAACAGAATACTATTTGGCGACAGATTGACTCAATTTGGATATCCAGAAAGCTTTTATAAAATTCCATCACAATTTTATTTCCATAGTTCAAGCGTATTGCTGTGCGAATAATTAGTGGCAAAAACAAAGGCATAATTATACATGCACCCAAAAATTTGCCTGTGAGGCCAACGACTGATATGGCAAAAGAAAGTTTATTTAATATCTTAGAAAACAATTTTGATTTAAATTCAATTTCTGCATTGGATTTGTTTAGCGGAACCGGAAACGTTTCTTATGAGTTTTGCAGTCGCGGCTCATTAGCTGTTACAGCAGTAGATATAGACTTTGGCTGTGTAAAATTTATTAAAGAATCAAAAATAAAATTTGATTTCAACGCACTTGAAATCCATAAAAAAGATGTGTTTGTTTTTTTAAAACAATGTACCAATGTTTTTGATATTATTTTTGCTGATGCTCCATACAAATTGGAAAAAATAATAACTTTACCTCAACTAATTTTCGATAATAAAATACTGAAACAAGGAGGTTGGTTAATTGTTGAACACGAAAACAATTTGGATTTAAGCCACGAAATAGGTTTTTTTGAAAAAAGAAAATACGGACAAAGTGCATTTAGTTTTTTTAAATATTTATAATAACAAGCAACCATGAAACGCATCGCATTATTTCCAGGTACATTCGATCCAATAACCATCGGACATGTTAATATCATTGAACGCGCCATGCCAATGTTTGATGAGATTGTTGTCGGAATTGGGCATAATAGTTCAAAAGCAACTTTGTTTAAAATTGAACAAAGACTAAATTGGGTGAACAGTATTTTCAGCAATGCTACAAAAGTACGAGCTGAAGTTTACGAAGGATTGACAGTTAACTTTTGTGATAAAATCGAAGCAAATTATATTTTACGTGGAATTCGTACAATGGCAGATTTTGATTACGAAAAAAACATTGCACAGATGAATAAATTAATACATCCACAAACAGAAACAATCTTTTTAATGTGCGACCCAACTTTTACTCCAATCAGTTCATCTGTTGTGCGCGATTTGATTCGTAATGGTGGCGATGCTGCTATGTTTTTGCCTAAAGAAGTGAAGTGGTAAAATTTCAATTAATGTCCAATCAAAAATAAACACTTCAATTATACTTAATAACTGAAATATTAAATTGAGTAAAATAAAAGTTTGTCATTTTTCAACTGTACACAGTATTATTGATACGCGCGTATTTCACCGCGAATGCGTAAGTCTTGCAAAACACTTTGATGCAACTTTTATTGGAATAGGAAACTTTACTGGAATAAGAAATGATGTAAATATCATTGGCATTCCAAAACCTGAAAGCCGAATTCAAAGAATGTTTTCAAGCTCTTTGAAAGTTTTTAAATTGGCTATAAAAACAAAAGCGAAAATATACCATATTCACGATGCAGAGATGATACCTTTTGGAATTATCTTTTCGCTTTTAGGAAAAAAAGTAATTTATGATATTCATGAAAACACAAAACAAGACATTCTACTCAAACCTTGGATTCCAGAAAGCAGAAAAAAAATAATTGCAAATGCCTACGAATTGACGCTGAAAATAGCATCTAAATTCCTTCATTTTATTCCTGTTGTTGCTCACGAAAAATTTCTTCCTATTTTTCAAGTAAAGAAAAATCAATACACCGTAATTCAAAATTATGCTGATGCCAATCAAATGAAAAAATATTGCATCGAAGACAGAAATATATTACCCGGAAATCATTTGTTTTATATCGGAATGATTAAAGATATGTATTATGATTTTGGTAAACTTTTGGATGCGGTTTATTTATTAAAACAAGAAAATTTTCCAGTATATGTTCATTGTGTAGGTTATTATGGAGCTCGTACTAATCCTGGTTTTGACGAGCATCCAAGATGGAAAGAAGTCAAAGATAATTTTCATTTTTATGGCTACTTAGATATGGATACGGGCTATCAAATATCTATGCAATGTAAAGTAGGTATTTGCATAAAAAATCAACCAGAAAACATGCTGGTTTCACACGAAAGAAAATTTTTTGAGTACATGGCAATTGGGCTGCCTTCTATTTTTTGCAATTCCGAAATTTATACCGAAGTGCTTAACAAATTTCCAATCGGTATAGCCGTTGATTTGCAAAATCCCAATGAAATTGCGACTGCATTAAAAAAACTATTTACTGATAAAACATTTTATGACAATTGTGTAAACTCATGCAAAGCTGCTATTGATGAAAAATACAATTGGGAAAGCCAAGAAATACTACTTTTAGATTTGTATCAAAAACTGATTGCGAATGCCTAAGTCAAAAACACTAATTAGCATTGTAGGACCAACAGCAATAGGCAAAACAGAAATGGCAATAAAAATTGCCGAACAGTTTAATACAGAAATCATTTCGGCTGATAGCAGGCAATTTTACAGAGAGTTTGAAATAGGTACAGCAAAACCATCTGAGAATGATCTTTCAAAAATTCCACATCATTTTATTAATAACAAATCAATAATTGAAAATTATTCAGCAGGTGAATTCGAACGCGATGCATTGATAAAAATTAATTCGCTTTTCGAATTAAAAAATTATGTATTGATGGTTGGCGGTTCTGGATTATATGTAAAAGCATTGTGGGAAGGACTTCACACACTACCACAAATTGACAATAATTTGAGAGAAGAAATAATACAGTTTTATGCAAAAAATGGAATTGAAGGATTGCAGAATAGATTAAAAAAAATTGATGCAGTTAGATATCAAACGATTGATCAAAAAAACCCACAACGATTGATGCGTGCAATTGAAATTGCAACAACTGTTGGAAAAGAATTTGAAGAAATTATCCATTCGAAAAAGTCGGAAAGAGATTTTAAAATTGTTAAAATTGGATTGAACACATCTCGCGAAAAATTATATGAAAGAATTAATCAAAGAGTGGATCAAATGATTGAAAAAGGTTTGATAAAAGAGTGCGAAAATGTAATGAATCACAAAAGCCACTATGCTCTACAAACTGTTGGATATTCAGAAATTTTCGAGTATTTTGAAGGGAAAAATACATTAGAAAAAGCAATTGAATTAATCAAACAACATACTCGAAATTATGCTAAGCGACAAGTGACTTGGTTTACTAGAGATAAAGAAATTACATGGTTTGAACCAACAGATTTCGAACAAATTATGAATCATATAAAAAACTTTAGTAAACTATAGTATTTTTGCACACAAATTTATTCGAAAACGCAGCTACAATGATAGAATTTTTAAGCAGTCCTGAAATCTGGTTTAGCCTTTTTACGCTTACAATTCTTGAAATAGTTTTGGGTGTCGATAACATTATTTTCATATCCTTAGTTACCGGAAAATTACCTAAAGAACAACAACTTTCATCTCGAAGAATGGGCTTGTTCTTGGCTCTTTTTATTCGTCTTATTTTATTGGCATTTATCAACCATATTGTTCATGATTTAACAATTGATTTTGTGTATTTTTTGAATTTTGGTTTCAGTTGGCGCGATATAATTTTACTTGCCGGTGGAGTATTTTTACTTTATAAAAGCATTGTTGAGTTGCATGAAAAATTAGAAAAAAACCATAATGGATCATCAACAAAAGCCGGCAAAAACTATTGGGTGGTGGTAGTGCAGGTAATAATTATTGACATTGTATTTTCTTTCGATTCGATAATCACAGCCGTTGCGATTGCCGATCAATTAGAAATAATGATTGCTGCTGTTGTTATATCTATGATAGTTATGATGGCATACTCGCACAAGGTTGGCGAATTTATTAATCACAATCCAAGTATGAAAATTTTGGCACTTGCATTTTTATTTATGATTGGCGGATTGCTAACGGTTGAAGCGTTTGATGTACATGTCGAAAAAGGATATATTTATTTTGCATTAGCATTTAGTATTTTAGTAGAAATGTTAAATATGCGCTATCGAAAAAACGTTTCAAAACACTCAATCAAACATTAATTTTCTTGAACAAAACTCATTTTATAGATTGGGGATTGATAGATTACCAGATAGCTTGGGATAAACAAGAAGCCATTCTGAAAGAAAAAATTGATTTGAAATTATCGCAACGCGAACTTTCAGCAGAAAATCAAACGCCAATCGAAAATCATTTAATTTTTTGCGAACATCCGCATGTTTACACGCTTGGAAAAAGTGGTGACATGAAAAATTTATTATTGGATGATGTTAGTTTACAGAAAATAAACGCAAAATTTAATTCAACAAATCGTGGTGGAGATATTACCTATCACGGACCAGGACAAATTGTTGGATATCCAATTTTAGATCTCGAACAATTTTTTAAAGACATACACAAATACATGCGTTTTTTAGAAGAATCAATTATTAAAACGCTAAGACATTTCGATATAAAAGCTGAACGAAAAAAAGGATTGACAGGAGTTTGGTTGGATGCAAATACTTCAGAAGCGCGTAAAATTTGTGCAATGGGAGTTCGCTGCAGCAGATGGATAACGATGCATGGATTTGCACTTAATGTAAATACAGATTTAAGTTATTTTGACAATATAATTCCCTGCGGAATTAATGACAAAAAAGTTACAAGTATTGAAAAAGAAATGGATAAAAAAATGGATATCGAAGAAGTTAAACTTATATTAAAAAAAGAACTTTGTGAAGTTTTCGAAATGGAATTAATTTAGTCAAAAGAATAATACCATTGCGTAATCGTATTTAATTTTCCGTCCGAATAATACTGCTTTCCAATCATTAAATAATTTTTATGTTTCGATAAAATCCAAAACGAATCCGTAAAACTTTCTTTGTAAACAAGCTCTCCATTTTTATCAAATAAAAGCAATTCGGAATTTGCCGATTCGGGATTCATAATAGCAAGAATTGCTAAGTAAACATCGCCAGAATTGGTAGTCAAGAATGTTGCTTTTAAATCAGTAATTTGTTTATTGTTTGCCTTGTAAAAAAAGGATTGCTGCTTCTGAATTGCATCTTTCACACTAATTTTATTTGTATCGGAAATAACAAACTGCAATGAATCTTTTAGTAGAATCGGAATGCATTCTATAAAATTTTTCTTTTGCAATTTCATCACACTATCCGGTTCGTATTTTTTTAGATTGCATTGATTTGTAATGATTTCATTTTGCATACATTCAATAGATTCATTTTTACATTTTTCAAACAAATAATAAAATGGTTTTGCAATTGAAAAATACACAATAATAAAAGTGAATACAATTAAAGAAATGTGAATTAATTTAAAAGTAATTTCATCAAGATATTTGTTTGATAATTTAGAAGCAAAAATTGCAATCAGCCAACCAAGCAAACCACCTAAAAGCCCAATTGGCAAGAGTAAAACATAGGCTGGGAAAAGCAAACGAAAAGAAAATTCAAATGTTTTACATGCAGATTCATAAAATAGAAATGCAAACGAAAAGAAAAAATTAAAAGTTAAAAAATAAATGAATTTTGCATATAAAATCTGGCTTGGATTGTACCGAAATTTTCGACTAAAAAAAATATAATACGATATAGAAAATACGCAGATTAATACAAACAAAATCCAATTTAAATTAGCCAAAGTTTGTGCTATTGCATGTCCTAAATTCATGTTGAATGATTGCATTATTATTGATGAAACAGGAATTATTTTTTAAGATTAACAATATTTTTTAACAAATCTTTGATGCTCCAATACGAGTCAGTTTCTTTTAAATCAAACGTATTTAAATCCTGCCAAATGGCTTCTGTTATACTTTCTTCAAGTTGAGGTACTAATTTTTCAGTGTACTTACAATTCATCAAATACCAATATGTAATTTTAAAAAATCTATGCCCCTGATTTTTGTATGTATGAAATGTAGTTGAATATTCTTTAACAATACTTAATTGAGAAACACCACACTCCTCCTCTACTTCTCGCAAAGCTGCTTCTTCATTGCTTTCGCCCAAATCAATTTTCCCTTTTGGCAAATCCCATTTCCCAAATCGTTTTATTAATAACAATTTCTTTTCATTGTTTAACACAATTCCGCCCGAAGCTTCAATGGATATAAAATGTTTTTTAAATTCAACTAATGCTTTTTCAACATCAATACATAAAAGAATAAGTCCTTTAAACTTCATTTCTTCGCCTGCTTTGATCAGATTAATTAAGTTCTCAGAATCAAAATGAATTCTTTCAATTCCTTCAAATTCCGATGTGTCATCATTTAACGATGACAATACAAATGGCTTATCGTTTATAAAAATTTTATACATTTGCGCAGATGAATTTAAATGAAAATGCCGCTGCTAAAATAGCAGAATATCTTTTACAAATTAATGCTATAAAACTGAGTCCCGAAAATCCATTTACATGGACAAGCGGTTGGCGAAGTCCAATTTACAGCGACAACCGTTTATCTCTTTCACATGTTCATGTCCGAGATTTTATAAAAAAAGAACTCAGTTTACTTGTAAAAAATCATTTCCCTACTGCCGAAGCAATCATTGGAGTAGCCACTGCCGGAATTGCGCCTGGAACTTTAGTTGCTGATGAATTGCAATTGCCATTTGGATACGTTAGAAGCGAAGCAAAAAAACACGGAATGGGCAAACAAGTTGAGGGCGATATCAATTCAAAAATGAAGGTTGTTGTTATCGAAGACCTAGTTTCTACTGGGAAAAGCAGCTTGCAGGCAATTCAGTCTTTGCGCGATTTCGGTTGCGAGGTTTTGGGAATGGCAAGTATTTTTACTTACGATTTTGATGCCGCTAGAAAATCTTTTGAGGATGCAAATTGCAGCTATTTTTCATTATCAAATTATCCAATTTTAATCGAAATTGCTTTACAACAGGGATTCGTAAAACCTGAACATATTGAACTGCTTGCAGCTTGGAGAAAAAATCCTGAAACTTGGTGTCAATAAATTATACAATGACAGAATAAACTATTTAAAAATTGAAAATCAGACTAAATAAAAATCCTTTAAAATCATTGTACGCAGCTTACTTTGGATTGTGGACATTAATTACATTTATAATTCTATACCCTGCAATTTATTACACACTCAGCAATCCTAAACGATATGCGTGGGGACATAGAGTTAGAAGGGTTTGGGGATGGATATTACTACGCGTTTGTTTTGTTAGAGTAAAGCAAATTGTTGAAGAAAAACTAGATACAACAAAGCCATATATTATAACTCCTAACCACCAATCGTATATTGATATTATTACCTTAACTGTAAAATTAAATCAGTTGAATTTTAGTTTTATGGCAAAGGCTGAACTTGCCAAAATTCCATTGTTTGGAATTTGGTTTAGAACTGTTGATATAAATGTAGACAGAAAAAATATTCGCAAAGCTGCAGAGGCATATAAAAAAGCAACTCGGTTTTTTGATTCTGGAAGAAGCTTGGTGATTTTTCCTGAAGGAACAATTGGAACGCATGTACCTAAAATGTTGAAATTTAAAGACGGCCCTTTTCGATTGGCTATCGAAAAACAAATTGATATTTTGCCTGTAACTATTCTTGGAAA
This sequence comes from Chitinophaga pinensis, assembly GCA_945861965.1. Classification (GTDB taxonomy): domain Bacteria; phylum Bacteroidota; class Bacteroidia; order UKL13-3; family UKL13-3; genus CAMAWM01. The sequence goes on along the minus strand of CAMAWM010000022.1, from coordinate 3,065 downwards.
TCACATCATACTAGCCGATCAAGATACGCTTGACGGAAGGCCTGGAACTGTTTATCAATATATTCACAAACCTATTTCAACTAAAAATTTAACGATGGATGATGTAGATGCTTTAAGAGAAAAAGTGTATCACATTATTCAAAATAAATTGACCGAATACGGCTATTAAATTTTATACATTTTTTTCAATCTCTAATTCGTTTTACACGCATTAAATGGCAAAATTAAGACTTAGTAAAAATCCATTTAAAACGCTTTTCTTTTTTTGGTTTGCCGCTACTAATGTTTTTATGTTACTGGTATTTTATCCTTTTCTGTTGTACACTTTAAAGCATCCTAAAACGTATCCAATTGCGCATAAAATCAGAAGAATTTGGGTGAGTTGTGTTTTGTTTTTGTGTTGTATTAAAGTAAAACAAACGAATGAATGCGTTTTAGACAAATCAAAACCTTACATAATAGTTCCTAATCACCAATCTCGGCTCGATATATTTACTTTAATCAAAAATTTGGACTTAGATTTTAGTTTTATGGCGATGGCCGAATTTAAAAAAATTCCGCTTTATGGCATTTGGTTTCGAACTATTGACATAGCAGTTGACCGAACAAACACTCAAAAAGCTGCCAATGCCTATCGCAAAGCTTTCAATTTTTTAAACACCGGCCGAAGCTTGGTCATATTTCCTGAAGCTACAATTAACAAAACATCGCCACAGCTTAGCGATTTTAAAGACGGTCCTTTTCGATTGGCCATCGAAAAACAAGTTGATATTTTGCCTGTAACTTTTCTAAACAACTATTTGTTAATGCCCGACAAAGGAAAGTATGAATTTAAACCTGGATGCGCATCTCAAATAATTCACAAACCCATTTCAACATTAAACTTAACTTTAAACGATGTTTCTGCCTTAAAAGAAAAAGTTTATCGTATTATTGAAACAAAATTAATTGAGCATGGAAATTACAACCGAAATCATCAACAAATTAGCTGATTTGGCAAAGCTAGAGTTTTCAGAAACCGAAACCGAAAACCTTAAAAAAGACATGTCGCAAATTATTTCTTACATTGAAAAAATGAATGAACTGGATACCGAAAATGTTGAACCTTTAATTTTTATGACAGAAGAAACAAATGTACTTCGCAAGGATGAAGTTAAAACAAGTATAACAAAAGCAGAAGCGCTGCAAAACGCAGCATCAAAGGATTCAGACTACTTTCGTGTTCCTAAATTTATTGAGAAATAAAGAATTAAGTAATTATAAAGAAAATTTATTCGATAAATTGTTTTTGATTTGAAACAGCATAATTCAATTCATGAAAACCCTGTTTCTAAAACACATAACAAAATTAGTACTTAGTCTCACGCTGCTTTATTTCTCGTTTGTGAATACTGCCTTTAGCGATCACATGGTAGGCAGCGATATTACGTATACTTGTACCGGAACTCCAGGCGTTTATATGATTACCTTGCGTACATACCGCGATTGTGCTGGGATTCAAATTTGCGGAAGTGGTATTGGTCCAACTGGATGCAGCTTGCCTGGATGTCAGAAATCAGTAACATTAAGAGGCGCGGCAGCTCCTTGTTTGGGTACAAATTTTGGCAATGCAACACTAGGAATTCTACCATCCGTAAGCGGATACGATGTTATTCAACTTTGTGTTCAACAAGTTACTATTTGTTCCAATTGCGGAACAAGAACTCCTGGAACTTACTCACCAGGTATTGAAGTTTATACTTTCCAAGGAACAGTAAATTTAAATGGATTGCCAGTTGGCTGTTGCAAAATTGCTGTCAGTTACAGCGAATGTTGTAGAAATGTAGCAATAACTACACTTACAACTTGGCAAAATTTTTATACCGAAGCAATGATTGATCGTTGTCAAACACCTTGTAACAGCGGTCCGGTATTTACCAACGACCCCGTTGCAGTTTGTTGCGCAGGCGAAGATTATATATTTAACCTTGGAGCAATTGATCCTGATGGAGATTCTTTGAGTTACAATTTTGGACAATCATTAATTGGCGCAGGAAGTCCGGCAATTTATATTTCGCCTTACAATGCGGGTGTCCCATTTCCATTTCTTGGAGCGCCCAATGCAAACGCTCCTTCCCCGGCAGGTATTCATATCAATCCCGAATCTGGAGATATAAGTTTTAGGCCATTAGGTACTTTTGTTTCTAATCTTGTAATAGAAGTAAAACAATGGAAATTGATAAATGGAGTTTATGTTCATGTTGGAACAACCAGACGAGATGTACAATTCTATGTCAAACTTTGTTTAAATAATTATTCGCCTATAATATTTATTTATCGAAATGGAGTCCGACAAGCCTTGCCTTATGTGTTTGATGTCTGCGCAGGCCAACAAATATGCTTAGATGTATCTGCTTGGGATACACAGTACGATACCACAGATTTAAATTGGAATAATCCAGCTTCCCTTAATCCGCTTTTTGCGGGCGCAACATGGACACCCAATTACATACCAAATCAACGCAGAATTACAGGACCACGATTAGATAGTTTCCGTTTTTGTTGGACACCGCCTGTTAGCTCTGCTCGTCAGCAACCACACTTTTTTACTGTTACTGGAAGAGATCGAAATTGCCCACTACCAGGCCGTTCAACTCGTGGTATTGGAATTCGTGTTTTAAAAGTGCCAAGTGCCTTAGTGACTAATTTGGACAGGAGTTGTAGTTTTAGAAATTTTAATTACACGCAATTAGATAATCCTCCGCTAAATTTAAATTTAGCTTATACGCAATGGCAGTTTGAAACATCACCCGGTTCAAATGCATATGTAAATATTAACCAACAAAGCGTCAATAATTATTACTTTTCTCAAGGTGGCTGGTATAAATATAAATTGCGTCTAACTACTTCCTTGCCTACACCCGCTGGCTGCCCATTTACCAAAACCGACTCGATATTCAATCCATTTCCGGTAGATGTATTGAGGCCCGACACATTCAATTGCACCAAGTTGCCACCCTCAGCAGTGGGCGAACCTGTGAATGTAACAGCGCATGCATGGTGGGGAACACCGATGGGAAACATTT
>CAMAWM010000021.1 GCA_945861965.1 Chitinophaga pinensis | reverse complement strand
GATGGAAAAACTTTGTTGCATAATTTTATAAGCGAAGTTGCAAAACTGAAACAAAATTGGACACCAACACATTTTATTGAAAGTTCGACATCTGAATTAAAACAAAAATTAGAAAACGATAAAGTTGTTATAGGATTATCTGGTGGCGTAGACTCAACAGTAGCGGCCGTGCTACTAAAAGATGCCATTGGAGAAAACCTTAAAGGCATTTTTATAAACAACGGTTTGCTCAGAAAAAACGAATTTGAAGCTGTATTGAATGTCTATGAAAAAATGGGTTTGCATGTAATTGGCATTGATGCTTCCGATAGATTTTTGAATGAACTAAAAAACATTTCAGATCCCGAACAAAAAAGAAAAACAATCGGAAGAGTTTTTATTGAAGTTTTTGAAGAAGAAGCAAAAAAACTAGACGACATAAAATGGTTGGCACAAGGAACAATCTATCCTGATGTGATTGAAAGCATAAGCGTAAAAGGACCGTCAGCTACCATTAAATCTCATCATAATGTTGGAGGATTGCCTGAAAAAATGCACCTAAAAATAGTAGAACCACTTCGTATGTTATTTAAAGATGAAGTTAGAAATGTTGGAACTGCATTGGGAATTGACAAAAATATTTTGGACAGACATCCATTTCCAGGACCAGGATTGGCAATTCGAATTCTTGGGGACATTACAGAAAATAAAATTAAAATTTTGCAGGATGCAGATGAAATTTTTATTAACGAACTAAAAAACAAAAATCTATACAAAGATGTTTGGCAGGCAGGTGCTATTTTCTTGCCCATCCAATCGGTTGGTGTAATGGGCGATGAACGAACTTATGAAAATGTAATTTGTTTAAGAGCTGTAACTTCTGTTGATGGAATGACTGCAGACTTTTGCCATTTGCCTCATGAATTTCTTGCACATGTTTCAAACCGAATTATAAATGAAGTAAAGGGAATTAATCGGGTTGTGTATGATATAAGCAGCAAGCCACCAGCAACAATAGAATGGGAATAAAAAGACGTGTTGCGTTTCAGATTTCTGGTGTCAGAATATTGCTTTCTTATCAGGCAAAATTGAGTTTATTTTTAATTTTGTTTATTTTTTTTCAATCAAATATTTTTTCTCAAATACAACTTACAGATTCTACTGTTGAAAATAAAAATTACAACATTTCATTAATAATGCCTTTTTGTTCAAAGCAAATTCTTGAAAATCCAAATCACAAAAATGCAGAATTAGGAAATAGCTGTCGCGAGTATTATCAAGGGCTTTTACTTGCTGCCGATACGCTAACAAAATCCGGTATGAAGTTAACTTTATCTGTGTTTGACACCGAAAAAGATTCAAGCAAATTTTTACATATTTTAAAAAAAGATATAGTCCAAAATGCAGATTTAATTTTCGGACCAGCAAATAAAGATGCGCAACTTTCCATTATAAAATTTGCTGCCGAAAAAAATAAATTCCACATTTCTCCTCTATTTACATTTACCAAAACAAAAATAGAAGACCCCTTTCTTATTTCTGCCAATCCAGATTTTAGTTTTTATGCAGATTTTTTAGTGTCGAGATTAAATAATTCAGTTGGCGAATGCAATTTGATTGTTATTTCGGGCAAAAGTTCAAGCTCGAAAATTTTTGCTGATCGAATGAAAACACTAATAAAACCTGAGTCTGGCATTAAATTAAAAGTTCTTGAATTTTCAAAACACGCTGATGTAAAGAAATATTATAGCACAACAAGACCAAACCAAATTGTTGTTACATGCGATGAAGAATATATGATTGATGCCACATTAAAAAGCATAATTGATACACTTGGCGAATACGATATTACCACGTTTGGCTTGCGCTCTTGGTTAGATTTCAAAACGATAAATCCTGAAAAATGGGAATCAGCAAACATTAATATTATTACACCTTATTTTGTTGATTATGCTCAAAAAATTGTAAGTGAATTTGTCGAAAAATATCGAAGCAAATACAATACTGAACCAAGCGAATACGCTATTTGCGGCTACGAACAATTTTTATTTTTCATGAAAGGACTTGAAAACACTAAAGGAAACCTTCATTTATTGGAGAATCAAAAAGCGCAACGTTTGTTGTCAAATCAGTATTTAATTAAAAAAAAGTTTGATGGCCAAGGATTACAAAACACTTCCCTTCATTTACTAAAATGGAAAGAAAATAAACTTGCGGAAGCCAAATAGCAGTATGAATTTTAATGTGTTTTAAACTACAATCAAGAAACTGACTTTCACTGCCAAAATTGCAATGGCAAGGCATTTGACTACCTTTGTCCGATAAATTAAAACAATTAAAAAATAATACAATTAAACCGATGAATAATGAGAATAATGAGGATTTAAAGGATTCTACATTGAATGAAACTACAAGGCCTGATAATGAAATGGAAATGGTGGCAGATGAAAATTCGTCATCAATTGAAATTGAAAACACTGAACAAAAGGCAGAAGAATTAACCGCAGAACAAAAATTGCAAAAGGATTTTGATGAAATAAAAGACAAGCATTTGAGATTGTATAGCGAATTTGAAAATTACAAACGAAGAACTGCTAAAGAAAGAATTGAGTTAATCATGACTTCAAATAAAGAAGTTTTAATTTCATTGCTGCCAGTATTAGATGATTTTGAGAGAGCAATTAAATCAATGGAAAATGTTGCGGATGTTGCATCAATAAAAATAGGGATTGAATTAGTAAATCAAAAACTACAATCCATTTTAATCTCAAAAGGATTGAAGGAAATGGAATCCATTGGAAAAGAATTTAATGTGGATTTACACGATGCCATTACAAAAATCCCTGCTCCTACTAATGACTTAAAAGGAAAAATAATAGATGCAGTTGAAAAAGGATACATTTTAAACGATCGAGTAATACGTCACGCAAAAGTTGTTGTTGGCGAATAATTAACGCATTCTGCTGAGTTGTTAATTATTCATCAACTCAGCATTTAAAAATTTTGAAAATTAGTTTATGGCAAAAAGAGATTATTATGAAATATTAGGCGTTAGTAAAAATGTCTCTGAAACGGATTTGAAAAAAGCGTATCGTCAAATGGCGATAAAATATCACCCAGATAAAAATCAAGGGAATTTAGAATCAGAAGAAAAATTTAAAGAAGCAGCCGAGGCATACGAAGTATTAAGCGACTCGCAAAAACGCGCACAATTTGATCGATTTGGCCATAAAGGAATGAGTGGAGCAAGCGGATATAGTGGCGGCCACATGAATATGGAAGACATCTTTTCAAATTTTGGCGATGTGTTTGGCGATGGAAATCCTTTTGAATCATTTTTTGGTGGAGGTGGTGGAAGAAGCCAAGGCAGAGGCGTAAGAGGAAGCAATATTAGACTTCGCGTTAGCTTAACTTTAAATGATATCGCAAAAGGCGTTGAAAAAAAATTAAAGTACAACCGTCAAATTTTAGCTGAAGGGGTTTCGTTTGAAACATGTAATACTTGTCGCGGAACAGGACAAATTAGAAGGGTACAACAAACTTTTTTGGGACAAATGGCAACTACTGCTGCTTGTTCTTCGTGCGGTGGAAGTGGAAAAACATTAGGCAAGCGTCCTTCTGGCGTTGCTCAGGATGGTTTGGTTAGCAAAGAAGATATTGCAACCGTTAATATACCAGCTGGCGTATCAAACGGAATGCAACTTAGTATGAGCGGGAAAGGAAATTCTGGACCAATGGGAGGACCAGCTGGCGATTTAATTATTTTAATAGAAGAAATAGAAGATCCAGTTTTAAAACGAGATGGCAATAATATAGTTTATGATTTGCATATAAATTTTGCTGATGTTGCTTTAGGAACAAGTATTGAAGTTCCAACTGTTGACGGAAAAGTAAAAGTTAAAATAGATGCTGGAACACATGCCGGAAAAATTTTACGACTTCGAGGAAAAGGCTTGCCTGAGTTGAATAACAATTACAAAGGCGATCAACTTATACATATCAATGTTTGGACTCCTCAAAAATTAAACAACGAAGAAAAATTAATTTTAGAAAAACTTCGCAATTCGGAGAATTTTAAACCAAACCCAGGAAAAAATGATAAAGGATTTTTTGAAAGAATGAGAGAATATTTTCATTAAAAAACAATTGAAAAGATTTTACCCTTCAATTATTTTCTCATTGCTCATTGTATAATTTTTTGTTTCGACAGATTGTCTTTGATTAAAATAATCCGAATAGTTTTTACTGAATTTAGTTCGTTCACTTAAAATATCATCGTAGCTTCCAGTCAATCCTATCAACATTTCGCAGGCTTCGCGCACTGCAAAATTTCCACTTTCGCTTGAGGTTACATAATCAACCAAATTGTTTTTAACAACATAATTTGAAAACAATGGATTTGCTTTTCGGTTAATTAAAATTCTGATTCCGCATTTTTCAGCAAGCGACAAATCCAAAACATCATCAAAAACAAAACAAACTTCTTCGAGCAAAATATTTTTCAATTGACAAAAATGTTCGGCTGCAATAATTTTATGTGGAATTTTATAGTACGATGAATTAAAATGCTCGCGCTGCGAAAAATAAAATGCCATTTCGTTTTTTTCTCCCGAGATTATTGCTGTTGCTGGCAATTGTTGATTACGAAAAAAATAATTGTAACGAAGTAAATTAGTTCCCATGCTATCAACTTCGTTAAATGTACTGCTCTTGTTTTCGTTTTTTGTTGCATTGTTAAACACACCATCCCAATCAAAAATAAACGCTTTAATTGTTTTAAGTTTACTTGTTATAGTTTGAGCTGGAGTTGAAAATACTCCACCAATTTGTGTAAAAATAGCTTCGGTTTGATTCATTGTTCAAAAATACATTTAGTTATGAAAGTAAACATTATGAGAAAAATTAATACAAATCTAAATCCTCGTAAGCATCCCATGAGCGAATCGTAAGTCCAATAAAAACGGTTTGCGGAGCATGATCATAAGCAACATTTAATACTACTCTCCAAAAAAGCGGAATAAAAATACCTGCAGTAAAAGTAAGTTGCAAATTCGATAAATTTGTATTTTCAGCCCAAGCGGTGCTGCTATCAATTGTATTTATAAATTCAGAATAATGTCTGTTTTTAACAATTCCTACACCTCCATAAATCGGGATTTTTTTGGTCAATGCATAAGCAAATCCAGGAACAACAGAAAATGCATAAGTAGAAAGCGTGTTGCCTGTTGAGGTGTTAATTTGTGATTGTACTAATTTAGCGTAGGGTATGTCCGAAATATATTTCGGCTCTAATAAATCACGAATTCCAGCTCTATACGAAATGCAAAATCCAATCTTACGATAAAAAATATGATTGCCACCAAACATCAAGTCTTTATAAGGCATTGCGCCCATTCCAAATGCATTGTATTTAATGTATTTTGCTTTAACATAATTTGATGACGTATTGTTTTGCTGAGCAATTGCAAAAAAATCAAGTTTGATAAAAAGCAACAAAAGAAAACACTTTTTCATTACTCAAATTTATAAATATAATTTTAAGTTTGTATAAAGGTATAAACTTGAAACCATACTATGAGAATTGATATTTTAACCTTACATCCCGAATTGCTCAAAAGCCCATTTGAGCATTCAATATTAAAAAGAGCTCAAGAAAAAAATATACTAGAAATACACTTGCACAATGTGCGCGATTACGCACAAGGGAAACATAAAAATGCAGATGATTATGCCTTTGGCGGAGGTGCGGGAATGGTGATGATGATTGAGCCAATTGATCTTTGTATAAGTAAATTAAAGTTGGAAAGAGAGTATGATGAAATAATTTTTCTTTGCCCAGATGGTAAATTATTAAATCAAAACATGGCAAATACTTTATCACTTAAAAAAAATCTGATAGTATTATGTGGCCATTACAAAGGAATTGATGAGCGAGTTAGAGAATACTTAATCAGTGCCGAAATTTCAATTGGCAATTATGTGCTTTCTGGAGGTGAGCCAGCAGCAGTTGTGCTAGTTGATACTATTGCCAGATTAATTCCAGGAGTATTAAATGATGAAACATCTGCATTGAGCGATTCGTTTCAAGACGATTTAATTAGTCCTCCGGTTTATACAAGACCAGCCGAATACAAAACTTGGAAAGTGCCAGAGATTTTATTAAGCGGACACGAAAAAAAAATTGACGAATGGAAATTAGAAAAAAGTATTGAGCGCACAAAAAAACGGAGACCAAATTTGGGTGAGAAGTTATAGATACAGAGGCACGTTTACGAAATCTGGAAACTTTATAAAATTAGTTTAGCGCTTTTCTAACTATACAATTGCATTTTTTTGGAAAGAATAACACATGTGAATCAGCATCAAACTTAGGTGAAAGTTTTATTTCATCATGATCTTTAAGAAATTCAGGAAAAATAGCCTCGTCACTTAATTTATTATATCTTGGAATCCCAAAAGTAGCTTGAAAATACTTATCTTTTTTAAAATACATAACTTTCAATAGATTTTTGCTTTTATGAATATCAACAATCACAAATTCAATTTTAGCACCAAATTCATAAATATTATTGAAAGTTGAATTACCTGTATCTAAATCAAGTCGTACAATCTTATTTTCATTTAAAATATACAATGTACTGCTAAGTTGAGTCATTAAATAAGGATATGAGATAACAAATGATGCGTAATTATTTGTACCTAATTTATTTCTTTTATAAATATCGGATAACTCAAAGGGCAATATTTTTTTTCTATATATGTAACCATTGGAGTCTATAACTGTAGTTAAAAAAACGTATTTTTCATTTTTATTATATTGGGGAGTCGGAGTATTAAAGCCTGTTGCACTTTTACCTAATGAAAATAACTTAAACTCATTAGAGTAATAAAAACAAAAATGATTAATGAAATAATTATCTTTCAATAAAGAAATTATTATAGGCTCAATAGATACAAATTGCCCATTATATATTTTTACAAGACCAATAACAGGATACAATCCAGTATCAATCATCATAGGCCCACTTTTGAATAGCTCAAACTGTTCTGTGTAAGTAGTTACAAATAGTGTATCATTGTTATCCACAAAAAATGATTCAAACCTATTTGGCATTTTTAAGTTTCTACTACGATAATATTCATTGATTTTGTGAAATTTAGTTGTATCTCCACGATTAAATTTATTGATAATAATATTTGGCAGCCTATTTAAAGGTTTTATTGTTGTTGAATTTGATTTACCATCTCTAGGAACAATTGTTATAGAATTGAATTTTTTATCTTGTAAATAAATTTTATTAGGCGAAAAGGTGAAATCAAAATCATATGGTAGTGGTGTATTGAAAAATATTGTATCGTTATTAACAGACATATATTTCTCTAATTTATTTATTAGTTTGTTAATATCTTTTAGATAACATTTAAATATCTCTGTTTTGTTTTTATACAAATGAACTGTGGATAATGTATTACTATCTAAAATATTAAATAAGGAATCTGAGTATATAAATTTATTGTCAGGTAAACAATATCTTAAGATTTCATTAATTAATTCTTCATGTCTTAATTTATATTTTGTTTCTAAAACCAAAAACAAATCTTTATTGTATTTATCCAAATACTGAAATTTTTGGTAACACGTTATGCAGTCGTTTAAAGTTAGCCGCACATAGATTTTATAACCCAAATCATTGCCAATGGCTTGCAGGCAACTAAATAAAGTTAATAGTAAAAATATTATTTTTCTCATATTCAAAGTCTTCTTACAATAAAATTAAGCGTTGTAAGATATTATTAGGGCAGTTTGCAATTAAAAATAATCTTTTAAAAGTAGGTTCATTCAATTACCGTTATGTCAATTACCTCCTCATTTTCTGGAGTATCTGGGTCATCAGGTAATACTGGACTAGCCGTTACCCAAATTTGATAACCATAAATCCACATCCTGTCACCATAATTTGCATAACAATAACCAGTACCTGGGCAACGTAATGTACCAGTTAATCTACCATCAGAAGTATGTACCCATGTAATTACAGCAGTGCCATAGTGAAAGGTAACCCGAGAATAAACTTGATTTGCCTGAATTAAACAAATGCTTAATACAACCCACACTTGTATTGTTTTCAACTTTAATAATTCTTTCATTGTGTTTAATTAATTAGGAATTCAAATATTATTACATCAATTATATTTTTCAAAGCATTTTTAAACTTTTTTATGCATAATTTGCAACTTTAATTTTTAAAGTTATGATTACAGGCAATAAAATCAGAACAATTAGACAATTAAAGCATATTCCTATAAAGGATATGGCATCTAGGCTAGAAATGGATGAATCTACATACTCACGCCTAGAAAGAAATGAAACAAAACTTACAGAAGAACGAGTAGATAAGATTTTACATATACTTAATATATCAAGAGAATCTGTTGAGCAATTTGACAATAAAATAAATTACTTAAAAACATTCAATGATAATTCAAATAGTAACATTATAAATAATCAACAAAATCAAAATATTGGAGAAGAATTAATTAAAAATCAAAACAAAATATTTCAGTTAATTGAGAGACAAATCACTCAAACAAGTGCATTTCAAAATGAATTATTAAAACTAATTAAGGATAAAAAAGATAATTAACTATATTTCTGTTTAAGCAAGTTTGAATTTGTTAAATTGTTACATATTACATGAAATTTGCCAATAAAAACATTTTATTTTTATTGCAAGAGTTTTATTGCATTCATTGCCTCATTGTTTAAATCATTTCGTTTTCTAACTTTTAATAAATAAATTTTGGCTGATTTTGTATCGTTTAAATAAATAAACAATCCAACCATATTTAATAATGCTTGTTCGTGGTCTGGATTTAAACTCAAAGCCATTTCGTAATATTTTTTCGCATTTTTCGTATCCGATTTTAACATAAAAGCATATCCCAAATTAGTTAACGCACTTTCTTGTTTTGGATTTTTTTGTAATGATATATTCAATTGCAAAATGGCATCTTCTATCCTACCCTGTTGTATCAAAACCGAAGCAAGTTTGTCGTAAAACAAATAACTTTCTGGCGAAATTCGAATTGCATTTTTGTAATACAATTCTGCTTCAATAAACTTGCTTGCATACTGAAAAGATTGACCAATACGATAAGAAGTCCACGCGTTATTAATTTCAGTTTTATTATTATTTTTTACGAATTCAATTATATTTTCAAATTTATTTTTCAAAAATGCTAAATGAATTCTTGTGTCAAAATTAAGACTCCCATTTTTTTTATTTAAAGTTAAAAACAAATCTGCACTATCAAGCAATTCATTTTTTTGTTCAAATTTTTCATAATAACTGAGGTATGCTTTTGCTTTTGAAATCTCATTTATATTTGAATTATTAATGCAATACAAAGCGATAAATTCTTTAGCATTATCCATTTTATGCTTATTACTATTTTTACGAATCCAATGATCGTGTACCGTTACGTGTGGAATATCAATTGTTCCTGATTTTGGCATATGACAATTAACACAGTTTACATTTTCAATATTTTTTTTCTCTGATGATTTACTAATTAATTTGACAACTGACTTTTCATTACACGATTGAATATTTTTGTTGTCATGGCATTTCATACATGCATTATTGAAAACTTGATTGCTTGTCAATTTCACACTTATATGTGGATTATGACAGCTTACACAAGTTAAATTGAATGTTGCAAATTTATTCGAGTTCGTATTTTCCTTTTTATTTGATTCAATAAAACATTTGCTCATTTGCAAACGCTGAGCATGGCTTGCCATAATAAATTCATCCTCCGAATCTTTTTGTTTTGGCATGTAAACTTCCCAATAATCACTCAGTTTCATTCCAGGACGAAAATCATTAAAGGATTTTCCATCTTTCAATACCGCATTGCCTTGCAAATGGCATCGTTGACAAACATCAATCTGTCTTTCCCAACTTAATTTTCGCGGGTTTACAATGGTATAATCTATTTCGTTTGCTGTATCTACTTTATTGCCCGCCAACTTTTCTTTTACATGCAATTCGCCAGGACCATGGCATCTTTCGCAATCAATTCCATTTGGAACTTGCATGAATTTATTTGATGTAAAATCGGCAACTGTTGGCATTGCATTATGACAACTCATGCACTCAAATTCGATACTTCTATTAAATCTAACGTTGTGATTGTTTTCATAACCAGGTGGCAAATCCCAACGCTTTTTTTGTGCGTACCAAGTTAAAGGCAATTGAAATAAATATCCGTTAACATTTGTAAAATGCGAGTTGGTATGTTGTCCAGAACCAATTATAAAATCAACTTTTTCAAAGCGTTTATAAATTGTGTCTTTACCAAACAAACGAAATTCGAAAACATACAAGGAATCGTTTTTTAATATTGGCGCATAATAAAAATCGCGAAATTTATCGTACACAATTTGATGGGTTGAAAAATCAGCAGACGATTTGCTTTTTGATGCAATGTCAAAAGATTTTCCCATGCCCGTTTCGATAAATGTTTTATATTTATCTTCATGACATGAACGGCATTGTTGCATTCCAACATACTTTACCGTGTCATTGTGATTTAAATATTCACTTTTATTGGCATCGGAATTTGACTGTAAATTGCAGAAGTAATTAAAAAAAGCAACGACACATAAAACCAAAAATAATGTCAGGGACTTTTTCATAAACCATTTTATTAAATCAAATTTCTAGGAGAATTTTTCTTGCCAATCTACCATTCCACCAATAAGATTTCGAACATTTGCAAAACCATATTCAAGCATAAACATTTTGGCTTGGCCACTTCTTTTGCCTGAACGGCAATGAAGTATTATCTCTTCGTTTTTTAGATGCTCCAGCTCTGCCAATCGCGAAGGCAAATCGCCCAATGGAATAAGTACAGCACCAATGTTAAACTCTTCGTATTCGTACTGCTCACGAACATCGTAAATGTTTAATTTCTCGCCTTCATCCATGCGTTTTTTTAATTCGTCAGTTGTAATATCGTTCATTGTTTTAAGGATTTTCTTTTACTCAATTATAATTTTTTTATTTACTATACTTCCATCTTCTGCTACAAGTTTCAAAATATAAATTCCGGAATTTAAACTAGGCAAATTTACACTATCCTTATCCGTTTTAATTTCGGTTTCGAATACAAGTTTTCCCATCAAATCATACATATAAATTTGAAACGAATTCTTCAATTGTGTGTTAATTCTAAAATACGTTTTTGCAGGATTTGGATAAATTTCAATTTCGTTTTTTGAAGTTTGATTTTTTATTTCATTCACTGAAATTGATGGATTGGTATATTTTCCAAACATTGGACGAATCATCAAAGCGCCCATATTTTCTGCCTGATGCCACACACCATCGTATTTTGTAAATAGATTTTTATTTGCTGCCGGAATGTTTTGAACCGAATAATTTTCGTCCATGCCAATATTCAAAACAAATTTTTGCGTTTGCTCCCATCCTACCAAAAAATATTTTTGGACCAAAATTGCTTGATCAAATTTAAATGCTGTAAATCCATTTATAGTATTGGTATAAACTGGTTTTAAATTTCTAATTTTTGTTACTACAACATCTTCAGAAGTTCCAGTTCCTAGTGTTGAAATTTTATCCCAAACTACCAAATCAAAACTGCGTAAACTAACATCAAATTCTGAGCGATTGAAAAATATTTGAACTCCAAGCAATGTATCAGGCATCGCAATTTCAAAACCCAAAGCTGCACCGCAATTTATTTTTTCTTCAATTCCATACCCTGCTTCTGCAGATCCGTCATCGTAAGCAAAATAATTTGAGAAAATTGTTTTTGTTGAAATGGTATCATTGCTTGGTATATCATCGTTGGATACAAAATTATTGTAACTGATTGCGAATTTGCTTTTAAATATTTTTTCGTCTGCAGTTGATGATGTAGCAAAAGGTACATGTTTCGAAAGAAATAAATTTTCCATATTTCCAGCCAAAACATTGCCCTTTACATTTCCAATCGAATCAATAATTGTTTCTGATGGATTGTAAATTTTTCTAAAATAATCAACTCCTCTCGGATTGCTATCGTTGTTTTTTATGCTGAAAAATTGTGTGTCGTTTATAGAATTCGCAGAGTCTAAAACAAAATGACTCCAAGGCATCGAACGGTAATTTTTTAATAATTGCGAAGGTGTTGATGAAATCGTAACATCGTTGTACGACAAATCAGTTCTATTTCTATTTTTATCCAATCTAACATAATCTAAATGCCACTGACTTACGTTTCCGCTTAAACTTCCAATGTTTTTAAATCTAAATTGAAAATCATCGTGTAAGTATTTTGAACTAACGAGAATAAATTTTGTTCTAAAAATATTCAAAGGTGTATCCAATGCAGATTGCATCCATACCGTTTCAAACGAATCTTTTTCGTTTGGATTTGATTTAAATTCAAGCACTAAAGAATCAAACGGAAATATATCTTGTGTGTTTCCTTGCGGTTCGTATTGATAATAGAAACTTAAATAAACAGAATCCGCATCTGTGAGTCCTGCTAAATTAAATCCTTTTGAACTTAATTTATCGGCAGAACCTCGAACGCCAATTGTTGAATAAATTTCGTAAGGCGAGCCATACTCATTCAATCCATCAAAAGTTGCGACATTCAAACTGGGCTGTGCAATTGGAAAATTGTTATTGATAAATACATCCCTATCTGTCCACTTTATTTTGTCAGGATAAATTGATGATGAAGAAAAATCATCAATAAAAGGCAGAAACTGTTTGCTTGTAATTTTTACTGAAGCCAATGCATAATTTAATGTGTCGTTCGATGTATAATTTCCTTTATTTATAAATCGAAAGGCAAACAACGAATGCCTGTATCTACCCACATTTAATGGAATTGTAATTTTTTTAAATTGCTTTGACGAATCTCTAACTGCCCAAACTCGCTGCCATCTACCCAAATTATCAAATACGTCAAGCGTTAATGAATCGCTTAGTTTAGTATTTGAAAATGCGCGGTACGAAAAACTTAAATATAAATTTTCGTCTGCAGTAAAAGTTGTAAAATCAAATGGATTTGAAATTAATGTATCGCATCCTCCATATTGATTGTTTGAATTAAAATAAGCCGAATCTTTTTTGTCAGTAATTGAATTAAATACCAAAGCATTTCCCGATTTCATAGCAACACTATCTCCATTTGTGACTTCGTTTCTATAAGTAATCCACGAATTTTTATTTGGCAATTGTGTTTTGCTATCAAAAACTCTAAAATTTTCGTAAAACGGAACAGCGTTTTTTGACGAAAAAACAAAACGACTGACTAAAAAATCCTCGTCAATAATTGAATCTGTATTGCAATAATTTACAAATCGAATTTCGTTGCTTCTCAAAAGTCCAAATTTTATATTTACAAATACATCTTTTGATTCTACTTTTTGCTGAGCAGAAACCCAAATGTTTTGCCAATCACCCTTATCACTCCAAAATTGCAAAACTAAACTATCGCCCATTTGCCAATCTTTTCCGCTTGAATAAACGAAGTGAATAAATGCAATGTCAGGAGCATTCACTGTTTGAATTGTTCTACTTGTCAATACATCGGCCTGCGAAAAACCTGTTTGATAATGTGTGCCATTCAAGTCTTTGCCGTTAAATACAACCCAAAGAGGTTTAAGTTCAGTTCCAGAATTTAGCCAAATTGCAGAATCGGGAACTTGTGAATTTGTGTTGTTAAAATAATCGTAAAATGGAAAATTTCCGGAATTTGTTTTCCCTAATTCTGAATTTTGAGCATTTAATTCAGTAGCGTTCAATTCCTGTAAAACAGAATTGTACTTAAGCGGAACTCGGATTTCTTGAGAAAACACAAAAAACGAAAACAAATTTATAAATACTAAAAGCAGAAACTTTTTCATTGTCCTAAAAATATATCTATTGATTCTCCTGAACGAATGCTTAACTCTTCATCGTATGCAGGGCTTTGTTTTCTGACAATTGCTAATGATGTATCTTTTCCGTTTCCTTCAAAAATAACTTTCCCTAAAAGCAACATATTGCTTTCTAATACCTTTTTGGCTTCAAACAGGGTTAATCCTGTCAAATCTGGAATTGAAACATTAGAACCACCCATTCCATTTCCAACAACAAAATCAATTGATGAGCCCTTTGGCACTTTAATTCCCGGCTGAATACTTCTGTTTCTGTATTGCATATCCAAAACTGCTCCTTGGGCAATGTCGGGATGTTCGGTAATGGTTCCTAATTTTAATCCAAGTCCTAATAAAACCGTTTCTGCATATCGCAAGGAACTATTGATTAGGTTTGGAATCTCGACACCAATTTCTGAGGAACTATTCAGTGTTAAATAAATAATCCTTCCTTCTTTAACTTTGGTATTAGGCGCAGGATTTTGTTCAACTACAGATCCTTTTGGCATATTATCAACAAAGGCGGTATCAGTAATTAAGTAGCGTAATTTTTTCTGTTGTAATATTCTTTCAACTTCATTAAAACTTAAACTCTTTAAATTGGGTAAGGTTAATGACATTCCGTGCCTGGTAAAAGAATTAAGCACAAAATCTCCAACTATACCTAGTACAAAAACAAACAATAAAATAATTAAAGTATTAATTGTAAACGCTTTAAGAAAGTTCATATCTTACAAACCTAATTATTTTTGATTGTCAATGAAAGAAATGTGTGGATAATATTTTTTTTTTCGATTAAACCTTTTTTATTTTTATTCAAAATATATCTAGTTAACTTTACAAAGATTTTTTGTTGAAAATTTCTTAATTATAAAGAATTAATTATTATGGAACTTACAGAAGTACTAAATCAACCCAAGACTGATCAGATTGAGAAAGCTGCTTTAAATTTTGATTGCAATGCGTTTTTCTCTCAGTATTTTAAATTCCTTTCCTTACTTGAATTTGAACTAAACGATAGTAGAATTCAGAGTCATATGAATTTGCTTACTAACGATTTCATATTAAATTCAGTTGACGGTATTATAAAAAGTAAGGTTGATTATCTAAGGAGAATAAATATTTTAGGTTCGTGGAAAAATGCACGACATATTTTATCAGTTAATTTTATCGAAAAAGAAAACAACAGGTTTTTTGTCGAAACAGATATTTTGTATTTAAATATTTTGCCCAATAATGAAACAAGTAAATATACATTACAACATTTAGTCGAATTTGTAATACCCGAAAACGGTTTGCCTCTTATAAAACACATTGCTACAAATAATGTAAAATATTGTTCAGGCGAAAAGCCAGTATTTATTCATTCTTACCACGTCAATCGATCAAAATCTTTGGCATATTATTGGTTTCATTGCTTAAATACATTTGAATCAAATCCAGAAAATTTCAAAGCTATTATTCCTTTGAAATTTTGTATTGAATTTGATGATTCAACTAAAATAAATAATTGGATTGAATTTACAAAATGGCTTTACAAACGCAAAAATCAACACTATAAAATTACCGATATTTTTGTTGAATTGGTAAATACGAATGTGTATAAATTAAAAATTCAAACAGAGTATCAAAAACCAAACGATTCAACTATTTATAAAACTTATGAAATTTGGGATGTAGAAAATAATCCAGACTATCAATACCCAAAAATAAAGCACATGAGTATTGCAAAGTTAGATTGATTTGATTAAATCAAATCATCAGGCAATTCAAGAAAAATTAGTTGTTCATCGTCATTAATTTCAACAATAAATTCGTTGACTGCAGGAATTAAAACCTCTTTATTTTTAAACGTAGATTTTAAAATTGTTTGGAAAGGAAATTCTTCAATTTCTTCAACAAAACCAATCTCGCCCAACTTTTTATCTATTAATTTATATCCAATAATTTCTTGCCCATAATATCCACTTGAAGTTTTTTCCACTTCACTTTTAGGATAAAGAAGATTGCGATTTTTTAAAACTTCAGCATCAATTAACGAATTTATATCGCGCAGTTTAATGATGGCTTCATCGCTGTGTGTTGCTGTAAATTTTTCAATAAAAAAAGGAACAGGTTTTTGATTAATTTCAATCATTACCCATTCCTTTAATTCAATTTCTGATTTCAAATCTATTCGCAACTCGCCTTTTGTGCCATGCGTTTTGCAAATAAATCCTACAGATACGAAGTCTTTTTTATGTATTGACTTCATTGTATTATTCAAATTTTATACAAGCGGAGTTTCAGTTGTTTCTTCTGCAACTGGTGCTTCAACTAAATCCGCTGATTCTTCAGCAACTGCAACTACTTCTTCAGCTACAATTTCTGCAGCTTGTGCAGCAGCTAACTTTGCAGCTAATTTTTCAACTCTTGCTGCGTTTAATTTAACTTCTACAGCATGTTTTGACGTTGCATTGTCTTTGGCTTTATTCCCTTGTTTCTCAATATGAGCTGCAACTTTAGAAGTTTTATCTTCAATCCAATTAGCAAATTTTTCGTCTGCCTGCTCTTGAGTTAATACGCCTTTACGAACACCTCCATTAAGATGTTTTTTCATTAATGCGCCTTTGTACGAAAGTATGGCACGGACAGTTTCTGTTGGTTGAGCTCCTTTTTCGAGCCAACTTACAGCTTTGTCAACGTTTAATTCGATAGTTGCCGGGATGGTTTGAGGTTTGTAATAACCTATTTGTTCAATGAATTTACCATCTCTCGGAGCACGTTCATCCGCCACCACAACATGGTAGTAAGGGGCTTGTTTGCGTCCATGACGCTGTAACCTGATTTTTACTGACATTTTGTTTTTGTTTTAGTTTTGTTAAAAAAATACGCTTGATCTCCACTCAAACGGGGTGCGAATATGCAGGTTTTCAGTTAAAAATAAAAATACCTGAAAAATATCTTATAATTTATTCAGTTTTGATTTCAATAACGCCATTTTAATTTCGGCATCTAATTTCTTTTGTTTTTCTTTTTCAATCAATTCGGGCTTGGCATTTTCAACAAATTTTGCGTTCGAAAGTTTTTGGTCTACCGATTGCAAAAATCCTTCTAAATACTTGATTTCCTGAATTGCTTTTCCTTTCTCTGCATCGACATCTAACTGAATATTCAACTCGACAAAAACTTGATCAGTTGCTACAGCCAATACATTGCTTTTGCTTGCGCCTTCAGCATATACAATGGATGAAATATTTGCTAATTTTTTTATTAAAAACTCATATGGTTTGTACAACTTTTCTTCGTTGGTTTTAACCGAAATTTCAAAAGAAGTTTTCGGGCTGATTCCATTTTTATTTCGCAGTTCTCTAATTTTCGAAATTGTTTCAAATGCTCGTTCTAAATTATTTTCACTATTTACTTTACTTGTATTTATATTAGGATAAGAAGCTATGCAAATACTTTCTCCTTTTTTTCTACTGTCAAGATTTTGCCAAATCTCTTCGGTAACAAATGGCATAAATGGATGCAATATCTTCATCAATTTTTCAAACAATTCAATGGTTTTTGTATACGTTGATTGATTGATAGGATCACCAAAATTTGGCTTTATCATTTCTAAATACCACGAACAGAAATCGTCCCAAATCAATTTATAAATTGCCATTAAGGCTTCGCTTAATTTGTAATCAGAAAATTTGTTTTCAATATCATTCAATATTTCGTCCAATCGATTATCAAACCATTGTGCTGAAATTTGGTTGCTTTTCAATAATTCTAAATCAAATTGCGAATCAGGTTTTATTTCCCATCCTTTTATTAACCTAAATGCATTCCAAATTTTATTTGAAAAATTCCTCCCTTGTTCAAGTAAACTTTCGTCAAACAAAATATCATTTCCGGCAGGACTACAAAGCAACATTCCCATTCTTACTCCATCGGCACCAAATTTTTCAATTAGCTCTAAAGGATCAGGCGAATTTCCCAAGCTTTTGCTCATTTTTCTTCGCTGTTTATCGCGAATCAATCCTGTGAAATAAACATTGTTAAATGGCTTTTGCTGTTTGAATTCATACCCTGACATAACCATTCGCGCCACCCAAAAAAAGATAATATCAGGCCCTGTAACTAAGTCGTTAGTCGGATAATAATAATTGATATCCTTGTTGCTTTTGTCATCAAATCCATCAAACACCGAAATAGGCCAAATCCATGATGAAAACCAAGTATCCAATACATCTTCGTCTTGTTTTATTTCAGATTCCTCTACCTTTAATCCTTGAACTTTAAACTTTGAAATGGCTTCATCAATTGTTTTTGCAACTACAAAATTTCCTTTACTATCATACCAAGCCGGAATTCTTTGTCCCCACCACAATTGCCTGCTAATACACCAGTCTTTAATATTTTCTAACCAGTGTTTGTAGGTGTTTTTCATTTTTGCAGGATGAAATTTTATTTCATCATTCATTACTGAATCTAACACTTGTGGGTTTTTGGCCATAAATTTTTTCATGTCAACCCACCACTGCAAACTCAATCGAGGTTCTATTACAGCTCCTGTTCTTTCGCTTGTTCCTACTTGATTTTTGTACTCTTCAATTTTTTGAATAAATCCGCCATCTTCCAAATCTATGGCAATTTGTTTTCTTACAGCAAAGCGATCTTTATTATTATATTTTTCTACTTCGCATTTTTCATTTAAAGTTCCGTCATCATTTAGAATATCTATTATTGGCAAATTGAATTTTTGTCCCAATGCATAATCGTTGATATCGTGCGCTGGAGTAACTTTTAAACAACCAGTTCCAAAATCCATAGCTACATACTCATCGGCAATAATTGGTATCGGTCTATTGATAAATGGAACTAACACAGTTCTTCCTATAAATTGATTGTATCGTTCATCGTTTGGATTAACACAAACAGCAGTATCAGCCAAAATTGTTTCAGGCCTAGTCGTAGCAATTGTTATAAAACTTGAATTCTCATCGCCAGAAAACTTATACCTTATGAAATACAGTTTTGAATTTACTTCTTTATAAATAACCTCTTCATCGCTCAAAGCTGTTTTCCCTTGTGGATCCCAATTTACCATTCGTAGTCCGCGATAAATCATGCCCTTTTCAAACAAATCAATAAAAACATCCGTCACAGCTCCGCTCAATTTTGGCTCCATAGTAAATCTTGTACGTTGCCAATCGCAGCTTGCACCCAACTTCTTAAGTTGTTCTAAAATTATCCCACCATATTTTTCTTTCCATTCCCAAGCATATTTTAAAAAATCTTCGCGACTTAAGTCTGATTTTTTAATTCCTTTTTCGCGAAGCATTTGTACCACTTTTGCTTCGGTAGCAATGCTGGCATGATCAGTTCCTGGAACCCAACAAGTATTTTTGCCTTTCATTCTGGCACGCCTGATTAGCACATCTTGTATGGTATTGTTGAGCATGTGTCCCATGTGCAAAACTCCCGTAACATTTGGCGGTGGAATTACAATGCTGAAAGGTTCGCGGCTATCTGGTTCGCTATGAAAATAATTTTGTTCAATCCAATAGCTGTACCATTTATCTTCAATTTCTTTGGCTGAGTATATTTTTGAAATTTCTATTGACATAAAATCTTTGCGAAAATAATTATTCGTACCTTATTTAAATAATTCGCTTAGATTATTATTTATTTTATTTAGCAATTTAAAAACAAAACCCTGACTCATTGCTGAATCAGGGTTGTTGTTATTTGTATAACTATGAAAAACTAACCTCTTTTTTCTTTAATTTTTGAAGCTTTACCAGTCAATTTGCGCAAGTAGAACAATCTAGCTCTACGAACTTTACCTCTGCTTATCACTTCAATTTTGTCGATGTTTAGACTGTAAAGCGGGAAAATACGCTCAACACCAACTCCGTTTGACATTTTACGAACTGTAAATGTTTCGTTTAATCCAGAATTTCTTCTTTGAAGACAAACTCCTTGATATTGCTGAATACGCTCTTTTACACCTTCACGTATTTTGTAATAAACATTGATGGTATCCCCTGCTTTGAAAGCTGGAATATCCCTGCCTGTAGTAAATTCAGCTTCAACTAATTTTATTGCCTCTGTTGCGTTCATATCTTAAATCCTTAAAATTCGGGAGGCAAAAGTAAGGGATATTTTTTTATTTACAAGCGAGTTGATAAAATTTCTAAAAAGTGTTGTCAACAAATTGCTTAGTGAGGTTTATCCATTAAATAATAACTACCCAAAAAATGTATTTTTTTAATTTAATTGCCGACAAATATGTTCAGAAAAAACATTCGTATCAAATATTTCACTTGCTTGGCAATATTACTTGTGGGCTTTGCTGCCTACAAGTTTTACAACGATGTATTTACGGCAAATGTAAATTCTACTGACGGAAAACCGGTTTATGTTTTTATTCGTACCGGAAAAAGTTTCGATTTTTTGTTGAATGATTTGGATAAAAATAAACTGATTTTTAATGTGGATGGTTTCAGAAGATTAGCCAAGTTGATGAATTTAGACCTAAACCTTAAACCTGGGAAATACAAACTTGATGTTGGAATGAACAATCAACAAATTATTAGAAAACTAAAGTCTGGCACACAAGAAACTATCAACCTCGTATTTAATCATGCTGAGAGAAAAAGCGAGTTGCCAAGCATTTTCTCAAAACACTTGGAATTAGATACCAATTATTTTTCGATATTATTAAACGATACCGCAATATTTAATGAATATGGTTTTGATAGCAGCAACATCATCAGTTTGTTTTTGCCCAACACTTATAACATGTACTGGAATACTAGCTCTATCCAACTTTTTCATCGAATGAAAAAAGAATACCATAAGTTTTGGAACAAAGAAAGATTGACAAAAGCGTACCTTATTCATTTGTCGCCACAGCAAGTTAGCACACTCGCATCTATTGTAGAAAAAGAAACAAATAAGCTGAGTGAAATGCCTTTGATTGCCAGAGTTTATTTAAATAGAATTGATCGCAACATGCCATTACAGGCCGACCCTACACTTATTTTTGCGCTTAATGACAAATCCATTCATCGAGTTCTGTTGGCTCACACAGAAATTCTATCGCCTTACAATACGTATTTAAATTTAGGGCTTCCGCCCGGACCCATTTGTTCAGCAAGCATTCAGGCAATTGATGCAGTTCTGAATGCAGCAAAACACAACTATATATATTTTTGTGCTAAAGAGGATTTCAGCGGATACCATGTGTTTGCCGAAACATTGAAACTTCACAACCAAAACGCAAAGAGATATCAGAAAGAATTAAACAATAGGCAGATTTATTAAAACGCTCTGTTGATTGAAACTTGCCAACGAAATTTGAAATTTTCACCATCAACAAAAGGTGCATTGCTTAAATACAAAGGCATATCAAAACGAAAAGTTAGCGGTTTTACTTCATCCAAAAAACTCCATTTTTTAATGGTAAATGCCACACCTGAACCTGCGCTTGCTAATAAATCTGTTTTTAAATATTTCGTTTCGTTTAATCCATTCGTACCAGCACTCCACTTATTTTCAATAAATCCAGCATCGCCAAATAAGTAACAGTCAATGTGAAAATACTGGCTTAATCGTTTTGGCGAAAACGGAATTAATTTTTCAAAATCCAATTCTGCATTAATGGATGCTCCGCTCGTTCCATTGTACATATGAAACTGAGAATTTTCGTACTGCACCGGAACTAAATATCCTGCATATCCTCTAATGTTTAATCCTCCGCCAAATTGAAAATGATTGGTACTATTTCCGTATCCTTGCCAATCAGTTGGAACGAAAGCCCTTGAACGAACAAATTTGTTTTCCATCATTTCTTCGTTGTTCCCTCCTGCTAAATTCAACATGCTTTCGGGCGCAATGTCTGTGCCGTTCATAACTTGAAAAAATACGCGTGAATGCAGTTCTAATTTTCCCAAATTGTGGTGATTGATCCAATGCATTGTTACACTTGAATAGTTATAATCAGACAGCAAAGTTGTTCTGAAAGCTTCGACAATTTCTCCAGATCCATTTGAGTATGAATAGTTTCTTTTCAAATCCAAATTAATGCTGCTGTTTTCTTTATTGACAATCCATTGGCTTGGATATAAAAGATAATCGCTGCTGTGTTCACCTTCTCTATGAATAGATTTGTAATAGAAATTTATTGATGTTTGACCACTAATTTTCTCAACCCCTAATTTGAATGCATAAAGTCCATCAACAAATTTAATTTGTTCGTAAAAACTAAGATCATCTGCAATAAGTGTTCGGTAATTTAGATTGAAATTAATTTCATTTTCTGCAGCTCCTCCAATGTAATCTTTTGCAAGGCCCGAGTTGTACCAAATCGTTGCACTAAATCCATCAAAATGTTTCATGTAGTTTCCATTTATATGAAGTCCAACCTTTAATCCATCAATGCTGTTGTACCAAACATCGGGTCTCCACTTTAAAATATAATGTTTGCGATCCAATGGATTTCTGATTTGATGATCGAAAGTAAAAAGCGTGCGTTTGCTGGTTGAATTGTCCATCAGATTTACATCTGCCAACCTGTATGAACTATCAATAATTACTGATTGAATAGGCGCTTTTAATGAAAAAGAAGTTTGGTAGGTTTTATTCAAAATCCCCCAACCTTTCCAAATGGGCAACAAAAATGTAATTGAATTCTTAATTGGCTTATGGTAATATGTATTTGGAATTAGAAATGTGTAGTTGTTTCCCAGTACATCCGTAACATGCAAGTCAATGGGCATTTGCATAGTACCTACCCTTTGTAATGTTATTCTGTATCCGTTATCAAATCCGATATAACTAGTAACGCCTTTATCTTTTTCAATTTTAGTAATTGAATAATCTATGTTTTTTGTAGTTTCAAGCCACTGATCAAAAAACCAGTTCAAGTCAACATGCGAATAATGAATAATTGAACTTCTAAAATCCTCAAAATACGGATGGCAAAATTTCCACTGTTCAAAGTAATGCTGCATTGATGCCAAAAAAAGTTCATCGCCAAGCACATACTGCAAATTATAAAGCATTGTTGCCGTTTTGTAATACACATGTCCGTAGCCACCACCGTGATTCAAGGCACCATCAAAATCATCGCTGTGTGTATTTAGCGGAACATCGTTATTTACCATTGCATCGCGTATATAACCAAGGTAAATGGATTGCTCGCGCTGTGGCAATGGACGGTAATATTTTTGAATATATTTATTTTTTGAATGCACTTTGGGCTGTTCGGGCAAAATTCTGCTCATGCTCCAATGAGTCAAAAATTGCGTAAATCCTTCGTCTAAACTTGCTCTGTAAGTTTCATTGTTTCCCACCATTCCAAAAAACCAGTTGTGTCCAACCTCGTGAGCAAGCAAACCATAATATCCCGGACTGCTACCACCATCAAGCGTAAGCATTGGATATTCCATTCCGTCTCGGGCATCGGCCACTATCATTTTTGGGTATGCGTAAGCACCAATATCACGGCTATAAATTTCAATCACTTTTGAAGTAAACATAGCTGCATCTTGCCAACCCGAAGCATGTGGTTCTTGAGCCAAAGCAACACAAGATATTTTGTGTCCATTGGGCAATATCAATTCTTGCTCACCAATTCGAAATGTAGGATCGGCAACCCACGCAAAGTCATGCACATTGTCGGCATGAAACTTCCATGTTTTCGTAGTTCCGTTTTTAGGTAAAATAGTTGAATCTGGAGCGGAATCCCATTTTTTATCTTTGAAATTTTTCAGATCTAATTTTGCTCTAAGCTCCGCTGGCAATACTTCATCACGATTTTGTAAAACTCCCGTTGCATCCAGTACATAATGGCTTGGCAATGTCAACTCCACATCGTAGCTTCCAAAATCGCCATAAAATTCTTTTCCTAAATGTTGGTCTGTTTCCCAACCAAACTTTCTGTCGTACACACAAATACGCGGATACCAATGCACTCCATCGTATTGTTTATTTCCCCAAGCATCTTTAAACAGTTTCATTCTTCTTCTTTGTGTTCCACCATCGTCAAAATAGGTTTTAAATTTTACAGTTATCAGGCAGGATGTATTGGGCAATAATGCCTGTGGAAGCTCCACTTTATAAATAGTATTATCCCAATACGATGGGGCATCTTGTCCGTTAACTTGCATGCGTTCTATGGCGGTTCCAAGCTGATTGTTTTCGTATTTACCAAACTTTTGCTTGAAGCCGTTTTTCATATTCAATTTCTCGAGATACGAACCTTTGATAAATGCATTTTGATACAAATGAAAATACACTATTGAAAGCGTATCGGGCGAATTGTTGTAATAAGTTAAATTAAGTACTCCATCCACAATATCGGTTTGTTCGCTAAGCGATGCTTTTATTTTATATTGTACGTCTTGTTGCCAATATCCTTCAAATGGTTTGCGATTTTTCCAATACAAAGTGTTTTCTGTAGAGCGATACCAATTGTCAACTTGTGCTGATATTGCAACAGCAACAAATAAAATGATGGCTGTAAAATAGATTTTTTTCATGCAAGCAAATTAATAACCAATGAAGCACAATTAAAAACATTTTTTTTCTTTGTTTTCATAATGAAAATTAAGGAATGCCCAACGAGACGGAAAAAATTTCGTATAGATAATAGTAAAATCAAAAAAAATAGTAAAATTTGGACTAAACTTTACCGCATCCAAACTTGACAAAGCAGAAGCTAATTGAGCTTATTGATGAGTGCATCAAACATAACCGCAAGGCAGAATTTGCTTTGTATAAGTTTTGTTTCAATATGCTGATGCCAATATGCTATCGGTACATGCGAAACGAGGACGATGCAGCAGAAATGTTGAACAAAGCTTTTCTTAAGATTTTAACTAATCTGAAAAAATACGATCAGCAAAAGTTATTTGATTCTTGGGCTAAAACAATTACTGTAAATACATTAATTGACGAATTTAGGGTAAACAATAAAAGGCAAGCTATGTTTTCGCACGAAGAAACCGAAAACATTCAACAAGGATATCATCCGTTTGATTTAAACGAAGCCGAAGCAAAACTAACTGCCGAAGATGTTCAGAAGCAAATAAGTTTATTACCTGAATCGAGCAAAATTGTATTCAACCTGTTTGTTTTTGATGGTTTAAGTCACAAAGAAATTGCCAAGCAATTAGACATAAGTGAAGGAACCTCAAAATGGCATGTATCGCATGCACGACAATTATTAATAGCCCAGTTATCAAAGGTATTTCCAAATATAAAAGCAAAGAAACGTGAATATGAAAGACGAGCAAATTGATGAACTTTTTAGAAATAAATTAGTCAAGAAAAACCACAAGTTTAAGTTGGCTTATTGGCATCATTTAGAGGCCATTCTGATTGCGCAGCGTGGGTTTGGCGGAAGTGCGGGCGCAGGCATTTGGGGTGCAGGAAAAACAATTTTAATTTCTGCAGCTGTTGCGGTTATTGGTGTAGGCGCTGCTTATACCTATTTTTCTGATAGCCCAAACAAAGCAACGAAACCTCAAATTACAAGCATTGCGCCAACTACAATTGCAAATGAAGAAATAAACACCCAAGCAAAAACCGAAAATTCAAGTGCAATTGAAACAAGCATTTCAACAACTAATAACACTCAAAAAATTGCAATCGAAAAAACTGAAAAAACAAAGCTGCTTTCAAACGAAGTTCAATCTATTCAATCCTCAAATTCTTCTGTTTCAAACAACCAAAACCACTTAGAAGAATTAGAAAGTTGGGTTCCAATCGAGAGCAATTGGATAACTATTTTAGATTCAAAATCATTTGAATGGAAATATATCGCAGTTGGATTGCAAAGCCATGTTGTATCTACAACTTCGAGTATTGCGACACGCCCAAACCCTGTCAAAAAAACCTGTGCTATTGGATGGAATATCGCATTAGAAGCCGGAGCAAATTCATTCAATCAAGCTTTTGACAATAACTCTTTTTCATACTTTGCGGGCCTCAGAACCTATCTGCATGTGGGTTCAAGATTTAGCGGATTGTTGGCATTGCACTATGAAGATATAAAGCAAAACGTACCACATCGCGAATACATTACAATTTATTCTGATTTTAGCGGAACTCACAGCACCAAAACAACTGTAAATACAAATGCTCTTCAATATGCATCCATTGGATTACATACTTTATATCATGCCTACAAAAACCATTCTATTGGCGCTGGTATTCAATATGCTTACTTAATCAATTCAAACGATGATCTTATTGAATACGATGAATTCGGGAAAGTCATTAGCAATAAAAACACTAGTGGCTATAGAAAAGTATTTAATCAAAATGATATTCAAATTAGTGCTTCGTATCAATATCGACTGTCGAAGAAGGTGACGTCTAGCATCAGCTATCTTGCAGGATTGAAAGATATTACAGACAATATCGCTTTTAAAAGCAACGATATCTATACAAACTCTGGAGTAAAACTTGGCATTCAGTATTTTATAAAATAAAATGCGTTTTTTAATTTCATTAGTCGTTTTTATTTTCATGTCATTTCTTTTTTCATGCGAAAAAAAAATTGAGCCTTTTGGCACTATTTCCGAAACGACTACCTTTTATGTCAAAGGAAGCATTCAAAATGAAAGCTACAGGGTTGAGGCGGGATCTAATGATTATTTCATGTATAGCGATTACTCAAACGACTCCTTCAATGTACTTTCGTTTATTGGAAATATTAGAAAAAATTGCACTTCGTGTAAAGAAGGAATTCAGATTAGCATTCGCAATTACAAAGCATTGATTGGCAATGAAACCTATGAAATTGATTCTACATTTTCGGCCAACAACTCCTATTTGTATTATAACCACTCGAAAAACGATACCATTGGCTATACAGTTCATTTTACTAGCAAATCTATTGGCCCTGACCCCAAAATTCAATGGTGGGATTTCAACGATGGAAACAATTTTGTGTTGGGTATTGACCCCGAAAAAACCTATCGCTGGCCAGGGATTTATAAACTTAAGCACCGAATCAGCAATTCTGGCAATTACAATACCCTCGAAAGCTATATTGAAGTTGACGATAAAGCCATAAACAACAAACTTGATTTCG
Source organism: Chitinophaga pinensis (assembly GCA_945861965.1). Taxonomy (GTDB): domain Bacteria; phylum Bacteroidota; class Bacteroidia; order UKL13-3; family UKL13-3; genus CAMAWM01. The sequence continues at coordinate 10,806 of CAMAWM010000021.1, read as the reverse complement.
ACTATTCTATTACAAACCAGCGAGTTTGTAACTTTTTATTAAAAGGAACCGATACCTTAACACACGACATTGTTTGGATTTTTGGCGATGGAATTACCAAACAGTTCAACACGGTAAACCCTGTTTACACCTACGTTTCATCGGGTATTTACACCGTAACTTTAGGCATTTTGCTCAAAGGCACCAGGGATACCATTATGGCCATTCGGAAAAAAATAGTTACAGGTGATTTTCCAGACCCCAATCCATTGGTCGCTAATTTTGATTATCAGGTAAATCCTGTGATTGATACCATTCAGCTGTCTAGAGTAATTATTGAATTTACCGATGCCAGCGGAACTTATACAAGCCAAAAGGCAAATCAGGACATAGCGAAGGATTATTTCAGAGTACTTTCTTCAAAAGACTTTTTGCTAAACGATAAAGGACAAAAAACCCGAATGATAAAAGTAGAGTTTAATTGTACCGTTTCGAATGGATTAACAAGCAAAGATTTAAAAAACATGGAAGCCAACATTGCTGTTGCGTATCCATAATCAAGTATAGTTTTTTATTGAATTTATACATTACTTACTAATTCTATCTTTCTGTTAATCAAATTTTTAAATAAGTTTATCTAAAGTATTTATTTAAATTTTATTTTTGTATAATTATTCGATTTTACAACAAAACCCGCAACCATTGCTATCGGGTTTTGTTGTCATGCTGATCCTGACGAAGCATCTTTACTCTTTTGTCAAAAGCGAAGATTCTAAATGAAGATTCTTCGCTTAACCAGCTGTGTCAGTCTGAGCCTGACGAAGACCAATCAATCAATCAACCCTTCGTCAAACTAAGGGTTACAGAATAAAAAAACCCGCATCAGTTTTGAAGCGGGTTTTTAATTAATGAAAGTTAAGAATGTTTTAAGCTTCCAGCTCTGCTTCTTCTTTCGAAGCCATCAGTGCTTGGTATTCTTCTTTGCTTCCAACTATTAGTTTTTCGTATTCGCGCATACCTGTTCCGGCTGGTATCAGGTGTCCAACAATTACATTTTCTTTCAAACCCAGCATGTGGTCTACTTTGCCATTGATAGCAGCTTCGTTCAATACTTTCGTAGTTTCTTGGAACGATGCGGCACTCATAAAGCTTTGCGTACCCAAACTTGCTTTGGTTATACCCATTATAATTTGAGTAGCAGTAGCTGGATTTGCATCGCGCACTTCAATCAATTTCAAATCTTTGCGTTTTAGCTGTGAGTTTTCATCACGCAATTTTCGAACGCTAACAATCTCTCCTGATTTGTAGATAGCTGAATCACCGGCTTCGGTAACTACTTTTTTATCGTAAATCCAATCGTTGGTTGCCTTAAAGTTGAAACGATCTGCAGATTCACCTTCCAAAAACAAAGTATCTCCAGGATCAACCACTTCTAATTTTTGCATCATTTGACGAACAATAATTTCGATGTGTTTGTCCGATATTTTTACACCCTGCAAACGATATACTTCCTGAATTCCATTTAAAATATAGCGTTGAACAGCTAATGGTCCTTCAATTCTTAGAATATCCTGCGGGCTAATTGAGCCATCAGACAATTGAGTTCCGGCTTTGGCAAAATCGTTTTCCTGTACCAAAATATGTTTTGAAAGCGGTACCATGTATTTACGAGATTCGCCATCGCGAGCGCTAACAATAATTTCGCGATTACCACGCTTAATGCCACCAAAACTAACAACTCCGTCTATTTCGGTAACTACTGCAGGGTTTGAAGGATTACGCGCTTCGAACAATTCGGTTACACGTGGCAAGCCACCTGTAATGTCGCGAGTTTTTCCAACCACACGAGGAATTTTTACCAGAATTTCTCCGGCAATAACATCGTGTTTTTCTTCAACAATAATATGTGCTCCTACCGGAATGTTGTATTCTTTTAATACTTTTCCTTTTTTATCAGTAACAACAATTGAAGGAATTTTGGTTTTATCTTTCGATTCGATAATTACTTTTTCTTTGTGACCTGTTTGCTCATCGCTTTCTTCTTTGTAAGTAATGTTTTCGATGATGCCATCAAACATAAGTTTTCCGGCAAACTCAGAAAGGATAACCGCGTTGTAAGGATCCCAAGTACAAACGACATCGCCTTTGGCTACCTTTTGTCCGTTTTTAACCAACAAATGTGCACCGTAAGGAATGTTAACTGTAATAATTGGGCTGCGAGTGGTTTCGTCCAAAATTCGGATTTCGCCCTGACGACCTAAAACAGTTCCAACTTTACCATCTTCGGTTTTCATTTCGACAGTTCTAATTTCTTCAAACTCCAAAACACCAGCAAACTTAGCATTCATCTGACTTTCGTTTGCAATGTTAGATGCTGTTCCTCCCACGTGGAAAGTACGAAGTGTTAACTGTGTTCCTGGCTCACCTATTGATTGTGCTGCAATTACTCCAACCGAGTCGCCTCGTTGTGCAATGCGGCCAGTTGACAGGTTTCGTCCGTAACAACTTGAACAAATTCCTAATTTTATTTCGCAAGTCAATGCCGAACGAATCTCAATCGTTTCGATTGGAGAAGCATCAATTTTTTCGGCAATGGCTTCAACTATTTCATCGCCTGAGCGAACGAACAATTCACCACTAAGTGGATCGTAAATATCGTGCAAACTGGTACGACCTAAAATTCTTTCGTATAAGCTTTCAACCACTTCTTCGTTATCTTTCAAAGCGCTGATTGGAATACCGCGAAGCGTTCCACAATCTGCATGGTTGATAACAACATCTTGCGCCACATCGTGCAACCTACGTGTAAGGTAACCAGCATCGGCAGTTTTCAAAGCCGTATCGGCCAAACCTTTTCTGGCACCGTGAGTTGATATAAAATATTCGATAACGGACAATCCTTCTTTGAAGTTTGAAAGAATTGGATTTTCGATAATTTCTCCGGTTCCACCACTCAAATTCTTTTGAGGTTTTGCCATCAATCCACGCATACCTCCAAGCTGACGAATCTGCTCTTTGCTACCACGCGCACCAGAATCCAACATCATGTAAACTGGATTGAATCCTTGGTTATCGTCTTTCAATTGTTTCAATAACGTATCGGCTAATTTCGAGTTGATACGTGTCCAAATGTCAATTACCTGATTGTATCTTTCGTTGTTGGTAATAAATCCTTGTTCGTAGCTGCTCCAAATTTCTTCAACTTCGGCTTGTGCTTGTTTTACGAATTTTGGTTTTTCATCCGGTATTTGTACGTAGCTTAAGTTAAACGACAAACCTCCTTTGAATGCATAATAAAAACCTAAGTCTTTAATATCGTCCAAGAATTTTGCGCATTTATCCATTCCACATACATTGATTACATCACCAATGATATCTCGCAAATTCTTTTTAGTCAGAATTTCGTTGATAAATCCATACTCAACAGGAACAACTTGATTGAACAAAATTTTACCAAGAGTTGTTTCGATTAGTTTGTTTACCAACTCTCCATTTTCTTTCACATTGGCTTTTACTTTGACAAAAGCATGCAAATCAACTTTGCCTTCGTTAAAAGCAATAATGCCCTCTTCTGGCGAATAAAATACCAATCCTTCACCTTTCATTGGGTGTTTTTTGGTGTGCTTTCTGCCTTTGGTTATGTAATACAAACCCAAAACCATGTCTTGCGATGGAACCGCAATTGGCGCACCGTTAGCAGGATTTAAAATATTGTGCGGAGCCAACATTAATAGTTGTGCTTCTAATATAGCTGCATTGCCAAGCGGTACGTGAACAGCCATTTGGTCACCGTCAAAATCGGCATTGAAACCAGTACAAACCAAAGGATGCAATTGAATTGCTTTTCCTTCAATAAGTTTTGGTTGAAATGCTTGAATACCTAATCTGTGAAGTGTTGGAGCACGGTTAAGTAATATAGGATGTCCTTTTAAAATATTTTCGAGAATATCCCAAATTACGGCTTCTTTACGGTCAACTAATTTTTTGGCTGACTTTACCGTTTTTACAATTCCACGCTCTAATAATTTACGAATAATAAAGGGTTTGAATAATTCAGCAGCCATGCTTTTTGGAATTCCACATTCGTGTAATTTCAATTTTGGACCTACTACAATTACCGAACGACCTGAATAATCAACACGCTTTCCTAACAAATTTTGGCGGAAACGACCTTGTTTTCCTTTAAGCATATCACTTAAAGATTTCAAAGGACGGTTGCCATCAGTTTTAACAGCGCTAATTCTTCTTGTATTGTCAAACAAAGAATCAACTGCTTCTTGCAGCATTCTTTTTTCGTTTCTTAATATTACTTCCGGAGCTTTAATTTCAATCAATCTTTTCAAACGATTGTTGCGGATAATTACTCTACGGTACAAATCATTTAAATCAGAAGTTGCAAATCGTCCGCCTTCTAACGGAACCAATGGACGCAACTCTGGTGGAATTACAGGAAGAATTTTTACAACCATCCATTCGGGGCGGTTTTCTCCATTTACTTGTGATCCTCTAAATCCTTCAATAACTTTCAAACGTTTTAATGCTTCTTGCTTGCGTTGTTGCGAAGTTTCTGTATTGGCTTTGTTTCTTAAGTCAAAACTTAAATCATTCAAATTAATACGAGAAAGCAAAAACCACAATGCATCACCACCCATTTTTGCAATAAATTTGTTTGGGTCTGCATCGTCCAAATGCGAGTTCTCTTTTGGCAATGAATCTACAATATCCAAGTATTCTTCCTCGGTTATCAAATCCATCATTTGAACTCCATCTGCTAATTTAATTCCGGGTTGACATACTACGTATCTTTCGTAGTATACTACCATGTCTAATTTTTTTGAAGGTATTCCAAGTACATAACCAATTTTGTTTGGCAATGAACGGAAATACCAAATATGAGCAACAGGAACTATTAAATTAATATGTCCCATGCGCTCTCTACGAACTTTTTTCTCTGTTACTTCAACACCACAACGGTCACACACGATTCCTTTGTAGCGTATGCGTTTGTATTTTCCGCAATGGCATTCAAAATCTTTAATGGGCCCGAATATTCTTTCGCAAAACAATCCTCCCATCTCAGGTTTAAATGATCGGTAGTTAATTGTTTCTGGCTTGGTTACCTCACCATGCGAACGCTGCAAAATTGATTCGGGTGAAGCTAATCCGATTCTGATTTTGGTGAAATTGCTTTTTATTTTTTGATCTTTTTTTATTGCCATGATTTTTTTATTCAGTTTGAAAAATTTGAACAATTGAAAACTAATTTTTTAATGAAAACAAGTCAACCGAAATCAATTTCAAATTGACTTGTTTTAAAAAACGAGTATCGAATTATTCTAAAGTAATATCCAATCCCAATCCTCTTAATTCGTGTAACAATACGTTGAACGATTCAGGAATTCCGGGTTGAGGCATATTGTCTCCTTTAACAATTGCTTCGTAAGTTTTTGCACGACCAATGATGTCGTCCGATTTTACAGTCAATATTTCTTGCAAAATATTAGATGCACCATACGCTTCAAGTGCCCAAACTTCCATCTCACCAAAACGCTGACCACCAAACTGAGCTTTACCGCCCAATGGTTGTTGCGTAATTAATGAATACGGTCCAATTGAACGAGCGTGCATTTTATCGTCAACCATGTGTCCTAATTTAATCATATAAATAACTCCAACTGTGGTTGGTTGATCAAATCTAACTCCGGTTAATCCATCGTATAAATGACTTTTTCCCCAATCAGGAATGTTTGCTTGACGAGTGTATTCTAATACGTTGTCATCGTTTGCACCATCAAAAATTGGTGTAGCAAATTTTACTCCCAACTCTACTGCTGCCCAACCTAAAACGGTTTCGTAAATCTGACCAAGGTTCATACGACTTGGCACACCCAAAGGATTTAAAACAATATCCACCGGTGTTCCATCTTCCATAAACGGAAGGTCTTCTTCACGCACTATTCTAGCAACAATACCTTTGTTTCCATGACGACCAGCCATTTTATCCCCAACTTTAAGTTTACGCTTATTAGCGATGTAAACTTTAGCCATCTTTAATATTCCGTTTGGCAGCTCATCGCCTACGCTTATTGCATATTCTCTGCGTTTAAATTCGGCTGTTTCTGTGTTGATACGGTTTTTATAATTTGTTAAAATTTGTTTTACCAAACTATTTTTTTCAGAATCAGTGCTCCAGCTGTTTGAATTTACATTTGTAAAGTCAACATCGGCCAAATTTTTCATGGTAAATTTGGTTCCTTTCGGAATTATTTCTTCGCTGTAAACATTGACAACTCCTTGTGAAGTTTTTCCTGTTAAAATTGAAAATAATTTTTCGACCAATACCGCTTTGATGCCTTTTAAAACTTTTGTATGCTCGTCAGTAAGCTTAACAATTTTTGTTTTATCTTCAGCTTTCGAAGCTTTATCTTTTTTGGCACGTGTAAATAATTTCTTTTCTATAACTATTCCACTAGTTGATGGCGGTGCTTTTAATGAAGCATCTTTCACATCACCTGCTTTATCACCAAAAATAGCACGAAGTAATTTTTCTTCGGGCGAAGGTTCAGTTTCTCCTTTTGGTGTAATTTTTCCAATTAGAATATCGCCTTCGCTAACCTCACATCCTACACGAATTAATCCATGTTCATCCAAATTTTTTGTAGCTTCTTCGCTTACGTTTGGTATGTCATTAGTCAATTCTTCTTCACCTCGTTTTGTATCACGAACCTGCAATTCGTATTCTGTAAGTTGTATCGATGTAAAAACATCTTCTTTCACAACGCGCTCAGATATTACAATCGCATCTTCAAAGTTATTTCCCATCCAAGGCATAAATGCTACTTTCAAATTTCTGCCTAAAGCTAGCTCACCACCTTGTGTTGCATATCCTTCAACCAATACAGTGCCTTTAACAACTTTATCGCCTTTGCGAACAATAGGACGAAGGTTGATACACGTATTTTGATTGGTGCGTAAAAATTTAATTAGTTTATATGTTTTGCTATCGTTAACAAAACTTACCAATTTATCTTTTTCTGTTTGTTCATAGCGAATTTTGATTTCAGTTCCATCTACATATTCAACTACTCCTGTTCCTTCTGACAATAAAAGATTACGACTATCGCGAGCAATTTTTCCTTCCAATCCAGTTCCAACAACCGGAGCTTCTGGTATCATTAACGGAACGGCTTGGCGTTGCATGTTTGATCCCATCAATGCACGGTTGGCATCGTTATGCTCAAGAAAAGGAATCATACTTGCCGCAATAGATACAATCTGATTGGGAGCAATATCCATAAATTGCAACTTTTCAGGTTCAACCATTGGAAAGTCTCCTTCGTATCGAGCTTTTACTTTAGTATCAATGAATTTTCCTGCTTTATCGTATTGCGCATTTGATTGTGCAATTACTTTTCCTTCTTCGTCTTCGGCACTTAAGTAAACTACTGGTTGGCCGAATAAAACTTTTCCTTCCTCCACTTTTACATACGGAGTTTCAATAAATCCCATTCCATTTATTTTTGCGTGAACGCAAAGAGATGAAATCAATCCGATGTTTGGACCTTCAGGAGTTTCAATGGTACACAAACGACCGTAGTGAGTATAGTGAACGTCACGAACTTCAAATCCTGCACGCTCTCTGCTCAAACCACCGGGCCCTAGGGCAGACATTCTTCGTTTATGGGTAATTTCAGCCAAGGGGTTGGTCTGATCCATAAACTGAGAAAGCTGGTTGGTTCCAAAAAATGAATTAATAACTGAAGAAAGTGTTTTTGCATTGATCAAATCCTGTGGTGTAAATACTTCGTTGTCGCGAATATTCATACGCTCACGGATGGTACGACTCATACGAGCCAATCCAACACCAAACTGCGAATACAATTGTTCGCCAACGGTACGCACACGTCTGTTGCTCAAATGGTCAATATCGTCAACATCTGCACGTGAATTTGATAATTCAATTAAATATTTTATGATCGAAACAATATCGTCTTTTGACAAAACACGTTTGCTTAAATCTTCGTTTTTATTAAGCTTGCGATTGATACGGTATCTTCCAACCTCGCCCAAATCGTAACGTTTATCAGAGAAAAATAATTTTTCGATTACACCTTTTGCTGTTTCTTCATCGGGTGGATCCGCATTACGCAATTGACGATAAATATGTTCGTGTGCTTCTTTAGCACTGTTTGATGTATCTTTTTGAAGTGTATTTAAAATGATGGCAAATTCGTTGTGGCTTGATTCATTTTTATGAAGAATAACCGTTTTTACATCTGCCTCCAAAATTAAGTCTATGTGCTGGTCTTCAATTGTTGTGTCGCGTTCAATAATAACTTCGTTACGCTCAATTGATACTACTTCACCGGTATCTTCATCCACAAAATCTTCAATCCAGGTTCTTAAAACACGTGCTGCTAATTTACGTCCAAGAACTTTTTTTAATCCTGCTTTGCTTACTTTTATTTCTTCAGCCAAATCAAATAAATTCAAAATATCTTTATCTGATTCAAAACCAATAGCTCGAAGCAAGGTTGTAACAGGGAATTTTTTCTTACGGTCAATGTATGCGTACATCACATTGTTTACATCGGTTGCAAATTCTATCCAGCTTCCTTTAAAAGGAATTACTCGAGCAGAATATAATTTGGTTCCGTTGGTGTGGTAGCTTTGTCCAAAAAACACACCTGGCGAACGATGTAATTGAGAAACAATTACACGCTCAGCACCATTAATTACAAATGTGCCGCTAGGTGTCATGTATGGAATGGTTCCTAGATAAACATCCTGTACGATGGTTTGAAAATCCTCGTGCTCCGGATCGTTACACGAAAGCTTTAGCTTAGCTTTCAAGGGAACGCTATAAGTCAATCCACGTTCAATACACTCTGGAATTGCATAGCGTGGTGGATCAACAAAATAATCTAAAAATTCAAGCGTGAAAATACTTCGGGTGTCGCTGATTGGAAAATTTTCCATAAACACCTTGTAAAGTCCTTCGTTACTACGGCTTTCGCTGGTAGTGTCTAACTGAAAGAACTCTTTAAACGATTCTAATTGAACATCCAAAAAATCTGGGTAATCAATTATAGGTTTTACGGATGCAAAAGTAATTCTGCCTTCCGCGGTCATAACTTTATTGGCCAATGTTGTAAGAATTTTATTAAAGGTTAAACTAAAAACCGCTTATGAATCATTTTTTAAAGGTTGACTCAAACCCCGCTATCAATCAACAAGTTATACTATTAATATTTCGTTTAAGAAACTAATAGTTATAAATGCAGAATTGACCCGCGGAAAGTTCCGGGGTCAAGTCTGCATATCGCTGAAATAAATTACTTTATTTCAATTTCAGCGCCTGCTTCTTCTAATCTAGCTTTTAGGCTTTCAGCTTCGGCTTTGTCAACACCTTCTTTAATAGCTTTTGGTGCTCCGTCAACTAATTCTTTAGATTCTTTCAAACCTAAACCTGTTAATTCTTTAACTACTTTTACTACGTTCAATTTTGCTTGTCCTGCTGACTTCAAAATAACTGTAAAAGCTGTTTGTTCTGCTGGTGCCGCTGCATCGCCACCACCTGCTCCAGGTGCGGCTACTGCAACTGCTGCTGCAGCTGGTTCAATACCATATTCGTCTTTCAAAATTTTTGCTAATTCGTTAACATCTTTTACTGAAAGGTTAACTAACTGTTCTGCGAACTCTTTTAAATCTGCCATGTTTTTTATTTTTTAAGTTATTGTTTTTAAATTTATTAATTTATTTTTTTGTTTCTGACTTATTATTCAGGACGCTCAGATAGCGTTTTTACAATTCCTGCTAATTTACCACCACCCGACTGAAGTGCACTGATAACATTGCGTGCAGGTGATTGTAACAATCCTATAATATCTCCAATCAACTCGTTCTTTGATTTCAGTGACATTAATGCGTCTAATTGGTTGTCGCCAATAAATACATCTACATCTATGCATGCACCTTTTAAGTAAGGTTTGTCGCTAGTTTTGCGAAACGCCTTAATTACTTTTGCTGGTGCTTTCATATCTTGACAAAACATCAATGCGGTATTGCCAATTAATGTATCTGATAAGCTTCCAAAATCTCTACCGCTTTTTGCCATTGCTTTTTCAACCAATGTATTTTTCGCAATCTGCATAAGGACTCCGTTTTTAAAAAGCTCAGCACGAAGTTTATTTGTTTCTTGAGCATTTAAACTGGCAACATCGGTAACATAAATATTTTTGTACTCAGCAAGTTTCTGAGTCAAATCTGATATCACTAAATCTTTTTCTTCTTTATTCATATCTGTTAATTTTTAATTAATTAAATACCAGGAATTGATTTTGCGTCAATAGTTAAACCCGGGCTCATTGTGCTGCTAATATGAATTCCTTTAAGGTATGTTCCTTTAGCTGATGATGGTTTGAGTTTAGCGATAGTTTGAATTAATTCAACAGCATTTTCATAAAGTTTTTCAGGTTCCATTGATGCTTTACCAATTGATGTGTGGATTGCTCCTTCTTTGTCAACTTTAAAATCAATTTTACCTGCTTTTACTTCTCTAATTGTTTTACCAATTTCTGTTGTTACTGTTCCTGATTTTGGATTTGGCATAAGGTTTCTTGGTCCAAGTATTTTTCCAAGCCTACCTAATTTTGCCATTACCGCTGGCATGGTTACAATAATATCAATATCTACCCAACCCTCTGATATTTTCAGTATGTATTCGTCTAATCCAACATGATCTGCACCTGCTGCTTTTGCTTCTTCCACTTTATCAGGAGAAACCAATGCAAGTACACGAACAGTTTTTCCGGTTCCGTGTGGCAA
>CAMAWM010000020.1 GCA_945861965.1 Chitinophaga pinensis | reverse complement strand
TCTCTAGGGAAATACAAGGTAAAGTCTTTGAACATTCCCAAGGTGGCACTTACTGGATTTAAGGTCGAGTTTCCTATGTCTATAGCTAAACGCAGGCGTGTGTTTCCTATGGTTTGGTTGTTAGGAATCATAAAGGTATCGCTGCGTACTACTGTTCTTGCGTTGCGCTCGTTGATGATGGTTTCGTTGGCTTCAAATCCTGCATTCATGTTGAAGTCTATCCAAGCTTTGCGATCCATGAATTCCTGATCGTTCGGGCGGTACATGCTCAATACGTATTTTACTCCGCGGAAAAGATTGGCCGACTGATTTCCTACTACCATTTGGTAGCCTGGCCCTACTGCGTTGGGGAAGGTGGTATCAATGGCGCTTAGCGATACTCTGGATATGCCCATGCTGCCATTGCCAATGCTTGCTAAATCACTCAAACTGCTTGGTGTTGGATATGCGGTAACGGATATGTATGCCGAGCGAGTCATTGAATCGCATCCCAAAGCGTTGCAGGCTACTAATTTTATGGTGTAACTTACGGCTGAGGTAAAGCGTACTCTTGGAAACTGGCTGGTGGGTGTGCCTGCAAGGTATTGTGCCGAGGTTGGCATAAAGCTCCAACGCCAGCTTGATGGTCCGTTCAAACTTTTGTCTATCAAATTAAAGGTATCGGTATTGAATCCTACTACTTTGTTGGCTTCAAATCTTGCTACGGGCGGACTGGTTACTGGCAAGAATACGATGTTCTTGCAGAAGGTGTCTACTCCTATGCAATTGTATGCTACTAAACATATTTTACGAATGGATGGTATGGTGACATTAAAGCTGCGGAATGGATTCTTGCTTACTGAATCATATACGTTGTTGCCATCTGTATCCCAGCTGTATTGCATCAAAGTTCCTACTGAGGTATTAGTTAATAATGTAGGTGTTGCATTGTAAATAGTATCAGGTGCTGTAAACGATGCCATTGGTTTTGGATAGCTGGCAGGTTTCATGTCCCAACGGATAACAAACCCAGCCGAATCGTAAGGATTTGGAATTGCTGCTCCACCTGTTTTGAATTTCAAAAACACTGCTCTTCCTGCACGTATTGTTTTTTTGTCATTTGGCAATGCAAGTTGCCCACCTGTACTTGCTCCAACTGTTGCAATTTTTGGTGCATTTGCATCAAAACCATTGAAGAATTGTAAGCTATCGCTTGGCAACATTTTTATTCTTTCAATATACAAAGTAATTGAATCTGCGCATGGATTGATTAAGAATCCTGGGCATGCTGCAACTTGCGAACGAGTGTATGAAAAGTTTGGCCCTGATGGTCCATAAATGTATCCTTCTGCATCTTGGCTTCCGAAAGATCCCGTTCCGCTACACATGTTGTAACCGTTGACTACTTTTATGTAATCGGTTTTACACACGGAGTCGGTTCCTCTGGCGTTCCATACTCGTAAACAAATCGTATATATGCCGGGGTCGAATCCGGTGAATTTTGGATTGGCTACCGTGTTGTATGGATCGAAGTAATTGGGTGCAAATGGCATTATGCTACATTTGTTACAGGGTGGAAAATAATCCCACTGCCACTGATTAGGTCCGTTGTCTGACAAATCTATGAAGGAGCTTTGGTCTGCAAATCCTACTATCTTTTTAAAGGTGATGAAGTTCGCTCGTGGTGCTCGGCTTGGGGTATCTACCCAAATGTATTTGGTGATTGAATCTCGTAAGGAATCGGATTTTAGAAAGTTTACTGCCAACAGTCTGAGTTTCCACCATCCGCGTTTGTCGAAAGTATAATTTAAGTTGTTCTTATATTTTGATGTGTCGATATAGCGTTGTGCTGTCCATTTTACATTCTGACGGAAATATCCTCCATTCAACGTAGTGTCGCCTGTAGGCATGTACTGTTCGATATCCCAATACACTCTGCTCTGATTGCTCGATGTGTTAACTATCGTTTGTGGGCTGTTGATCCATACTGTGTCCATTGGACCAGCTGTTGTGTCGCTTACTCCTTGGAAAAAATTTGCTATCGGGGGTAAGGTTGGGCCGCCTGAACTAGGATAACCAAATTTTAGCGTGATAGTTTGCGAAGATGGTGGGCAAGGGTTTCCACCCACACCTCCCCAATTCACTGTAGTTCCAATACATGGACGTAATGATGTCATGGTTCCGCAAGTACATGCGCCTCCATTGTTCACTGTTAGTTCAACAGCAACACCAAAACTACTTGAACCACAAGCTAAGCTTATAATCCATGTGTTTGAACCGTCTACAATTGTTGCAGCCGTTGCAGTTCTTAATGCATTGGCAATAAGCATAACATTGGTTGGGTTTGTACACGTATGAACGGTAGAATTAATGCTTGTGCTAATTGTGCACTCGACATAATCTGTACGAAGCAGTGCAAGTCTGTATGCTTCATAATCGGCACACTGAAAAGTTGCAATAACTGATCCGACAAGCACCATGTCTAATGTCTGGTATGCGATGCCTTGGGCTTTAAGCGGCTTTACATTTGCAAATGTTAAAAACACAAAAAGCAGTAAAAATAATTTGTTAAATTTTCTCATGGCCCTATTTTATTTATTTTGTTTTTTCGATTTTTATGAAAATGAAATCTCAACTAAATACGATAGAAAAGAAAATTAGTTGGTACTCAATGGATTTTTAATTTAAAAAAAATCAAAGAATCCCTTTCGCTTTTTTATTCAACAACTAGTTTAAATGTTTTAACTCCAAAATCAGTTTTCAATTGAATCAGGTATAATCCGTTTTGTAATTCTTCAATGTTTATATTCGATTGATGAATTCCTGCTGATGCTTTTTCTATTGAAATTTGTTTTACCAATTTCCCATTTCCATCATAAATAGCAATTGACATAGTTGATTGAAAAGGCAATTCATAAGTAGCTGAAATTATAGTTGAAGCAGGGTTAGGAAAAATGTTAGCTGTTGCTTCGTGCTTGTTTATTTTATCAACGCTTAAACCCATTGCTAATTCTATTTCCAATGTGTCAATAGTTCCATCGTTCCAAGCTATAAAAAACCCAACTGCTGGGCCTGTTTTATTGAACTTAACCAATACGGTGTCTTTTGGTTTTCCTGTTGCGTCTTTATGAATTATGGTGTCAATCGTTTTTACAAAACCTGATGAAAACAAGACGCCCGTTTTTCCGCTTTTTCCAACAAAATTTGCTTTATACACTCCTATAATTTTTCCGTTTACATCGCTTACATAATACTTGCTTGCGGCATTTGCTTTTGCTGGTATGTATTTGTTAAAACTACCATATCCAACATTATATGCCATAAACAATCCTTCGCCTTCGCCTTGAAGTGTTATTTGTTTTGAATCTGTTAATCCATTAAAAAACAACAATTCGTTATTGGTTGCTATTGTTGGTTTTAGTTTTCCTATACCATAAGTAATCATTCCAAAACTGGTACTTCTTGCATCTGGATTAGCAACATATCCTGTTGAATTTGCTAAGCCCTTTGTTATTGAAACACTGTATCCCGAATCGGGCAAAATGGTTGAAGCCCATAACGAAGACATTGTATCGTTGGTTGGATATGCTGCAATATTTAATCGAACAGGAATGTAAGAATCGATAGCTAATAATCCGGTTGAATGTCTGAACTCAAGTCCGTCATAAATTTTTACTCCATTGGCATAAATATTTATTTTATCAATTGAGCTATCTGCGCTGTTATGTATAAATTGCATTTTTCCGGTAAGTCTTTTAATCTCAATTACATTTCCAGACGAAAGTGCTGCAAATAATTTTACACCTTGCGAACCAGTTGGATTTCCTGTTGTTTGATACAATCCAGATGTAAATACCACACCACTTTGACCAAGCAAACTTGTAGCTGGCAAATTATAGCTAGCCCAATAATTTGATTTGTTAGCGTTGCTTATATTAAATATAAAATTACTTGTTGATGAAAAGTAAGGGCAATCACTTTGAGGATTATAAACAAGATCGTTTATAATTGTTGATGCTGGGCTTAATCTATTAAAATCAATTGCTGCAGCATCTTGAACTCCGTTGATTACATAATATTGAAAAGCAGATGGCGAACTTGAATTTTCTCTAACACTATCAATTCCGGCTATCGAAAAACTTCTGTTCGTTCCGTTTGGATTTGCTGCATATAAGCTTGTGTCTTTAACACCAGAGGCAATCGTGCAATAAGCAACTCCCGAATTTATAACCGCTCCGGCATATAAACACAATGTATCGTCCATGTTTTTCTTGCTAATTCTTGCTTTTACAATTCCAGCTTGAATTGTAATATAAGGCGATGCTTTTCTAAAGTCGATTCCGGAAATAACTTTCGTATCGTTTATGTATAAATCAATGCTGTTGTTGTCAATATCTGGCGAATTGTTAATTAATTGCAGACGCGCAGCTTCTGAAATTTGCCACACAGTTCCACTTGTATCGGCAGCAAACAAACCCATTTCAGCTCCATTCATATTTGCGCCCGAATTGATAAAACCCGATGCGAAAACGGTAACAAATTTTTGGCTTTGAAGTGTTAAATCTGTTGCATATCCTCTCAATACATTTCCTGTTGCCGTTGATTTTAATTCGAAATAAGTAGAAACACTGCTAAGAAAAAGTGGGTTTCCACCAGCATTTACATTGGCATCTCCAAATTTTAAATTAGTTGGTATTGTGCCCGAAAATGCAGCTGGTTTGCTTACAATATCAGCCGCTAGCGCATCGGTTACTCCGTTAAAAATATTGATGTGAGCACGCCCAGCAAGCGAGAACCAAGCAGAGCTATTTGGAATTGTTTTGCTTATCAAACGCAAAGCTGTAGAAACAGAATTGGGATTTGCAGAAAACGAACTTGGATTGATTACTCCAGCCAACATCAACAATGTATTGCTATTTGCAGCAAGTGTTTGTGTAAAACGCGCAATAACCAAATTTCCGCTATCGCTGCTGTTGCGATTGTTAATGTTAATTTTTTGAACTCCGCTGCTTACCGTTTGTAAAGTTGTTGCATTTCTAAATAAAAAATTATCCAGTTTTTCACCGTTGATGTATACATCACAACTGTCCATCAATGGATCTGCCGAGTTGTGTATCAATTGAAATTTTGCGGTTTGTGCAATACCAAATGTAGAGACTGCAATAGCTGCGAATGTGAAAATTCCTTTTGTAAAAAAATTACCTTGTTTCATTATTTGAGTACTTATTATTTGAATGATAGTTTGAGCAAATATAAAAATTGATTTGTTTTCTCAAGGATGAAAAATAAATAAGAATTGACCAAATTTTAATTTGCTAATATATAAATTATTTAAACTTCAGCGATGCAATTAAATTAAATCTAATTTAATTCTAAGATTTTATCGGAAAAAATCGGAAATTTTATTTTATTTGAATTAAATATTAATGCCCATGAATACCGAAAAATTTGATGCGATTTATTCTGGTCTAAATCCAAAACAACAAGAGGCCGTTAATCAGATTGAGGGCCCTGTTTTAGTAATAGCCGGACCAGGAACAGGCAAAACCAAAGTACTTACCTCACGCATTGCAAACATACTACTGAAGACTGACGCAAAACCCGAAAATATTTTGTGTTTAACATATACCGAAGCCGGAACTGTTGCCATGCGAAAAAGTCTTTTTAGCACAATTGGAACAGAGGCTTATCGCGTAAATATTTTTACTTTTCATGCTTTTTGCAATACCGTAATACAAGAAAATGCAGATTTTTTTGGCTTTAGAAACCTTGATGCCATTAGCGAATTGGAGCAAATTGAATTTGTTCGTCAAATCATATCGGGGTTTCACAACAACAATCCGCTTATGCGATTTGTTGGCGATATTTTTTATGAAACAAAATCGCTTTTGAGTCTTTTTGACAACATGAAAAAGGAAAATTGGAGCTCGGCTTATATCAAAGAAAAAGTGGATGAATACATTGCCGATTTGCCAAATCGCGAAGAATATATTTACAAAAGAGCGACAAAAACCTCTAAAAAAGGGGACGTAAAACTTAATAAAATAGAAGACGAAATCAGAAAAATGAACAAGCTGAAAGCGGCTTCTGATTGTTTCGATTTGTATCAAAATAAATTGTCGCAAAATAACAGATATGATTTTTCGGATATGTTGATTTGGGTGATCAATATTTTAAAAAAGGAAAACAATTTACTTAGAAATTATCAAGAGCGTTATTTATATTTTTTGGTAGATGAATTTCAAGACACCAATGGATCGCAAAACGAATTGTTGCACTTATTGGTTGATTATTGGGACAGCCCAAATGTGTTTTGTGTTGGCGATGACGATCAAAGTATTTATCGATTTCAGGGCGCAAATATTGATAACATTTTGCACATGAAGCAAAGGTATTTGCCATATGGATTAAATGAGATTTCGTTAGAGGACAATTACAGAAGCTCACAAAACATTTTAAATGCATCCAATGCATTGATTAAACAAAATACAACTCGAATAAATAAAGACAAAACTTTGGTGGCGCGAAAAGAAAAATATGCCAATTTGCCCATTCATCCCGAGCTTAGAGAATACTATAATTTATCGCACGAAAATGTAGGAATTGCAAACGAAATTGAGAAGTTGAAAAATGAAGGCGTTGAACTTTCAGAGATTGCTGTATTGTATAGAAAGCATCAACAATCTGAAGATATTATTAAGTATCTACAATCAAAAAACATTTCGATAAACGCAAAGAAAAAAACAGATATTTTAAATGAAAAATTTATTCAAAAACTGCTGAATATTTTATTTTATATAGATGCCGAAACTACCAAACCAAAACTTGGTGAAGTGTATCTTTTTGAAATATTGCACTATGATTTTTTTAAACTTGAGCCAATTGAAATAGCAAAATTATCGCTCGAAATATTTGATAAAAATTATTCGAAAGAAAAAACAAGTTGGCGCGAAGAATTGCAAAAAAGAGCCATCAAAATGCCGAATGAACTTTTTTCGGAAAGCGAATATTCAAATCCGTTTTCAAAAGTATCAACTACAATTGAAGGCTGGATGAAAGACTCATTAAACCTGACAGTTCAGCAACTGTTAGAAAAAATAGTTGACGAAAGCGGAATATTATTTCAAGCATTAACATCCAATGAAAAAACATGGAACATGCAAATGTTGCATACATTTTTTGATTTTGTAAAAGACGAATGCAGCCGAAAAACAAAATCAAATTTGCATAGCATTTGCGATACACTAAAGTTGATGATTGAAACTAAAGTATCGCTAGAAATTGAAAAAATAATTTATGCTGAAGACGGAGTAAATTTTATCACGGTTCATTCGTCAAAAGGATTGGAATTTGAATATGTTTTTTTACTTGGTTGTACTAATAAAAATTGGGAAAGCAGCTCCTACAAATCGGATTTTAAATTGCCCGACAATTTATTTGACTCGGCAAACGATGACGATCTTGAAGAAAACAGAAGACTATTTTATGTAGCAATGACAAGGGCTAAAAAGCAATTGACAATTAGTTATGCCAAAAAAGATTTGAAAGATAAGGATTTAGAAAAAAGTCTTTTTGTTGCCGAACTTGAAATAAATGCCGAACTAAAAATTACGTATCATCATGCCTCTGATGAGCAAGTTTTAGATTTTGAGATAAATGTATTAAAAAGCCAAAATATACAAACTAAAAATAATTTATTTGAAAACGAATTGCTTGATGCCGTTTTGGAAAATTATAGTTTAAGTGTAACACATCTCAATTCGTATTTAAAATGCCCGACCACTTTTTATTTCCAAAATTTAATACGAATTCCTTCACCAAAAAGTGCTGCGGCTACATTTGGTAGCGCGGTGCATTTTGCGCTTAAAAAACTATTTGAAAAAATGAAAGCACACGAGCAAAAACAATTTGGAACGATGGATGATTTGCTGTCGGACTTTAAATGGTTTATGCAAAGAAACGAACACGATTTTACTCTTACAGAGTTTAAAAGAAAAATTGAATACGCTGAACAAATATTGCCAAAATATTATTCAAAATATGTAAACGAATGGAATAAAGTTACAAATGTTGAGCAAAAATATAGAAATGTTTTGTTTGAAAATGTTCCGATAAATGGCGCAATTGACAAACAAGAATTTATCGAAAAAAATGTAAACGTAGTGGATTATAAAACGGGGCAATACGCCACCGCAAAAGATTATTTCAAAAGGCCAAACACAGAAGCCGTTCAAAAAGCAATTGAACAAAACAACGATGTAAAATTTGAAGATGAATTTGGCGGAAATTATTGGCGACAAGCTTTGTTTTATAAAATACTTATGGACTACGACAAGCTAAACAATTGGCAAATGACTTCTTGCGAATTTGATTTTATTGAGCCCGATAAAATAAGCGGAAATTACATCAAAGAAAAAGTAGTAATTATACCTGAAGATGTTGAAATTGTAAAACAACAAATTAGTTTGAGCTATGCTAAAATAAAAAACAAAGAGTTTTCTAAAGGTTGCGGAAAAGGCAATTGTCATTGGTGCAACTTTGCTAAGGATTACTACTCTTAAAATTATTCTAACAATCAAAATCATTTTAACACCAAGTCAATTCATCTACATTGCAACACTTTTTATGAATTTAACTCAACTGCAATCTGGTCAAAAAGCAATCATAAGCAAAGTAAACGGTGATTTACTTGCGCTGAAACTTTTTGAAATGGGAATGTTGCCAGGCGAAACAATTGCGCTTGAAAACATTGCGCCTTTTGGCGATCCTATTGCTTTTGCATTGAATGAAAGTAAAATTTGTTTGCGATTGGCAGATGCGGCTTGTGTCGAAATAAAATTAATAGAGAATTAGTGCAAAACGAAATTAAAATTGCTTTAATCGGAAACCCCAATAGCGGAAAAACATCCTTGTTTAACGCTTTGACGGGAATGAACCATAAAGTGAGTAATTTTCCTGGAACTACTGTCGAAAAAAAAATTGGCGAAACAAAATTATCCTCTCATTTAAAAGCACGAGTAATTGACCTTCCCGGAACCTATAGTCTTTATCCAAAATCGGCTGATGAATTAATTACCTACGACATATTAAGAAATAAATCCGAAAACGATTTTCCCGATGTAGTAGTTTTTATTGCCGATGCAAGCAACCTTAAGCGAAACCTTTTGTTGATGACACAGGTTGCTGATTTAAATGTTCCGATAATTTTGGCTTTAAACATGGTTGATATTGCCGAACGAAAAGGCATAAAATACGACTTGAAAAAATTGCAAACAGAGTTGAAAATACCTGTTTTTGCTATCAATGCTAGAAAACGCGAAGGACTCGAAAATATTAAAGCTGCCTTGCTTAATGAAAACCTAAAATCAAGCGTTAATTATTTTAGCATCGAAAATTTAAGCGAAGAACTTTTAAATGAGATTGGAAAAGTAACCGACAAAAGAAATAATTATTCCGCCTTGCAATACGCAATTAATGTTTGCGATTTGCTAAGCGAAAATGCAAAACAAATTAATGAGATTTTTAAACGCCATCAATTTGACGTAAAAAAATTTCAAGAAGAAGAAATCCTTTCTAGATATACAACAATTGATGCTGCCGTAAAAAATTCTCGCATTCAAAACCAATCAATAATTAAAAAATCGCTGACACAAAAAGTAGATAAAATCATTACGCATCGTTTTGCGGGATTAACTATTTTTTTGGTTTTATTGTTTCTCGTTTTTCAAGCCATGTTTAGTTGGAGCGCCTATCCAATGGAATGGATTGAAAACGCATTTAATTTTTTAGGAAATTCCATTAACAAAACTTTGCCTGCAGGCATTTTAAATGACTTGTTGGTAAATGGAATTTTAGCTGGGCTAAGTGGCGTCATCGTTTTTTTGCCACAAATAATAATACTGTTTTTATTTATTAGCCTATTAGAAGATGTAGGATATATGGCTCGTGTTGGCTTTATGATGGATAGGTTGATGCGTCCGTTTGGAATGAACGGAAAATCTATCGTTCCTTTAATTAGCGGAATTGCTTGTGCCGTTCCAAGCATTATGGCAACACGCAGCATCGAAAACAAAAAAGAACGATTGATAACAATTTTGGTCACTCCGCTCATGAGTTGTTCAGCGCGTTTGCCCGTTTATACTTTACTTATTGGAATTTTATTGCCTGCAACTGCAAAGTGGGGGCCATTCAATTTACATGGATTGGTGCTTATGTTTATGTATTTGATTGGTTTTATAGCAGCCATTTTTAGCGCGTGGATTTTTAAACTTTTTATAAAACAAGAGCAAAAAAATTATTTTATAATGGAGCTGCCCGGTTACAAAATGCCCTTGTTGACCAATTTGGCCATCACCGTTTATGAAAAAGCAGGTGCTTTTGTTTGGGGCGCAGGAAAAATTATTGTTGCCGTGTCGGTTGTACTTTGGGCTTTGGCATCATCGGGGCCAAAAGACAACATAAAGAAAATAGACGAAAAATATTATAGCATTTTAAATACAATTCCCGCATTGCCCGATTCGGTAATTGAAGCAACAAAACTAAAAATCAGTTCCGAAAAATTAGAGGCAAGTTATGCAGGCGAATTTGGAAAAATGATAGAACCTGCAATTCGACCATTGGGTTTTGATTGGAAAATTGGAATTGCCCTTTTAACATCCTTAGCTGCTCGCGAGGTTTTTGTTGGAACAGTAAGCACCATTTACAGTGTAAACAACGATTCAAGTAAGGATAGCTTTTCGACTATCAAAGAAAAAATGCAAAAAGAATACAGCATTGCAACTATATTATCTCTAATGATATTTTATGCTTTTGCGCTTCAATGTATGAGCACTATGGCAGTGGTAAAAAAAGAAACAGAAAGTTTAAAATGGACGCTGATTCAGTTTTTTTATTTAACTTTTTTGGCCTACGGAAGCAGTTTATTAATTTTCAATATTTTATAAGCTTGGATTTTTTACTTCGATTGAGTTCAACTCATTTAATACCTTCCAGTCAATTCGATTTTATTATATTTGCCACATGAGCATCAGACAAGAAAAATTTGCCGGATTGATACAAGAGTATTTGGCAGAAATATTTCGATTAGAATCCGCCTCTTTCAATAATGAATTTATAACCATTAGCAAAGTTGAAATTTCGCCCGATTTGGGTTACGCTAAAATATATGTGAGCTTTATTAGCCCAAAGAATATAAAACTTGTGATGGATTTAATCGAACTAAATTCGAAAGAAATACGCAGAGAATTGGCTAAAAAAATCAGAAAACAAGCGCGTATTGTTCCCGAGTTAAAATTTTTTGTTGACGATAGTTTAGATTATGTATTTCATATGGAGCAGGTATTGAAAAACGTGAAATCAGAAGACGAGAAAAAAGGCAATAATAATTAAATAGAAACACGCAATTAGCAAATGAATTACGATCCAATAAAAAAAGATTTAGGCAGCGTTTTTAATCAATCCGTTTTATTACGAAAACTATTTTATAAGCTCTTGGATTTGTTGTTGCTTCGCAGCTGGCATATTCACAGAGAGCTAAGAGATTGGTTCAAAAAAAACAAATCGCCACAAATTTTAGATGCCGGTTCGGGATTTGGACAGTACAGTTTTTACATCGCGCAAAAGTGCAGAACCTGCCAAATAGATTCGATAGATGTTAAAGAAGAACAAATTGCAGATTGCAATAAATTCTTTGCCAAATGCAACTTAAAAAATGTTGCTTTTTCTGTTGGCGATTTAACAAAATCGATAGCCGTAAATAAATACAATTTGGTATTATGTGTGGATGTAATGGAACATATTTTGGAAGACGTCCTGGTTTTTCAAAATTTTTACACTGCAATGAAACCCGGAGCCATGCTTTTGATTTCAACTCCAAGCGACCAAGGCGGAAGCGATGTGCATGAAGAAACAGGCGATTCGTTTATTGGCGAACATGTAAGAGATGGCTACAATGTGGATGAAATGCGTGAAAAACTTATGCTAGCCGGATTTTCAAAAATCGAGATTTTATACAGCTACGGAACTACCGGAAAAATTGCTTGGCGATTGAGTATGAAATATCCGATGCTAATGCTAAACACAAGCAAATTATTTTTCGCTCTGCTTCCGTTTTATTATGCAATTGCCTATCCAATTAGTTTTATTTTAAACTGCTTTGATACGTACGCAAATAATTCAACCGGAACCGGTTTGATTGTGAAAGCTTGGAAATAATTTGGATTTAGTTTTTGCTTTTTATAAACAAAAAACAATTGAAACTTTCATTAAAAATTGCATTGCGTTATTTTTTTTCGCGAAAAAAAAGCGGAGAATTTAATGCCATTTCAATTATTTCGGCCATCAGTTTATTGGGATATGTAGTTGGCGCTGCAGCTTTGTTTATTGTGCTTTCTGTATTCAATGGTTTCGAAGATTTATTTTCTTCGATGTACAAAAACTTTGATCCCGACATTTCAATTTCAATTAACGAAGGCAAAACATTTAACCCAAATCAATTGGCAATTGATAAAATAAAATCAATAAACGAAATAGCAACTATGTGCTATGTGCTTGAAGAAAATGTTATGGTAAAATACAACGACAAACAAGCCATTGCCACAATTAAAGCTGTCGATTCCACTTATGTAAATTCAAGTAAACTTGATAGCAATATCGTTCGAGGCGAATTTGTGTTGCAAGATAAAACCCAAAATTATGCAATGCTTGGTTATGGCTTGGCTTACCGGCTTGGAGTTGATCCAAATGATCAATTTAATTTTCTGACTATATATGCTCCTCGCAAAGGGAAAATTGATTTGTTGTATCCAAGTGCGGCATTTAATAAATATACGCTTTCGCCTTCTGCTATTTTTTCAATTCAAGAAGAAGTTGATGATAAATATGCGATAATCCCGCTACGCGTTTTTGCGCCATTGCTCGAAAAAGAAAATGAAATATCTGCCATAGAAATTACACTTGACAAGAATGCAAATTCAGACAAAATATTGACTGCGATTGAAAAAATTTGCGGAAAAAATTTCTCGGTAAAAAATCGTTTTATGCAAAGAGAGTCGTTTTATAAAGTTGTAAAAACCGAAAGATTTATAACCTATATGATTTTGCTGTTTATTATAATTATTGCAGCATTTAATACCATCGGTTCGCTTTATATGTTAGTGATTGAAAAAAAGAAAGACATTTCTATTTTGTCGAGTATGGGCATAACACGACAAAACATTTCCTTGGTTTTTATTTTTGAAAGTTTGATGCTTGCAATCTGCGGATCAATCATTGGTCTTTTTGTTGGATACCTAGTTTGCAAAGCTCAGCAAACTTATGGTTGGGTAAAACTAAATGGAATGAGTTCGCTGTCGCAGGAATATCCAATAATGATGAAAATTGAAGATGTTGTAATTGTATTTGCAACGCTATTTTGTATTGGAATAGTAACCTCCATTTATCCAGCACGCAAAGCCGCAAAATTAATTTAACTTATTTCATCGAAATAAATTTAATAAGCTCTTCTCTGCATTCGGCATCTTTAAACTTTCCCGAAAAATCGCTGGTAACTGTGCTGCTGCTTTCGTCTTGTACGCCACGCATGGCTACACACAAATGATCGGCTTCAATTATTACAGCAATATCTTCGGTTTTCAGTACCTCTTTCAACATTTTTGAAATTTGCATTGTCATTCGTTCTTGCACTTGTGGCCTTTGTGCAAAATACCCCACTATTCTATTTAATTTCGACAAACCAATAACTTGATCGTTGGGGAAATATGCCAAATGCGCATTGCCAATAATTGGTACAAAATGATGTTCGCAAACACTGTGAAACGAAATATTTTTTTCGATCAGCATGTTCTTGTACTCGTACTTATTTTCAAAAAGGCGCGATTTGGGTTCGTTTTCAGGTTTTAGGCCTTTAAACATTTCTTTTACATACATTTTGGCAACTCTGTGCGGAGTTCCGCTAAGACTATCGTCATTTAAATCAAGCCCCAAAATGAGCATAATTTCTTTAAAATGCTTTTCGATCAATTCAATTTTCAAATCGTCATCCAACTCAAATGCATCTTCTCTAAGTGCAGTATCCATCGAAAACGAAGAATGATCGTTTTCAATTTCAGACTCCGCTAATTTTTTAATTTCCGTTGTACTCAACAAAGTTTCTTTCGGTTTCATAAAGTGTGACTTTCATTTTTAAATTCGTATTCAATCTTTTTCTCAACAAGTTCCAAATTACAATTGCAATATTTTCTGCCGTTGGATTTATATTTTTAAATTCATCGGTATCCATATTCAAGTTTTTGTGATCAAATTTTTCTTCAACTTCTTCAAAAATAATTTGTTTCAATATTTTTAAATCAATTAAAAACCCGCTTTCTGTTTCCATTTCTCCGCTAACAGCAACAATCAATTGGTAATTATGTCCATGAAAATTTGGATTGTTGCACAATCCAAAAATTGATTTGTTCTTTTCATCGCTCCACGAATTTACATGCAACCTATGCGCAGCATTAAAATTTGTTTTTCGCGAAACTGTTATTTCCATTTTGTTTTTTTGGGGCTTCAAAGATAAACAAGCTATCTCAATAATGTGATTGTTCCATGTAATTTTACTTCGGGTTTGCCCATTTGCTTAAACATTCCTATGTAAAAGTAAACGCCCACTGGAGCTAAACTTCCTTTTCCGTCTGTTCCGTCCCATGTAAAATCGGTCTGAGATGCTTCAAAATACAATTGTCCCCAACGGTTGTATATTTTAATTTCAACTTTGTCGCAACCTCTTTTTAATCCGTTAAAAAAATAAAAATCATTTACGCCATCGTTGTTGGGTGTAAACACATTGGGCACAAACGGAAACACAATTGTATCGTTAAAAATAATTAATTTTTTAATCGTATCTGAGCATAAACTTCCCGGATTGGTGATTAGCATTACCTCTTTATTTACTAGTTTGGATAATACCATTACGGGATTTTTTTCTGTCGTTGTTTGTCCATCCGGAAAAATCCATAAATAACCGTCAGCATCTGGAGTTTTGCTTGCAAAATTTATGATGTCGGCACAGGTATCAATTCCAAAATCAAAGTCGGCATTGGGAATTTTAAAATCAAATTTAAACCCCGCATTGCTACAACGCGGACTTAAGTTTTGCGGAAATTTTACTCCCGCAGTTGTAGGAAAATCGCTTAATGGCGGTCCCGGATTTTGGCAACTGGCACATACCGATTGATAAACCACGCCTTTTTTGTCAAATCTACTCGTTCCGCCATCCACATGGTCGCTGCTGTTGGTTCCACCAAAAAAACTTGCATACAAAAGATTCTCTGCATTTTTTCCTAAAACCAATAAATAAAAATCTCTTCCGTCAGTAGTTTTTTTATACGCATCGGTTGTTACTGGCAAACTATCTGTTGTGCCCGATGCTGGAGTAAAACCTGATGCGCCCCAACCTGCAACATAAATTCTTCCACAATCATCAACCAAAAAAGCGTTGATGGTGATGTTGAGATTATTTTTACTTCCTCCAAATACGGTCGAAAAAATTGTTGCGTTTAGATTTTTGTCGAGACTAGCAATAAAATGATGCGTTCCTGGATTGTTGTAAACCGTTGGACTTACTGCAATATTTCCCAAACTTTGCCCAACAATGAAAACGTTTTCGCTTTTGTCTAATTCCAGTGAATATATTTGGTCGTACTTGTTTGTACCAAAATATAAGGACTTGAGAATTTGCGATCCGTCATTTTTTATTTTTGTGATAAATCCATCTGAAATGCCACCAAAATAAGTGTTCGTTATTCCCGGAAAACTATCAACACTGCTGGTTCCTCCGGCTATATAAATATCTTCGTTACTATTTAAATCAATGCTATAAATTGCTTCGTTTCCTGATTTTCCGCCAATTGATCCGCTAAAAATTAATGAATCAAGATTGGGCGAAAACTTTAGCACAACTCCTTTTTGTCCTTGTGTAATTGCTCCGCCAAATGAACCATTTGTAACAGGAAAATCTACTGATTGGCTAACCGTGGCAAGTAAGATATTTCCGCTTTTATCCGGAATGATATCGCCTCTAAAATCATCGGCATAAAAATGATGCAATCCTCCAGTTCCTTCGTCAATATTATTCAATCCATCGTTGTATGATCCGCCCAAATAGGTTGATGCAATTAATCCATTGCAAGCCGAATCAAACTTGGCGACAAACAAATCAAACGATCCATTTGCGGTGGTATCGTATCCATTTATTGTTGTAGGAAAGTCGTAAGAATTAGTGGTTCCAAAAAAAATAAAATTATCGTCTTTGTCTACAACCAAACTATGCGGATGTTCATTTCCGCTTCCGCCAAAATAAGTTGCATAAAGTAAATTTTTTCCATCGGCACTGTATTTACTAATCGTAATATCACAAGGCAAATTTACTGGCGGCATTGCACTTCCGTTTTTAAAATATTTCTGAAAAGCTCCTGGTGTTGTTGGGTATCCTGAAGTATCAAAATTGTTTCCCAATGCATGGCTGCTTCCTATTCCGCCAATGTATAAATGTCCTTGCGAATCGTATGTGGCAGTGAAACCAAAATTATCAACTCGCGAGCCCGAATAGGTACTAAAAATGAGTTGAGGATCAATAATTAATTCGTAATTTTTATTGTACCCTTCTAGTAAATTAAAACTTACATTTTTACCCAAAATTACAAACTCAACTAAAACGTCAACATGTTTTCCGTCAATAATTTGGTAAGCAATGGGCTTTCGTTCGCGCATAAAACCAAGACTGTGATAAATGAACAAATCACCGTATTCTGATTTTAAATTAGTGGCACCTTCAAAGTTCATTTTAATTTTTGTAGGATCGGCATTTGGCTTCAAAATCCAATCGTATTTTAACTCATCACCAGATGAAGAAATTTTTAAATCAATTCCCTCATAAATATTTGAATAAAGTATGTCTTGATAAGCATAAATACGACTTTTCCATTTGTTTCTTTCACTGCCCAAAAAGTAGTTGTAATAATGCGCTGACTTCTTTTGTTTGCTAATTTCAATGTTTGAATTTGCACCTATAAAATTTAATTGAATAAAATGCGATTTGGCGCTTGTTATTTTTGGTTTTTCAGAGCTTGGATGTTTAAAAATTTCCGCTATATCTTTTTCATCAAAAAGGTAATAATTGATTCCATTTTTTTTCAAATGAATATCGAGCGATGAGGAAAAAAATCGGAATTGTATATCTTCGTTCCATTGCCCTTTGTTTTCAGTAAATTCTATTTGAGGTTTGAACGAAGGAATTTCATTTGCAGCCGAAATGTTTTGAGCAAACCCAATCAGCAAAAAGAAAAAGAAAATATTTTGTTTATATGGGTTCAATTCAAGGTGTTTATTCAAAAAAACATCTGCTAAATTAATACATTATAGATTAAATAATTGAAGTTGAAGTTGTTTTTATAAAAAAATAAATAAATTTTATTTTGCTTGCAACCAAAAGAGCGCAAATCAAATCATTAACATTAATTGACCAAAGGTGAGTTTACAGATTGAACCCGAACTTATACAACGATGTATTAAAAACGAGGCAAAAGCACAAAAACAATTATACGATTTGTGCAAAAGCCAAATGTACGGTGTATGTGTTAGGTATAGCAATTCGTCAGACGATGCCAGAGATATTTTGCAAGAGGGATTTATAAAAATTTTTAGCAAAATAAATCAATACAGTGGCAAAGGAAGTGTAGAGGGTTGGATGAAACGAATTTTTATTAATTGTGCTTTGGAACATTACAGAGTAAACAAAGTGTACCAAGCACAAAGTGATGTAGATACAGCATGGTCGGTTGGTTTTGATAGTTTTAGTTTAGAAAAAATAAGTATTAAAGAAATATTGGAAGTGTTGAATAAAATGGCCCCAGGGTATAGAACAGTTTTAAATTTATATGCTATCGAAGGATATAGCCATGCCGAAATTGCTGATATGCTCGAAATAAACGAAGGGACATCAAAATCTCAATTATCCAGAGCAAGAAAAGTTTTTATGGAAGAGTACAAAAAATTAAATAACAACTTGGTAAGTGGAAGATAATTCGTTAGATATTATTTTAAAAAAACAATTGCAGAATTATGCTCCCGAACCTCCTTCGGGTGTTTGGAGTGGAATTGAAAAAGCTGCGAATAATGCAGCTGGCAATTCGGGCAATATATTTTCAAGCATAAAAAACTTAGCTTGGTTTGGCAAAACCGTTGCGGTACTTGTTGTTCCGGCTGCAGTTGCATTAACTTACTTTGCAACTAAACAAACAGAAAACGCAACTAAAACAGAGCAAAATATTTCAGCTTCTCAAGTAAAGCCTGAGCCCATTATTGACATTCAAAAAACAAGTATTCAAACAGAAACTATTCTAATAAAACCCAAAGTAAAAAGTAAAATTAAAGCTGCTGAAATAAAATCAACTCCAATTAATTTAGTTGAAAATGTGGCTTCGATTTCAACAACAATTGATGCAGCAAAAATTGATTTTACTAAAGTAGCCATTGATAACGTAATCCATTCTGCAGCAAAAATTGAAGTAGCTCCGAAAGCAGTAAAACACAATTCAAATGTTGTTCCGTCAAATAATACAGCCATCCAAAAACCAGTTTCAGATAACCAATTGCAAGACGATGCTGTCGTTTTGACCAACGCATTTTCGCCCGACAACGATGGATTGAATGATAAATACATTGTAAAAATTGAAAACGAAAAGCTCTTTCACCTAAGCATTTACAACTTTAAAAACGAGTTGATTTTTGAAACCGATGATAAAAATGAGGGTTGGGATGGCAACTATAAAAATGGCTTGCCTTGCGAAGTTGGAATGTATGCAGTTACTGTTGTTTATCAATTAAATAACCAACAAGAAGTTAGAACCAAAAATAGAGGATTGAATTTATTGAGATAAACGTTTGCTTATAAAAAATATAATACTATGTTAGCGAAAAAAATTAACACCAGAAATCACATCATCATGAATACAACTATTACCAATTTTTTTATGAAAAAAACAATCCAATTTAGCTTGTTTTTATTCATGCTTTTTGCAGCCTTTCAAGCGCAAAGTCAAACTGCAGACATGACCATTTCGCCAAATATATTATGTGCCGGAAACATGGCTCAATATACTTTTACGGTAGGTGGCGTTGCTAATGCTTCGCAAGTCGAATCCTATACGCTTCGTTTTGGAGTAAACGACAGTGCGGTTATCAATTTAGGAAGCCCAGTAACACAGTTTTTCCAAAAAGTATTTACGACAGGACAGTTTTTAAACATTACCTATATCGTTAAATTCAAAGGCGGTATCTATCCAGACATAGTAAAAAATTATTTGGATACCGTTTATAACTTACCATCAACCAGCTACAATCTTGCTGCTAGCGATTCGCAATGTTTTAAAAACAACAGCTATTGTTTTAATAACACATCCGCTCAAAATGTACAACCAAGCAATCCATTGCTTAATTACTATTGGGTATTTGGTGATGGAACAGTGAAAGCTGTTTACGATACTACCGACCGATTAACTTGTCATCACTACTCGCTTGGCAACAGAGTATTTCAAACATCGTTGCGCGTAACCGATATCAGAGGTTGTAAAACAAGCGATGCCGATGTAAAATCAAGACGCGATATTTTTGTTGCAAGAGATATTGGACCAAGCTTTACTTTGAATGGCACTCCTCGTTGCGATACAACACCCTACACATTTATCAATACAAGCCAAACTCCTTACGGTGAAGTTGGGTACTATGTTTGGATTTTTGGCGATGGCACTTATTACGCATCCGATACAACTCCAACTGGAACTAAAGATAGAGATATGTACCAGGCTCCATTTGTAAAAAAATACATTATCGAAGGCGTGTTTCGTCCTAAGTTGATTATCAAACATAGATATTTTAATTGCATCGATACTTTTGATTACGGACAAACTGGCAATCAACTTCCTGAAAACATAAAAATTAAAATTGATATCATGACTCGCAGAAGTGCTACTAACGATAGTCTTGGCGATTCGATTTGTTACAATGATTTTGGTCGAGCCGGTGTTTGTTTGTACAACAAATATGCGCTTGAAGGGCCTGGAGGAACGCGAGTTGGAATACTTTGGGATTTTGCAGACCCTAATGCAAACCCGCCTGGATCGGATAAGTTTTTGAACCAACTTACTCCTTGTTATAAATACCAAGACATGGGGCAGTTTTTCCCAACTTTAAGAGTTTCTTGTCCGGGTAGTCCACCCAAATCGGTAATGTATAATTATTATACTAAAGTTGATACTTTTTCAGATCCAAGATTTATTTACCGATGGTATCCATTGTACGAGGGTGTAGCCAATCCAAATTACTATCAAGAAAACTACCCGCCAAGACAAAATCCAAGATTAAATACAATTAATGGTTATTTGATTCAACCAACGGACTCTATTCCATTGTATCGTTTTTTACTTGAAAAACAAATAGATGGCACTTATTCAATAGGTGATAGTATTACATCACATTATTGGTTTTTTAATAATAAACCACTCGATTCTGTAATAAAATTTGTAAGGCCACAATTTTGGGGTTATGGAATTCAGATTATAGGGCCACATGTTCAAATTGAAAATGCACAACCTTACGAAGTAGCTCCCGATCCGCGAAATCATCCGCCTATTACAATGGCACAATTTCAAAAAAACCAATGCGGACCTGATTATCCAGTTGAATTTGTAAATTCAAGTAAAACATATCTCTCAGAACATTTTTACATTAAATGGGATTTTGGAGATCGTGATTATGCTCCAACATGTACCTCTTATTCGGTTCCAAATTATTCTACAGCCAATTTTGGAAATCCTCCTTACTATACCGCTACCGATATGTTTAATCGAACAGAAGGTCGCTTTATTGCAAATGGAAGAGATTATATTGGTCGATATATTGGTTGTAATTTTTCTCACGATACCTTACCAATTCACCCATTCCAAAACTGGGATAAAGTATTTAACTGGTATAAATTCGGACACGATTTTCCACCATGTGATACCTCAACAACGGGTTGGACAAAAGACCCCAATTTGGTAACATGGAATGGAGCTACCGGACGAAAATTTGTTCATAAAGAAGATACTCAAGAATGGAATAAACCCGTAGTTGCTGGAGGTCCAGTACCTACCAGAATGGATACGATGAGAGGCATTTGGCCAACCGATATGAATCCAAACAGAAGGATAACAATTGGTGTAGCAATTCCCGATCCATTCGCTCAGGCAAAAGGATATTGGGATGCCATAATCAATACTGGTCACACCATTGATTCCGGTGGATTTATTACTCCAAACGATTTAACTCCAATGCCTGACGGAACACTTCGTAGATACAGAGGAAGTGATATCATACCGAATTCAAATCCACCACGAACTTTTTATAGATATGTATTTGACCGAAGAATACAAAAATGTTATTCTGTCGAATTGATGGAATACGATTCATTCAATCATAAATCGCAAGATGCTGGTTTCCCAACCGATTCATTAATTATTGATGCATTGGATTGTCATGGAACAAGCACAGTACAATTGCCATTAGCTCGTCCAGATGCTTATGGTTTGGGAATGGATGGAAAAATTTGCCCCGGATTTGCAGCTCAAGGCGGAGGAACACCAACATTTACATTTAACACATCAGGATTTTTAGACCCATTTGGAAATCAACCAAGCCCTGGAACTATGCCTCCTTGCGGAAGAACTTACTTATTGATAAACCAAGATTCGCTTCGCGACAGATACGATAATACGCGTTGTGCATTGGATGCATTTACAGATTTCTCTGGCGTTTCGCCAATGACCGGAACAGGAGTTACTCCCGGTGGTTTGAGTATGCCGCCATTATTTAATGGTGCAAACTGGAATCCATTAACTATGTGGACAGGACCTGGAGGAAATCGTGCTATTGCACAATACGTTCCTGGTCAACCAGGGCTTGCGTACGAAAGTCTTCCATACGATCCAAACGGATGGGTAACCATTGGATTAATTTTAGGAAACGGTTGTTTATCGCCTAGTAATTGTGCTATACCGGGATGTATAACTGATACAGTTTGGTATCACAATTTCTGGCACTTTATTCAATTGAATGCTAACTTTACTGTTTGGCGTTGGGATAGTGTAATTCCACTTAAGTCTGCATTTTGTTATCTTAGAGGCAAAGGCGATGAAATATCTGTGCATTATTACGACAGCACTCAAGAATATCTGAAAGCCGATGCGTGGGATTGGGGTGATGGAATTATCACGGTCGATTCATTTTTTTACGGAATTAACCAAGTTCCATTAGCACGATATCGATACACGTTTAGTAACGATACGAGTCCTTGGCGAGTCTTAAAGATTGACACTTTTGAGGTCGGGGTTCATGTTAGAATTGATACCATTCGAGATACAATTTGGCAATGCAATAATCCATTAAAAATTGGTGCGCCTGGAAGAATTGATGTCAATATAAAGGTTACAGATACAGCATTTTTACTCTTTCCTGTAACACACCGATATTTCAAATCAAGTTGGGAACAAATGGTACCTGGAGGAATACCCGGAACGTTTGATCGAAGAGGAGATATTACTCCTTTACAACATGTAATGACCACAACTACAGAATGTCTAAATTATGCTCTGCAATATCTGGTCATCGGGGTTATTGATACGTTTGACATAAACGACACCATATTCTGTGTTGGCGAAACTGCTCATTTTACAGATTCCATCAGATATTGGTTCCCTAATTCTGGACCACTGTACGATCCATTCAGACCATTGTTACCAGGTCAGCTTCCGTATATCGATTTTGATTTGCATGGCGAGGCAATGAAAACATGGCCAGACGATACCCTTAAAATATATCCTAATGTTACCAAATATTATCCATTGACTTCAGGAACCTGTCCTTACGGTTGGATATATGATGCAGCTACCTATACAAAACCATCTTGTGTTAAAATAGATACATTTTACTTTGAACGCATTTATTGGGATTTCCAATCGGATGGAGTTATTGACCTTGCAGGAAAAAATCCATCCTATAAGTTTGATGCGCCCGGTCGTTACAAAGTGTCTATGATTTCGCGAGATAGTTGTGGATATTGGGATACTTGTTTCAGATTTTTGAATGTGGTAAAACCAGTGGCTGTCATAGCAAGTCGCGATTATTTCTTCTGTATGGATACCGTTAAATTCAGAGATTCATCGTATGTTATTGATCAATGTTATATCAATAGCGGTGGTTTGGTAAGTTGCGATTATGTTACCTCGCGCAAATGGTGGTTTGGCGATTTTGGTTATGGACCAGATGCCTACCGTTCGGTTGTAATTAACCCAACATACGACTATCGTAAAAACGGAAAGTGGACTGTGCAGATGGTAATTGTAACCGATCAAGGTTGTGTTGATACTGTCCGAAAAGACATATTTATAACGGGACCTCGACCAAAAATAATACTGCTTGACGATACCATTGGATGTGCTCCATTTAAAGTTAGAATATTAAGTATTCCCGATAGAGATTTAACTGGTATTGTTGACACACCAACAAAACTCACCTTGATAGATTGGGGTATTCCTGGAACTCAAATTCCAATTTACAATTCGGTAATTGATACCGTAGAGTTTACATACGATAAAGCTGGTACTTATTATATTTCCGGAGTTGGACTCGATGATTATTTACCGGGCAATGCACATTGTCGTCCGGTATTTGTTCCCGATACTTTCCAAGGAGTAGAGCCCGCAATACGCGTTCATGTCAAAGTACCTTACAAAGTTGATGTAGAAACAGATAAACAAAGAGTCTGTGTTGGCGAACAATTTAAAGTACTCAATCGCTCAGAATTAGATACCATTAAGAGATTTACACTTGCTGTTTTAGACTCAGCATTTATAAATTCAATTGATACTTTGTATAAAACCAACTTTACACTTGATACATCGTTCAAGTATCGACTTATGTCGCCTGGAACGTATCGATTTGTACTTAACTCAACGCGATTTATGTTGAATATGCCTCCTTGTTATTGGAGAGATACCGCAACAGTTGTAGCCGTTAAGACCAAAGCAGAATTTGATACCATACGAACAAGTTTCTTGACTATGAATTTCATTAATCGTTCTGATACTTTATCGGCCGACAATTACACTTGGTATCTTTATAATCCAGATGGAACACTTAGAAATGGTTATCCGATAAACATTAAAGATGGCGACCCAATGAATGATTATATCGAAGAGTTTGCTAAAACTCCAGACGATACCGGAACATTCTTGGTTTGTTTAGTGGCTCGAATGGAAGCGCCAACTGTTTGTCCCGATTCGGTTTGTAAAGTCTTTGATATAAGATTCCAGAAAAAGATAAACATACCAAATGTGTTTACGCCAAATGGCGATAAAGTAAACGACAACTTTGTAATTGTAATTGAAGGCGAAGAAAAATACGATCTAAGTATTTGGAATCGTTGGGGAGCAAAAGTATTTGAAAGCGATAAGCCTTTGAAAACTTGGGATGGAAGCAATTACAACGATGGTAGCCAATGTCCAAGTGGAACATATTATTATATTTTCACTTACAAATTGCGTGGCGAAGTTGAAAAAACAGTCAGAGGAACTATTACATTAATTAGAGAGTAAACTCTCTTTTTAAATAACAAAAAAACCCGATGGAAATTTCGATCGGGTTTTTTTGTTGGAATTTCGAAAATTCAATTGCAATTCTATCGGATAAAAAGTCCCTGAGCTTGACTTTTGTATTCTGTCACCCTGAGCCTGACGAAGGGTTGTTTGATTAGTCTTCGTCAGGCTCAGACTGACACAGCACGCTTAGCGAAGGATCTTCTTTTTAGATGCTTCACTCAGCATGACAACCAAGTTTAGCGAAGAATCTTCATTCAGATGCTTCGCTTCGCACGACAAAGCCGTTTAAAAAGGCTTGTCCAATTTATTTTCTATTGTTGCTCACCCAATCTTTTATGTAATCAGCAATTTCATTGGTTTTAGCGCCTGGGGTAAATAGTTTTCCTACACCTAATTCATTTAGTTTTACAATATCTTCCTCCGGAATAATTCCGCCACCTGTAAGCAACACATCGGTAAGTTTATTTTTTTTCATCAAATCAATTAGTTTCGGAAAAACCGTGTTGTGAGCACCCGATAAAATACTTATTCCTATTGCATCCACATCTTCTTGCAAAGCAGCCTGAACCACCATTTCTGGCGTTTGGCGCAAACCGGTATAAATTACTTCCAAACCGGCATCTCGCAAAGCGGTTGCAATCACTTTTGCGCCACGGTCGTGCCCATCTAAACCAACTTTGGCCACTAATACGCGTATAGGTCGATTCATTGTTTTATATTTTTTAATGCTGTTTCTAATCTCAAAATCGTATTCTCTTTTCCAAACAATTCCGCCATTTCAAAAATGGGCGGACCACTTGCAACTCCACTTAAACAAACGCGAAACAATTGCAAAAAATCTTTGCTTTGCATTTCGTTTTTAATCAATGCTTCGTTGTATGCGTTTTCAATTGTTGAATGCGAAAACTCAATGCTGTTTTGAAAACTTTCAATTATGTCATTTAGCACAATAGCCGATTTTTCATTCCAACGTTTTTTAATTACAGATTCATCAAAGCTTGTTGGCGCTACAAAAAAATACTGGCTATAATCCCAAAGTTCTTTTGTAAAACTTATTTTTTCTTTCACCAATCCGCAAACTTTTTCAACGTAGATTTCGTCAACAGAAATATTTTTTTCTGTTACATTATTTTTCAATTCAGCAGCTAAAATTTTATTGTCGACATGCCTAACATATTGTTGATTGAACCATTTGGCTTTGTTAACATCAAATTTTGCTCCGTGCTTGCTAACTCTTTCAATCGAAAATGCTTGTATCAATTCCTCTTTGCTAAATATTTCTTGCGCTGTGCC
The DNA here is from genome assembly GCA_945861965.1 of Chitinophaga pinensis. Taxonomy (GTDB): domain Bacteria; phylum Bacteroidota; class Bacteroidia; order UKL13-3; family UKL13-3; genus CAMAWM01. The sequence continues at coordinate 15,061 of CAMAWM010000020.1, read as the reverse complement.
AGGATTCCAACCCAAAAACGCCAAAAGATTAATAACCGCTTCGGGCAAATATCCATTTTGTTTGTACCCACTCAAAATTTCATTTGTTGTCGGATCTTTCCATTCTATTGGAAAAACAGGAAATCCCAATCGATCGCCATCGCGTTTGCTTAACTTTCCGTTTCCTTCAGGTTTTAGTAAAAGTGGCAAATGCGCAAACTTAGGCATCACACTTTCCCAACCTAAATAACGATACAACAACACATGCAAAGGAGCTGAAGGCAACCATTCTTCGCCACGAATGACATGAGAAATATTCATTAAATAATCATCCACCACATTTGCCAAATGATAGGTTGGCATGCCATCGCTTTTAAATAAAACCTTATCGTCAATTGAGGAAGTATTTACATTTACCCATCCTCTAATTTCATCGTATAATTTTACTTCCTCCTTGCGAGGAACTTTTAAACGAATCACAAATTGTTCTTTGTTTTCTAATCGTTGTTTCACTTCATCTTCAGACAAAGTCAAACTATTTTTCATTGTGCTGCGCGTAATTGAATCGTACTTTGCATCCACATTTGATGCTTTTAATCTTTCGCGCATGGCTTCCAAATCTTCTGAAGTATCAAATGCATAGTAGGCATTTCCACTTGCCACCAATTGTTCGGCATACTGACGGTAACTATTTTTTCTTTCGCTTTGTTTGTAAGGCGCAAATTGTCCATCGCCAAATCCAACGCCTTCGTTTGGTTCTATTCCTAACCATTTCAAACTTTCAATAATGTATTCTTCAGCGCCTGAAACAAATCGTGTTTGGTCGGTATCTTCAATTCGTAAAATAAAATCGCCTTGGTGTTTTTTGGCAAACAAATAATTGTACAGCGCTGTACGAACTCCTCCAATATGCAAAGGGCCCGTTGGGCTTGGTGCAAATCGTACTCTAACTTTTCTTTCATCCATCATATTCGGTCGCGAAGATAAGGAATTAAGCAAATCAAACTTTTCGCTTATTTTCGCATCGGTTTTTACAAAAATAATTTAAGATAACTTTTGTGTATACATTAATTAACGATTTAAAAAATCACGAAGAAAAAACAATTCACTTACGTGGATGGGCAAGCAATCGCAGAGATAGCAAAGGTTTGTATTTTATTGTATTGCGTGACGGAACAGGTTGGTGCCAATGTGTGGTAAACAGCGAGTCGGTAAGTGCCGAGGTGTTCGAAAATTGCAAAAATATTTCATTGGAAACTTCGCTTGAAATTTCTGGAATTGTGCGCAAAGACGAAAAGCAAATTGGTGGTTTTGAATTGCAGGCAACTGATGTAAAAATAATATCTATTGCTCAAGAATATCCCATTTCAAAAAAAGAACACGGTGTCGATTTTTTGATGGACAAAAGGCATTTATGGCTTCGTACCCAAAGACAATGGGCGATAATGAAAATACGAAATCAACTTATTTTTTCTATACATAATTTTTTTCAAGCCGAAGGATTTGTGCAAATGGACGCACCGCTTTTTACCGGAAACGCGTGCGAAGGCACAAGCAATTTATTTGAAACCGATTATTATGGCGATGTTGCTTATCTATCACAATCGGGACAACTTTATGGCGAAGCGATGGCGATGGCGATGGGAAAAATTTACACATTTGGTCCAACTTTTCGTGCCGAAAAATCAAAAACCCGTAGGCATTTATCCGAGTTTTGGATGATAGAACCCGAGATGGCTTTTTTTGATATTTTTCAAAACATGGATTTGATTGAAAAATTTTTGCGCAATGTGGTAAACGGTGTTTTAGAAAATTGCAAAAGCGAGTTAGAAATGATTGGACGAGACACAAGTGTATTAAAAAATATTTCGCAAACTTTTCCGCGACTTACTTACGATGAAGCCGTATCAATTATCAAAGGCGAAAAAGATGTGGCCGGAAAAAATTCAATCAAAACTTTAGAGGATGATTTGAAAAAAGTAGAATCAAGAATTGTAGAAATAAATAATGAAATAACTGATCGCGAAGAAAAAATAAAGACACCTGGAATGAAAAAAGGTGAGATTGGTTTCAACCAATCAAAAATTGATAAATTGAAACAAGAGTTGTCTGATTTTGAAGAACAACAACGCAACATTCCGGGTTGGTTAAATTCTGCTAAAAATTTTGAATACGGACAAGATTTTGGCGGAAGCGATGAAACAGTTTTGACTCGATTGTTTGATGTGCCTGTTATGGTTTATAATTGGCCACATGCTGTTAAGGCGTTTTATTTAAAACGCGATCCAGACGATTCGCGTTTTGCCCGAGGCGTTGATATACTCGCCCCCGAAGGATACGGTGAAATTGTTGGAGGAGGAGAGCGCGAAACCGATACGCAATTGTTGATTGAAAAAATAAAAGAGCATCAACTGCCGATGGAAGCATTCAATTGGTATTTGGATTTGCGCAAATACGGTTCTGTTCCTCATGCAGGTTTTGGTTTGGGTTTGGAAAGATTAGTTACTTGGATTTGTAAATTGCCACACGTTCGCGAATCAATTCCATTTCCTAGAATGTATGGTCGATTGTTGCCCTAAACTATTCTGTTATATTTGCCCATACATGAAATGGCTTCTTGTTCCAATAGCATTAATTTATTTTTCGTTCCATGCTACGGCACAAAAAGACAATAACTACATTGTTCAGTTTGAAAAGCCATACAACATTCAATTCAATACTTGGCTCAACGATTACAATTTCAAAATAAATCCTCGGCAATTATCCAACGATGGAAAAACGATTGCTGTATCGCCAAATATTAGTTTGCAATCAGGCCTTTCATTTGGATTAAAATATGTTACACTCGCATTTGGCGTGCAAGTTCCGGGAACTAATAACAATGAAAAATCGTTTGGCCGCACCAATTATTTTGATTTTGGTTTCAGCTATTATCAATCTTTCTTTGGCGTTGATATTTACTCGCGGTCATTTAGCGGAGCTTACAGAATAGTTGGTTTGGATACTTTGGCAGATGTTAGACCCGACACAAAAATTGGTTCGTACGGATTAAATTTATTTTATAATTTCAACCATAAAAAATTCTCGTATCGCAGCGCTTTATCTTTGGCCGAGTTTCAAAAAAAATCATCGGGCGCTTTTCTTTTGATGAGCAATATCGGAAATCGGACAATTGATGCCGACTCATCTTTAATCCCCGAAAAAAATGATTCAAGCGAAAATTACGGTGTGCTCGAATCTTTGCAATATTTGCAACTGTGGCATATAAATATAAGACCTGGCTATGCTTACAATTTTTGTTTTAACGATGGCAAATGGTTTATTTCGCCTTCTGCTTTTGTTGGTGCCGGATGGGCAAGCTATCAAATACGAAACCCGCAAAATTCTATTTCGGGAAATAGTTTTGAAGCCAATGCGCACATAAAAATTTCGACCGGAAATAATCATCCCGATTATTTTTGGAATTTTTTTTTAACCTACGATATTGCAATCAATACATTTCCATCAAACATGTCAGTTGCAAATGAATCTGGAAGTTTTGGTTTTAATATTGGCTATCGTTTCAAAAAATTAATACCTAAAATTAAATGGTTGTAAACAAAAAAATAGTTTTTGTTTTTTTTGTTTTTTTGTTTTTTACAGAACAACAAATTTCGGCTCAAAAAAAACTTGAGAATTATATAAATTCAATTTACGATAAGCTAGAAGGAGATTCTGCAAAGCCACAAAAAAGTATTTTATTTATACTTCCTATTTGGGGTGTTTACCCCGAAACCGGTTGGCAATTGGGCTTAAGCGCTGTTTGTTTGTTTCACTTAAAAAACGACTCCATCACTCGCACATCAATTGTTAGACTTAATTCTTTCATCACCGAAAAAGATCAGTTTAGCATTCGCCCTTACGTTGATATTTTTACCTCACAAAACAAATTCAATATTCGCGCATCTTACACCTACACAAAATTTATTGAATATTATTGGGGAATTGGAAACAATACAAGCGATGCAACAAAAGAGTTGTATGATTTTACATTAAACCGATTTCAGTTTAGAGGAACGTATCAATTTTACAAAAACATGTACGCAGGTTTGCAATTTCAAACCACCAACATGAACAATATGAACTATCGCGGTAGCACATTAAAAAATTCGACTGTTGCCGGAGCTCAAGGAAGTTTTACTTCTGGTTTGGGTTTAGCGTTGAGTTTTGATAATCGCAAACAAATTTATTTTCCGCTGGATGGATATTTTGTTGACGCAACTTTGATGTTTCATAACAACTATTTAGGAAGCGATTTTGCCTTTACAAATTTGATTGTTGATGCAAGAAAATACATTCATCTTTGGAATAAAAATGTATTGGCAATTCAAGCGTATGGGAACTTTAATAGTGGCGATGTCCCCTTTCGTCAACTTGCAACATTGGGCAGCGAAATCTATATGCGCGGATATTACAACGGAAGATTTAGAGATATGCATGCCGCAACTTTTCAAGCTGAATTGAGAAAACAAATTTGGGGACCTTTTTCCTGTACTTTGTTTGCGAGTTTTGGCAACGTAAGCAATCAAGCATCCACTTTATTAAACAACATAAAACCAAATTATGGAATTGGATTTAGATGCCTTGCTATCAAAAAAGAAAACTTAAATATTAGAATAGATTACGGACGAGGCGAAAATGGAATACAAGGATTTTATTTTACAATGAACGAAGCTTTTTAATTTATGATTGAAATAATTAATGCCATTACAAAACAAGAGCAACAAAAAGTGTGGGATATTCGCAGAGTTGTTTTTGTAATTGAACAAAATTGTCCCGAAGAAATTGAATGGGAATTTGAAGAAGAGAGCAAACATTTTCTGGCATCAGTTAATGGCAAAGCAGCTGGCTGCGCACGTTGGCGCGAAACCGAAAACGGAATTAAGCTTGAACGATTTGCCGTGTTAAAAGAATTTCGAAGAACGGGAGTTGCACAATCGCTACTCAAAAATATTTTAAATGAAATAATTCCGTTAAACAAAAAAATATATTTGCACGCACAACTAACTGCAAAACCACTTTATGAAAAAAATGGTTTTGAGCCCGAAGGAGAAAACTTTTGGGAAGCAGATATTGAGCATATAAAAATGATTTACAAAAAATGAATAACATCAAACAACATTTTAGTGAAGCGCAGGAAGTACTTTCAAAATTTTTGTCATCCGACAAAAATTTTGAAGCCATTGAATCTGCCGGAAAAATTATGGTTCAATCAATTAAAAACGGCAATAAAATTTTGAGCTGCGGAAATGGTGGAAGCATGTGCGATGCGATGCATTTTGCCGAGGAGCTAACTGGTCGTTACCGCGATAATCGTCCTGCAATTGCCGCTATTGCAATGAGCGATGTTAGCCACATGGCTTGTGTTGGCAACGATTACGGATACGATTTTGTTTTCAGCAGATACCTTGAAGCTATTGGAAAAGAAGGCGATATTTTGTTGGCAATTTCTACAAGCGGAAACTCAAAAAATGTTTTGAATGCGATGCTAGTTGCAAAAAACAAAGGAATAAAAATTATAGGATTAACAGGAAAAGATGGTGGAAAAATGGCCGAATTGTGTGATGTTGAAATTCGTGCTCCATTTTCAAAATACGCTGATCGAGCTCAAGAAATTCACATTAAAATAATTCACTCACTAATCGATTATATCGAAACAAATTGCTGATGTATTTTTTAGTAATTTACGTCTACTGATTGCTTGTTATTTTTTGCTTGCTTTTCTACATTCTCAAAAGTAATTCTCGATAAATCACGAATTATTTTTTCTTTCGCTTCTTTGTTTGATCCACGTGTCATTACACCAATTAAAAAAGGTTTGTTTGGATAATAAACTATTCCAAAATGATGAAGTTGCAAAGTTTGTCTCTTTCCTTTTGAATCAAATACATCTCTTTCGCCATATTTGTGTGCAACATTGTAAGCGGTTGGAATCGCTGCTCTAATTCCTCCTGAATGTTTTGAATTACATAAATAACTCAATGCCAATTCCGACATTTCCGCATTTAAATAAGATGCGTTGTATAAAATACGAAATGTTGCTGCGTATGATTTTACTTTAACAAAATTAGTATTGATATCAAAATCATCGCCAATTGCTAAATTCAAATCTTTTTCGGTTTCTGCTACTTTATCCATTCCCACAAATTTCATAAGCAATAATGCAGCTGCATTGTCTGAATATTCAATCATCTGCTCCAACAATTCTGTAACGGTATAACCAGCACTATCTTTTTTCTCAAATCCACTTTCCTCATCTATTATTTCAAAATAACTTTTCAGATACAGCAATTTTGTATTCAATATTTCAGGATTTTTTTGTGCTTCTTTCAGCACCGAAATCATAACCGGAACTTTCATCAAACTTGCCGGACTAAATTTTTTGTGTTCATTTATTCCAAGCCACATTCCATTATTCAAATCGCGGAAATAGTATGAAATAAATACATCCGGATGTTTTTGATGTACATTGTTAATGTACGAATCAATATCGGATTTAAAAGATTTAAGCTCACTCATGTTCAACCCTTTGTCTTCGATACAATTCAAAAAAGGATTTAAATGCGAAAACTCTTTGTGTGTAATAGTTACTGGCTTTTCGGCTTTATGTTGCTTTTTAAAAAAGATGTTTTGTGTAGAAATTCCTATTATAAGAGTTATAACGGCTAAGAGATATGGCAAAAGAGATTTGTATTTTATTTTCTTAAAATCCATTCAATAATTACTTGTTTTTTGTGGTTTCTAGTGTAATAATCATACTAATATCCTTAACAAAAGGCCTTTAAGAAACTTTTAAGAAATTCATTGGTTTTATCCAATTCGTTTTTTAAAGAGTAATTCGTTTAACATTTTATTTTACTGCGTATTTTTACATCTTCGCAACATATTTTTTTATCAATCCATGTTAAGTTTTTGGGAACAAAAAGAATTTATTCATTTCGATTATATCATCGTTGGTTCAGGAATAACAGGACTTTCGACCGCTTGCGTTCTGAAAGAAAGAAATCCAAATGCAAAAATATTAATACTTGAACGCGGATTGTTTCCTACCGGTGCATCGACAAAAAATGCTGGATTTGCTTGCATTGGAACCTTAAGTGAAAAAGTTTACGATTTAAGTTTAATGGGCGAAAAAAATTTATTGCAATTGGTTGAAAATCGTTGGAAAGGATTGCAATTGCTAAGAAAAAGATTGGGCGATGCAAAAATAGATTTTCAAAACAATGGTGGATATGAACTCGTTTTTAACAGTGGAATTGAAAATCATTTAGATAAAATTGATTTCATGAACGCAATGCTTTTTCCCTTGTTTGGAAAAAATATTTTTGTTGAAAAAAAGGATAAAATTGATGCGTTTGGATTTAACAAAAAACTTCTGAGTTCAATTGTTGAAAATGAAATTGAAGGTCAGCTTGATACTGGAAAAATGATGAATTCATTGCATGATTATGCAGCATCGCTTGGTATAAAAATTATTACAGGCGCTGAGGTAAATTCTATTGAAGAGAATAATCATTGTGTTGAGATTTTGGTTTCGTGCAACCAAAGCACTCAAACTTTTAAAGCTGAAAAAACAGTGGTTTGCACCAATGCTTTTACAAAAAAACTATTTCCGAAATTAGAAATAATTCCAGGTCGCGGACAAGTTATTTGCACCTCTCCTATCGAAAATTTAAAAATAAAAGGAACCTTTAATTTTGATGAGGGATTTTATTATTTCCGAAATTTTGAAAACAGAATAATTTTTGGTGGTGGTAGAAATTTAGATTTTGAAAAAGAACGAACAACGAATTTCGAATTGAATGAAACAATAATATCAAAACTTGAATGGTATTTGAAAGAGTTGATTATTCCCGAAAAGCAATTTACAATCGACTATAAATGGACAGGAATAATGGCTTTTGGCGAAAACAAATTACCTATTGTACAACGCATGAGCGACAGAATTGCAGTTGGTGCCAGACTGAATGGAATGGGCGTAGCTTTGGGCAGTAAAATAGCCGAAGATTTGGCTGATTTGCTTCAGTAATTTCTTAAAAAAATTGAACTTATTTGGTGTGATTTGCTTCGGTAATTACCAATCCTTCTTCGTCAATAATGTCTAACTTTCCATTGTATCGAACAACTGCTCGGCCGTTTTTGAATGGTCCAATGTAATCAAATTTCACTTCGATTATTTCTTCGCCTAATTCATTAATAAAACCAAATTTTCCGTTTATTTCAACTTTCGCTTTTCCGTCTTCAAATGGATAAATGGCATCGTATTTACATTTGATAATTTCCTCTCCGGTCATATCAATGTAGCCCATTTTACCGTTTTTTTCTACTTTGGCTTTTCCCTTTTTAAAGGGATAAATGGCATCGTATCCATTTACTTTACTTTTGCTTGCAACTTTTTGTGCTGTGCTATTGCTAACAAAAATACCAACAAACAACGCTATCAATAGTATTACTTTTTTCATTTTTTTTGACTTGCAATATGCTGAATTTGTTATAAAAATCAAACTGGCCAATGCGCTAAAATGCTATATTCACATTATAAATGCAAATTATTGCGTTTATTTTTTAAAAATTAATCTCTGAAATTGTAGTTTTAAGTTGCTCAAACATTTCTTCAGAAACATCTAAATGCAATACAAATCGAATCAAATTTTTGCCAATACTAACGGCTTTTATATTTTGAGCTGAAAGTTTTTTCAGAAATATTTCTGTCGAAATAGTTTCGTTTACTTTAAAAATAACAATGTTAGTTTGAACCTGAAAAACTTCTGAAACAAAGTTTTTTTGCAACAATATTTTTTCAATTTCTTTGGCTCTAACATGATCTATTTTCAGTCTTGAAATATTATTATCCAACGCAAAAATTCCGGCAGCAGCCAAATAACCCGCTTGTCGCATACCGCCACCAAAAATTTTTCTTACACGTTTGGCTTTATAAATATGCTGCTGATTTCCTAACAATAAACTTCCAACTGGCGCTCCTAAACCTTTGCTAAGACAAATTGAAATGGTATCAAATATTTTTCCGTAATCAGTTGTTGTTTCTTTGGTTTCGACAAGCGCATTAAACAATCGCGCTCCATCTAAATGAAGTGATAAATTAGTTGAAATGCAGCTTGCTTTTATTTTTTTTATTTCTTCAAAATCCCAAATTGATCCACCGCCACGATTTACTGTGTTTTCTATGCTCACTAATTTTGTTCGCGGAAAATGAGCATCGTCTTTATTTATATTTTCTAGTACTTGTGACGAAGAAAATCTTCCTAAATTTCCATCCAGTAATCGCACTGAAGCGCCCGAATTTGCAGCAATTCCACCGCCTTCAAATAAATAAATATGCGATAGTTTGTCGCACATCACTTCATCTCCAGCTTGTGTATGTATTTTAATTGCAATTTGATTTGTCATCGTTCCGCTGGGACAAAAAAGTGCAGCTTCCATTCCAAAAAGTTCAGCCGCTTTTTGTTGTAGCATATTTACCGTTTCGTCTTCGCCAAACACATCATCGCCAACCTTCGCTTTCATCATTGCATCTAGCATTTCAGGCGATGGCTTGGTTAAGGTGTCGCTTCTTAAATCAATACTATTCATCTCGTTTGTTTTCAAAATATTCTATCTATCAATCCTGGAATATCAATTCCTAAAAGCTGTTTCAAACCATAAAGCAACAAAGTCCAAAATGTTAAAGAAATAAACATGAACAATTTTATTCTCCATTTATTGTGTTCAATTGATGATGCTATTACGGTTCCAATTGGCATCGTTAAAACGAGTGGTGTTAAAAATGCAATTCCATAAATTTCATACTCCTTAATTATTTTTACCAGAAAGCGAGTAAATTTATTTATGCGAATGGTTTTTGTTTTGCTCGAAAAAAATTTTCGTTTTATTTTTACTATCAATTCCCATAAATAAAGGTAAACAACTACACCTAACATTCCACCGCCAACTGTTGTTAGCATCACCTCAAAAAAATTAAACCCTCTGGAAAGCGCACCACCAAAGCCAAACAAAAATTTTACGCTTGACAATGCAATCACTGCAAGATATTCTATAATCGTTTCGGTCAAAATTATTTTCCTTTATATTTATTGATAGCCTTGCGAACGCTGCCATGTTTTAACAACAACTTGTTCGCTTTTGTTTCATTAATTTTCAGTTCGTCCATTAGCATTTTGGTGCCGCGATGGATGAGTTTATTGTTGCTAAGTTGCATGTCTATCATTTTATTTCCTTTTACTCTTCCAAGTTTTATCATCAAACTTGTCGAGATCATATTTAAAACTAATTTCTGCGCAGTGCCCGATTTCATGCGTGTGCTTCCAGTTACAAACTCAGGCCCAACAATTATTTCAATCGGAAAATTTGAATTGATAGCCAGCAAACTGTTTTTATTGCATACAATACATGCAGTCGGAACATTGTTTTTGTTGGCTTGCATTAAAGCGCCAACAACATAAGGCGTACTACCACTTGCGGCAATTCCAATTACAAAATCTTTTTTCGAAATTTTGTGCTCTTTTAAATCTTTCCATCCTTGATTCAAATCGTCTTCGGCAAATTCTACTGCTTTGCGAATGGCTTTGTCTCCACCAGCAATTATTCCTATAAACAAGCCATGTGGCACACCGAAAGTTGGCGGACATTCACTAGCGTCAACAATTCCCAAACGACCACTTGTGCCAGCACCAATATAAAATAAGCGGCCTCCTTTTTGTAATTGTAAATAAGCGGCATCTACCGTTTTTTTTATTTCAGGTAAAATTTTTTCAATTGCAATTGCAACCGTTTTGTCTTCTTTATTTATGTTTTTGAGCAGCATAGAAGTGCTCATTTTTTCGAGCTGTTTGTAGCTCGAATTTTGTTCGGTAATTCGTATTTCTTTTTTCTCTGTCATTGTTTAAATTAAAACTTTTGAGTGTGATCCTTGCTATTATATTTGTTGCAATTTTAGCTTCTTCAAAAATATGGAAAATAATCGCCAAAACTGGCAGCCTTTTATTTATGGACTTTTAATCTCATTCGGTTTGTTGATTGGAATTTATTTAAAACCTATCGAAAACGGTTTGGGAATCAGAAATAAATTCAGTCAAATTTATCAAATTATAAACGAAAATTATGTTGACACGGTTGATGTAGAAGAGCTGGAAACAAAATCGCTAAACGATATGTTTGCTTTTCTTGATCCTCACTCCATTTACATTCCGGCAAGCGAGTTAAAAGCTGCAAACGAGCCATTGACGGGCGAGTTTGAAGGCATTGGAATTGAATTTAATATTTTGGACGATACAATAATGGTTGTTGCGGCATTGGCTGGTGGGCCTTCGGCAGAGCTTGGCATTCTGAGTGGCGATAGAATTTTAAGTGCGGATACTATGAATTTGGCAGGAGTTGGAATCACTAACGAAAAGGTAATAAAAAATTTGCGTGGCAAAAGCGGAACCGAAGTGAAGATTGCTATCTATCGCCCTTCATCAAAACAAAAAATTAATTATATCATAAAGCGCGGAACTATTCCAATTTATAGCGTAGATGCTCAGCTAATGTTGGATAAAACTACGGCTTACATAAAAATAAGTCGATTTGCCGCTACTACAAAAGACGAATTTGAAACCGCATTTAATTTGCTCAATAAAAACAATTGCGTTAAAAATTTAATACTTGATTTGCGAGGAAATCCTGGTGGATTTTTGGATGCTGCTACCGATTTGGCAGATGAGTTTTTGGACGACAAAAAATTAATTGTTTACACGCAAGGAAGAATTAAACCGCGAGAAGATTTTGTTTCAAATAATACTGGCGTTTTTGAAACAGGAAAACTAATTGTTTTGATTGATGAAGGAAGTGCTAGCGCAAGCGAAATTGTAAGTGGTGCCATACAAGATTGGGATCGCGGATTGATAATTGGCAGACGAAGTTTTGGCAAAGGATTGGTACAACAACCTTTTGACTTGAGCGATGGTTCGGGCATACGATTAACGGTCTCAAAATATTATACTCCAACGGGACGTTGCATTCAAAAAGAGTATAAAAAAAATGGATATCAAGAGTATGAAAATGAACTAATGAACCGATATCAAAATGGCGAATTGGAAAGCGAAAACAGCGATCGTATTTTCGATACCACTAAATACCACACAAGAATAAAAGGCAGAGTTGTTTATGCTGGAGGAGGCATACAGCCCGATGTAAAAGTAAGCATTGACACATCGCATATTTCCACCTTTTTAACCGAAGTAATTTCTGCAGGTATTTTCAGTAAATTTTCTTTTGATTATTTGGACAAAAACAGAAAAAAAATAGAACAACGTTTTGCTAATGAAACTGCATTTGAAGGTCATTTTAAATTTGATGGAAACTTAATTCAACAATTTGCGGGTTTTTGTATTGCCAATAAAATACGCAAACCAAGCGATGCCGAAATTGTACGATCAAGTAACTTTATTAAGCTTCAAGTTAAAGCAATGATTGCTCGGCAGCTATGGCGCGACAATGGTTATTTCAAAGTGTTAAGCAAAGAAGACAAAATTATAAACAGGGCTTTGAAGGCATTTGAAAATTACGAATCCTTGCTTTCTAATTCGAAAAAATAATTGAATTACTGGTGCAAAATAAAATCACAAACTTCTTTTATTGTTTGATTTAAGGGTTTGAATTCAAAACCAATTGCGGTTTTTATTTTTGAGTTTGAATAAAAATATTTTTTCTGCGATGTGCGCGATGTTTCTTTTGTAATGTTAATTTTTGCAAGTCCAAAAAGTTTTAAAAACGCAACTCCTCGCCACGAAATTTCGGATAAATATTTACCGATTTCAATTTTTGGTCTTGCCGAATTGAAGCCATCGGCTATCAAAAAAAACAAATTTTTGTACGATGTGTTTTCACTAACTAAGATAAATCGCTGGCCAAAAATATTGTTTTCCATCAACTCAAAACTTGCTCGCGAAACATCCACAACATCCACAAATCCATTGACACCTAAAGTATAAAACGGCAGTTTTTTTTTCAGCATTTTAAAAATATTTACCGAACCTTTATTGTAATCGCCAATGCCCAAAATTATACTTGGATTTACTATGCAAACATTCAATCCTTCTTCTTTTGCTCGCCACACTTCCATTTCGGCTTTGTGTTTGCTGATGGCGTAATTGCTGTTCAAATCTGAGCTTTCCCATCTTGTGTTTTCGACAATTTCATTTCCGCTATCGGTTCGTCCAATTGCTGCAGTTGAACTTATATGTAAGAATTTTTTTACTCCAAATTCAATCGAAAGATTTACCATGTTTGTTGTTCCTTCAACATTGGTTTTTATAATTTTAGCAAAGTCTTTTTTTTCAAAACTAACAATGCCAGCGCAGTGGTAAACTTCTTCGATGTTTTGAAACGCCATCTCCAATGCAGGCAAATCCAACACATCCGCATCGTGCCATTTTAAATTGTTTTTTATGTTTGCTAGTTGATTGTCAGAAAAACTTTTAAAGTGGTGATTAAAAATCAAATCAAATTCGAGCAACGAAGAAGATTTGCGTTTTAATGCTGCAACTTGTTTGTTGTTTTTTAATAAGAAACAAACAGTGTGTGCGCCTAAAAATCCTGTTGCTCCGCTAACTAATATCAATTGTGGAAATATTTATTTTATGAATGCGCGAAAATATAGAATTTTGACAAACACTTGAACCTAATTCTGAAAGATAGAATTCGAATTTTTGGTAAGAGATACTATTTCAAAAACTAAAAGTATGGATTATACAAAACCTATATCAACCCCATTGTATTCTGAATTAAGCGAAAAATCAGATGCACGAAGTTTATTTCAACATACCGTTTTTAATACAAATGGAAATGTTGATTTGAGCGGAATTCAACTTGCAATTGTTGGTGTTAATGAAGACAGGTTGCGAAATTCTGTAGCTGGAACATCAGAAGCTCCTGATGAAATACGCAAAGAGTTTTACAAATTGATAAAACCTCGGTACGAAATTAAACTGGCCGACTTAGGAAATATTGAAGCCGGAAATGAAATAAACGATACCTATTTTGCTTTGAAGCAAACCTTGGGCGACTTGTTTGAAAAAAAAATTGTTTGCATTGTGTTGGGCGGAATGCAGGATTTGGCTTACTCACAGTTTGCGGCTTATGAGGGCGTAAAAACAAATTTGAATTTGATGATTGCCGACAATAAAGTAGACATGAAAACAGACGAGGAAAACGATTTAAACTCAAGTCATATCTCGCGAATTATTTCTTATCCCAAAAATTTCTTGTTTAACATTACGCATATTGGACATCAAAGTTATTTTGTTGAATCTGAAAGTTACGATGCGTTTGAACGAATGAATTTTGATATGATTAGACTTGGGAATTTGCGGCACAAAATTGCCGATGTAGAACCCTTGTTACGCAATACCGATATGCTGGTGATGAATATGGGTTGTGTAAAAGCTTCGGATGCGCCCGGACAATGCGATGCATCGCCAAATGGATTTAGTGGCGAAGAAGCTTGTCAAATTACACGCTATGCTGGCATGAGCAATGAACTAAGCAGTTTTGGATTGTACGATGTAAATCCTTCGTTTGATATCAATAGCCAAACTTCAAAACTTGCAGCACAAATGATTTGGTATTTTATTGAAGGATTTTACAACCGCAAATACGATTATCCGGCAACAGAAAGCAAAGATTACATGATTTACCGAACAACATCTAAAAGCGGAAATCACGAAATTATTTTTTATAGAAATATATTAACCGACAGATGGTGGATGGAAGTTCCATACCCAACTGAACGAAGCGAGCACAGCGGAAAATTTTTAGTCCCTTGCACCTATGCCGATTACCAAATTGCGATGAAAGACGAAATACCAGACAGATGGATGAAGACGTATCAAAAGTTGTTGTAAAATTATTCTGCCTAGAAACCGTTTAAAAATAAAGTTCGATTGATATCTTTTATTTTTTTACTCTTTTTTTCTGAAATCAATGTTATAAAAAACAGCTGCCTGTAAATATTGTTTTGTAGTAATATTTACTGTTTGAGCAAGGT
>CAMAWM010000019.1 GCA_945861965.1 Chitinophaga pinensis | reverse complement strand
TTCCATTAGAAGACATAGGCATACTAATAATTGACAATAGCGAAGTGACTTTAAGTCATGCGGTGATGCTAAAAAAGCAATGCTTCTTAAAAAACTAAAAATTAATTCGCCACATATTTTGTGTGTTATAAATGCACCAAAAGATTTTGAAAACACTTTGGGAAAATTACCAAGTGGTATAAAAATTATAAGTGATACAAAGCAAGATTTTAATTCATTGCATTGGTTTGTGAAAAGCCAAAACGAATTAGAAAAACAATTTCCATTGATAATAAAATTATTAAAACCAGACATAAGAGTTTGGTGTTATTATCCTAAAATAAGCAGCAAAATGCAAACGGATCTTACCCGCGACAAAGGTTGGGAAGCTTTGCTAAAATACAAAAATATAAAATGGCTTATGTTGATTGCTTTTGACGAAACGTGGTCGGCATTTGCTTTTAGATTAAAAACCGAAAAAGATTATCTTTTAGAAGCAAAACCAAAAACGAGAGAGATATTAAAGTATGCAGATTCAACAACAAAAACCATTCAACTGCCCGAAGATTTATCGAAAATATTTGCAAAAAACATTATTGCAAAACAACAATTTGAAAAGCTTGCCTTTAGCCATCGCAGAGAATATATAGAATGGATTGTAACTGCCAAACGTGACGAAACAAGAATCAAAAGATTGGAAGGAACAATCGAAAAATTAATTGCTGGCAAAAAAAATCCTGCCGAAAAATAAAAAAGGATTTTCTTACATCACGAATTTGTTTTTCGTAATTTAAAATTTGAATAATGACATCGGATTTAAATTTTGGTGTTACAAAAAAGCTATCGTTGGATAAAATTGTATTTCGCAAATCGCTGATTTGATCTCGAAGATTGATGGTATCCTGAACTAATTTTAAATAATTTCTAAAACACAATGTGCTTTTTAATAATGTAAAAAAATTAAACCATCATACCGGCCAAACACGCACTCATGTAACTGGCAAGTGTTCCGCACAAAAGTGCTTTCATTCCTAATTTGGCTAAGTCTTTTCTGCGCTCAGGAACCAATGCACCAATGCCGCCAATCTGAATTCCTACCGAACCAAAATTGGCAAAACCACACAATGCAAAACTTGCAATGGCCAATGCCTTTGGCGAAAAAGTAGCTTTTGTTGCTGTAAGATGTGAGTAAGCAATAAATTCGGTAACGCTGATTTTTTCGCCCATCAAACTGGCAACTTTCATTACTTCATCGTAGGGCACTCCCATAGCCCAAGCCATCGGAAAAAACACCCAACCAAGTATGACATCCAAACTAAGTGCAGGAGAAATTTTTAAAAGTATATAATTGATGAAAGCAATCAAGGCGATAAAACCAATAAGCATGGCGATGACATTAATGGATATTTTCATTCCATCGCTGGCACCATTCGAAACGGCATCAACCAAATTTGTATAAGGACTTTTTACTTCAATTTTTACAGCTCCTTTGGTTTGGGATTCTTCGGTTTCGGGATATACAATTTTAGAAATAACCAATGCAGCCGGAGCTGCCATTAAGCTTGCAGCAATTAAATACTCAGCAGGCACACCCATGTTTACATACACTATTAAAATACCACCAGCAATACATGCCATGCTTCCGCTCATACTTGCAAGCAATTCACTTTTTGTCATTCCGGCCAAATAAGGTCGTATCATAACTTGCGCTTCAACCTGACCTACAAACGCACTTGCAACATTTGATAAGGTTTCGGATCCGCTGGCTCGCATAATGAAATAAATTCCTTTTGCAATGATTGAAACTACACGTTGCATAAATCCAATGTGGTAAAGTGTGGCAACTAATACACAAACTAAAATAATGGTAGCCGGAATATTTAATGCAAAAATAAATGCATTGGAAGAACCAAATATTTTTCCTGCTTCGGCCGGATCGGGTAATATATTTCCAAAAACAAACTTGGCTCCTTCTCTGGCAAATCCTTCGATTTTTTCCATGCCATGTCCCAAGAGCTGAAAAAAGGAAGTAACTGCAGGAATTTTTAAAATGATAATGGCTAAAAATAATTGCAAAATCAAACCGCTAATTACCAATCGGTAATTAATTGCTTTGCGATTGTTAGAGCACAAAAAGGCAATGCCCAAAATAAAAAATATTCCAATAATGCCTGTAAATCTTTCCATACTTTTTTAAACCTTTTTATTTAGGCAACCTTAATCAATTAGTAGCACATCAAAAAATCAAGGCATCAACTTTTATTTCTCTGCTCCATTTCGTCTCTAATTTTGGCAGCAAGAACATAATCTTCCATGCTCAATGCTTGATCCAAATTTTGTTGCAGTTGTTCCATACTTTGACTTGAAATATCGTTTTCGCTTTTAGCAATTGGCGCGGGAGTTTCTTCCATTTCGGGATTCACCATTTCATCGCTTAATATTACTCCTGCTTCTTCCATAATATAATCGTAGGTGTAAATTGGGCATTTAAATCTAACGGCAAGTGCAATCGAATCACTGGTTCGGGCATCCAATTCTTTTATTTGTCCCATGTATTCGCAAATCAATCGGGCATGAAAAACGCCTTCTTGCAAATTGTAAATTAACACTTCCATTAAGTCGATATTGAATTCGCGAAAAATATTTACGAATAAATCATGCGTCATTGGCCGAAACGGAACAATTTTTTCAATTTCAATGGCGATGGCTTGCGCTTCAAAACTTCCAATTACTATTGGCAATTTTCTTTTTCCGGAAGTTTCGCTCAGTATCAGTGTGTAACTTCCGCTGCTTTGCCCACTGCTTAATCCAACAACTTCTAACTTTATTTTGTTCATGATTTATCGACTGCCAAACTTGAATAAGTTTTCGAAATAAAAAAAATATTTTTTCTAATTGTAAAAATGTTTTGAACAGAATGGAGGAAATGAAAATTTGATTGCTTAAAACTTAAATTTCTTTGCTCAAAGTAAAGACAGTAATTTCGGGTAAAATTCCTACTCTTCCCGGAAAACCCAAAAACCCGAAACCACGATTTACATAAATTTTTTGTTTTTCTACTTCGTACAAACCAGCCCAATGCGGATAAATGTATTGCGATGGACTCCATTTTAAATTTCCAATTTCGAAACCAAATTGAAAGCCATGTGTGTGACCGCTGAATGTTACGTCTATGTCTTTGTGATGCTTACTTACAATGCTATCAAAATGCGATGGATCATGAGAAAGTAAAAGTTTAACCGTGGATTCGGGCATGTGATATTTTGCTTTATCTATATCACCAAATTTCTGAAATCTTCCTCTATCGCCCCAATTTTCAACTCCTAAAATTGCAAGGTTTTGAAATTTTTTGTCGATGATAACATGTTCGTTTCTAAGTAATTTCCAACCTAAATCCGATTGCGCTTTTATTAAATCATCTAAGTTTTTTTTCTTTTCATCGGGCGATTTCCAATCCAAAACATAATCCCCGTAATCATGATTTCCCAATGTTGAAAATACTCCCATTGGTGCTTTAATTTGTGAAAATAAATCCTGCCACGGATTAAATTCATCACTGCGATTATTAACCATGTCGCCCGTAAAAAAAACTATGTCTGCCTTTTCGTCAACAATCATTTTTATTCCATTATTGACAGCGTCTTTATCCGTAAAACTTCCACTGTGAATGTCGCTTATTTGCAATATTTTTAATCCATCAAACGCTTTGGGCAACTTAGGCAAATGCAATTGCACTCTTCTGATTTTGTAATTGTATGCGCCTTTTGTTATACCACGCGTAAGTATAATAAATGGCAATGCGGTAGTTAACAATGCTGCTCGAGAAATAAACTGACTTCGGGTTAAATGCAATCCGTTTTTTGGTTTTTCAATCAATTCGATTCCTTCAATATTCTGTTCGCTCAAATCGTGTGTAGAATCGCTGATGGCTTCTCGAATAAAGGTTTTATAAACCAACCATCTGAATAATCGGTAAATGTCTTCGATAAATAAAAACAAGCAAAAAAATAGTTTTGATAAATAAACCAGAAAGAAAAAACCAGCTGAATACACTCTGAAAACCGGACCGGTATTTATTCCCGAAAAAACTAAATTAATTATCAATGATAAAATAGTAACAAGCGTAATAGACCAGAAAAAAATACTTGTAATTTTTTTTATTTTTTGAGATTGATGTCTGATTAAATTTTTAATTCCTTGCCACGAATAAATGTCGAGCAACATCACTATCAGCAGAGTAATTACAATTAATTTAATTTTAAAAAGGAGCATATTTTTAAATGAAATACAGTGCTAAAAATCAATACAGAAATTTGAGTTTTCACTATAACTGCAAATTAACAACTGCTTGTACATAAACACAAGTGCAAGTATGGTATGTAATTACTAAACTTGCAGCATTAAATTATGAACAGCAAAGTTGTGAAAAGACTAAAAACAAAACTATTAAAATTGAAATCGTGGCTGCTTCAACTTGCTTTGCTTTTATGGCAATTCAGTTTGTTGTTAATTATATTGTATCGAGTGATTCCAGTTCCGGTAACACCACTTCAGATTACACGAGTGTTTGAACAAATTGCAGGCAGCGATGAAGTGAAACTAAATAAGTCGTGGAGAGGTATAAATTATATTGGAAGCAATACGATAAAAGCCGCGATAACTGCCGAAGACTTAAAATTTTTCGATCATTACGGATTTGATTTTGAACAAATAAATAAATCCATCAAAAGAAGTTTTAATGGCGGAAAAAAACTAAGAGGCGCAAGTACAATTAGTCAACAAACAGCCAAAAATTTGTTTTTCACAACTGGCAGAAGTTGGGTTAGAAAAGGACTTGAATTTTATGTAACCGTTGCCATTGAAATTTTGTGGACTAAAAAAAGAATTCTTGAAGTTTATTTAAACATCATTGAAATGGGAAACGGAATTTATGGTGCCGAAGCTGCTGCACAACATTATTTTAACAAGCCTTCAGAAAAACTAACAAAAGGCGAAGCGGCATTAATTGCAGCTTGTTTTCCAAACCCCAAAAGATGGCAAGCCAACAAACCCACTCGTTACATACTTCGCAAACAATCGGTAATTATGCGCTACATGCGTTATGTAAATATTCCTTGGCAATCGAAATAAATACTATTTAGTTAGCTGCGCAATAGTTTTTGAATCTGAATAATTCCAGGATTGCCAAGTAAGTAATTTTTTATTTTCAAGAAAATTTTCTTTTCTATGTTTCAAATGCTTTTCAAATTTCTCAAAATTTTTGTAATGTGTCCAAGTGTTTTTAAAATGCTGATTCGCCAAAATTTGTTCTTTGATTTTTTCTTGATTTTCGAAAAGCAAAGGCATCACTTTTGGCGAAAGCGTAAAATAAAAATCAACATCAATTCCGGCTTTGTTCCAATGGTTTAAATTATATTTAGCTATTTTTAAATCCCAATCAACACAAGTCATTGCGGTTAAAACCAAAAATGCAAACCATGTATTTATTCGCAATAAATAATTAACTGAATGTCGTTTGTAAATTTTAATTATCAAAGTAATTAATCCAAACAAAACAAGAGTCAAAAACACCATTACGCCAATTCGTTTATACGCTAATCCATTGAGAAAAACAAAATTGTAATTGCGTAAATACACCGAATAAACCAAAACCGCATTTTGCAACATCCATAAGTAAGCAAGCACTTTTAAAAAATTATTTGCAGGATAAAAATTCAAATTTTTTCGAAAGAAAAACAAGACAATTAGCATTGAAAGCAAAATACTTAAAATGAGCAAATAGGTTCCTTCGTGAACAAATTCTTTCATTTTCAAAAAATTACTTGGAACAAAATCAAACCACACAGTTTGTATGTCGGCATAATTAACAATTGCCAATAAAACATTCATAGCAACAAGCAAAATCAATGCTGCTTTATATTCTGATTTCAATACGTTTATCGGAAAATTATTTTGTTTGTTTTTCGTTTTTATTCTCGTCAAAAAATCTGACAAACTCAATTCTATATTCAACAATTTAAGGAAATTGCTTTTGTAAATAATTCCTGAAAGCAATAGCACTGCAAATACATTGAAAAGTATTCTTTCAAAACTAACACAAACAAAAATATAGTTGAAAAATCCATCAAATTGCTTGAAAAAATCTTCGACATAAATGGCAAATTGTTCGTTGGCAGCAAAGTAAATGACGAAGAAAAAAACAAATACTATAAATGGAATTATGGAAAGTTTTAAATAATAAAATACCAAATTCAATTTGCGGTTTCCTTTTGTTTGATTTGGCGAAAAATCAAAGATTAGATTTTTAATTCCACTTAAGTAATTCATAAAAACATGTGCCAATGAAAAATATATTGACATCAATTTTTGTTCGTGAATAAAACCCAGTAAAATATAAAACGATAAAAGATGCACTAAAATTGAAATAATTGAATTAGTAATTAGCAGCATAATGCCCGAAACAAGCGTACATGCTAAGGCGATTTTAACAGAATTTGATTGTAGCGAACCTTTATATTTTATGAGCTGATAAACCACTAAGCTACTTGAAAATAAAAACAAGTTTATTCCAAATAGTTGCTGCCAAAACAAATAGTTAAAAACAAACAACAACAAAACAAAAAGGTATTTGTCGATATTGGATTTGAGCATTTTTAAATATTTTTTAACTTAGCTAACGCTTTAATTTAAAACATAGTATTATGCAATGCTATGCAAAAACAATTTGATTAAAATACAAATCAAATAACAAAGGCATTAAAATTACATAGTAATACAATTCAAACATTTTGTCATGTTCATTGGTTTGGTTTCTAATTTGTATCTTGCTGCGCATAGAAAAAAAAATAAACACATGAAAAACAGCACAATCACACTTTTAGTTATAGCAGGAATTCTGCTCTTAGTTTTGTTTAATGGCTGCGGCAGTTACAATAAAATGGTTGACAACCGCAACGGAGTAGACAAAGCCTGGGCGCAAGTTGAAAACGTATATCAACGAAGAATGGATTTGATTCCTAATTTGGTGAACACAGTAAAAGGATCTGCCAATTTCGAAAAATCGACCTTGACAGAAATTACAGAAATGCGTTCGCGAGTTGGTCAGGCAAAAGTAAATTGGGATGACAAAACTACAAGCCCAGAAACGAGAATGAAAGCCGCTAACGAAATGGAAAGTTCATTGAGTCGTCTTTTGGTAATTGCCGAAAACTATCCTCAATTGAAATCAACGCAAGCATTTACTGATTTGATGAGCCAATTAGAAGGCACAGAAAATAGAGTTTCAACTGAGCGGGGAAAATTCAACGAATCGGTTCAGGTTTTTAATACCAGCATTCAAAAATTTCCTCAGAATATTTATGCCGGAATTTTTAACTTTAAAGCAAGAGAATTTTTTAAAGGAAATGCAGGTTCTGAAAAAGCACCAGAAGTTCAATTTTAATCAAACAAAAAAATACTGATTTTGAAAATTACAAGTAAAACTATAGCTTGTAATTTTCAATTTTAGTTTATACCAACATTCACATGTTCAATAAGCAAGAACAAGCACAAATAATAGAAGCAATAAAGCACGCAGAGCTACAAACTTCGGGCGAAATTCGTGTGCATGTTGAACCCAAATGCAAAATAGAACCAGTTGAATGCGCAAAAGAAATTTTCGTAAAACTGAATATGCATGAAACCGAATTGAAGAATGGAGTTTTATTTTATCTTGCCTATAAAGATAAAAAGTTTGTGGTAATTGGCGATAGCGGAATTCACGAAAAAGTAACCGATGCATTTTGGGATGAAGAACGCGATATTTTGCAATCGCATTTCAAAGAAAATAAATTTGCAGAAGGTTTGTGTTTAGCCATTCAGAAAGCAGGAGAAAAATTGAATACCTACTTTCCTCGACAACACAACGATAGCAACGAATTGAGCAACGATATTTCATTTGGAGGTGCTGAGAATGAATAAATTTTTATTAAGTATCTGTTACTTACTAACTGCAACTTTTGTTTCGGCAAAAGACATTCCTTCAAAACCAAATCCACCAAAATTAGTAAACGATTATGCACATGTTCTGAGTGCTGAAGAAATTAAATTTCTTGAACAAAAACTAACTACGTATAACGATTCAACTTCAACACAAATTTCTATTGTTATTGAAAAATCTTTGGATGGCGATGATCTTGTTGATTACTGTCAGAGGATTGGCGAAGGTTGGGGAATTGGCGAAAAAGGAAAGAGCAACGGTTTGCTTATTTATGTTGCAATTGACGACCATAAAATGCGAATTCATACCGGCTATGGAATGGAGGCAACTGTTACGGATTTATTAAGTAGAAGAATTGAAGACGAATATATGAAACCTGCATTTCGCGAACAAAATTATTTTGCGGGTTTGGATGCTGCTACTGATATAATAATTCGTGCGGCAGCTGGTGAATTTATAAATGATACCCCTGCAAAAAATAGAAAAAGAAAAGGCGTTTCGTCAATCAGTTTGATTGTTTTTATTATCATAGCAATTGTACTTTCTTTTTTCAATAGAGGCGGAAGAAGAGGAGGTGGATTTTTAGGATATGCTCCTTTTATCGGAACATTTGGCGGAAGCGGATTTTCTGGTGGTGGCGGTGGTGGATTTGGTGGTGGCGGATTTAGTGGTTTTGGTGGCGGTGGATTTGGTGGTGGTGGCTCGAGTGGAAGTTGGTAATACAAATTTTGAATGTTGAATTATGAATGTTGAATTTTAACCCTGCAGAATTAATCGTTTTGAATTAGCCAAAAAAATATCATTATTGCATTCAACATTTCATATGTTAAACAATCTGGATCTTACAAAAATTTTGGTGCTGGATATTGAAACTGTCCCTCAGTTTTCTACTTACAATGCAATGCCCGACCGATGGAAAGAATTGTGGAATAAAAAATCAGCACTATTAAAGAAAGAGGAAAACCAAAGTGCAGAAGACATTTACAACCGCGCTGGAATTTATGCAGAGTTTGGAAAAATAGTTTGCATCAGTTGCGGATTTTTTAGTCATAACGGAAATGCATACCAGTTTCGAATCAAATCTTTTTTTAGCGATAACGAAACAAGTTTGCTCAAGGATTTTTGCAAAATGATTGAAAAATATTTCAACGATGAAAGCAGCTTACTTTGCGCGCACAACGGCAAAGAGTTTGATTACCCATACATTTCACGAAGGTGTTTGATCAATGGCATTTCAGTTCCTGCAATTCTTGATTTGGCAGGCAAAAAACCTTGGCAGGTAAATTTGTTAGACACACTTGACTTGTGGAAATTTGGCGATTACAAAAATTACACTTCATTAGACTTGCTTGCTGCTTCGTTTGATATTAATACACCCAAAGACGACATTAATGGAAGCAATGTTTGGGATGTATATTGGAACGAAAAAAACCTTGAACGAATAAAAATTTACTGCGAAAAAGATGTAATAACAGTTGCTCAACTTTTATTGAAATTTCGTGGCGAAAAATTATTACAAGACGAAGATATTGTGATTAGTTAAACTTCTACATTTCTACTTTTAAATCTTTCAGTTGCTTAGTTTTTAATTAATTAAACTAAAAATTTACATTAACGTTTTAGAATTCATAAATAATTCTATTTTGCAAACCAAAATAACACAAAATTAGAAATGAGTTTATTTAGAAAAAAACCACTTGAACACCTTCTTGAACAAGCAGGCGATTCTGAAAAAGGATTGAAACGGACGCTTGGAGTATACAATTTGATTGCACTTGGAGTTGGTGCCATTATTGGTGCCGGATTGTTTGTGCGCACCGCAGCTGCATCAGCCGAAGCTGCTGGTCCTGGAGTTACTTCATCGTTTTTAGTTGCTGCCGTTGGATGTGCATTTGCCGGTTTGTGTTATGCCGAGTTTGCAGCCATGATTCCAATTGCAGGAAGTGCTTATGCTTACTCGTTTGTTACGATGGGCGAAATTGTTGCATGGATTATTGGATGGGCTTTAATAATGGAATATGCTCTTGGCGCAGCCACTGTTTCTATAGCTTGGAGCGAATATTTAAATAACCTTTTGGGTTGGACCATACCTTACGAATGGTGCCATTCGCCTTTCGAAAGTTTGAAAAAAGTAACTGGTCAAATCAATATTGATCAACTATTGGCTTTCAGTCCTGATTTAACAAAATCAGTAAAAGACGGAAGCATTTTACTAAACAATGCTCAATTCGAATCCTTGCCATCCAATCTCAGTTCTTTGGTACAAGTTACAAGTGGCGTTATGAATTTACCGGCATTAATTATTTTATTCTTAATTACTTTATTATTGATAAAAGGCACTGCTGAATCTGCATTTGTTAATTCAATCATTGTATTTATCAAAGTTGCTATTGTATTATTATTTATAGGAATTGGTTGGCAATTTATAAATCCTGAAAACTACACTCCTTATTTAATTCCTGAAAACATGCCTGGCCACGAAGGGATTTTCAAACACGGTTGGGGCGGTGTTTTAGGCGGTGCTGGAATTGTATTTTTTGCGTTTATTGGTTTTGATGCAGTAAGTACTGCAGCACAAGAAGCCAAAAATCCAAAACGCGATATGCCAATTGGTATTTTAGGATCTTTGCTAGTTTGTACAATTTTGTATGTTTTGTTTGGTCATGTTTTGACAGGCGTTGCCAACTGGCAAGAATTTAAAACTTCGGGAAAAGAAGCATCGGTTGCTTATGCAATTAGTAATCATATGCCCGGTTATGGCTGGTTGGCAACAAGTGTAACGATTGCCATTCTTGCTGGCTTCTCTTCTGTTATTTTAGTAATGCTGATGGGTCAAAGCCGCGTGTTTTACAGCATGAGTAAAGATGGTTTAATACCAAAAGCATTTAGCGAAGTGCATCCAAAATATAAAACACCTTACAAAGCCAATATGATTTTGTTTGTTGGAGTTGGATTGTTTGCAGCTTTTGTACCAGGAAGTGTTGCCGGAGATCTTACTTCATTCGGAACTTTGTTTGCATTTATTTTGGTTAGCGCAGGCGTTTTGATTATGCGAAAAACTTCGCCCAATACACCACGACCATTTAGAGCACCATTAGTTCCACTTGTTCCAATTCTCGGAATATTAATTTGTACAGGAATGATAGTTGCTCTTGATGCAGAAACTTTAAAAGTAGCAGCAATTTGGATGGCATTAGGATTGGTAGTTTATTTCTTATACAGCCGAAAAAACAGCAATTTGCATAAGAAATAAATAGCAAATATTTCTGTCATTCTGAGCTTGACGAAGGATCTTCTTTTTTAGAAGCTTCACTTCGTTCAGCATGACAGCCAAAAGAAATTACAATTGTAATTTTTAGCTGGTCAATTCTGCAAACACTTTTCCCTGAATTGCATTTGTTAAAATAATTTCATCTGCATTTCGTAAATCTTCTTTGGTACAAAATTTTTCAATTACCGAATTTTGTTCTAATAAAACTTCACGCATAACACCAGCTACACACCCTTCGCTTAATGGCGGAGTAAAATATTGCTTGTCTTTAATCCAAAAAATATTGGAGCTTGATGCTTCCACAATTCGATTGTGTTCGTTTAAAATCAATGCATCGTCAAATCCATTTTCTTTAGCCCAAATACTTGCCATTACATAAATTAAAGCGTTGCCAGTTTTTAAATTTGACAATACTCCGCTATGTTTTTTCTGCTGCTTGAAAATACCAATTATTTTTGTCGAAATTTTTTCTTCAAGCAATTCCTCCACATCTATTGTATAATTAGAAGTATTGGAATTAGGCAAATACAATCCCTTCGAATCGCGAAACAATACATATCGAACACGAAAGCAATTTGTCGAATTCTGATTTTCGATTTTTGGTTTCAGAAAATTTGCAACTGCAAGTTCAATCTGAATTGTAAAAATAGTTTGATTGAAATCTGATGGCAAAATAAATTTTAACACTTCCGATCCATGCAGCAAACGATTAAAATGCTTATCGGCATGTTGAATGATTCCATCCTGAACACGTATGCTTTCAAACAAAAAATCTCCATATAAAAAGGCACGTTGCATTATTTCAGTTTTAAAATTTTCCAATTGGTGTCTTCATAAAAAACTTGTGATTTAGAGTGCAAACAAATATCGGGATATGAATGATTTCCGTAATATTTATTCAGCAAAACAAAATCAACATCATTCAAAATTTTACTGCTGAAGTCGGTATTGTAAAATCCTTGCATAGCCAAATTCATGCAATTTCCATTCTCGACTTTTGTGAAATCAACACTATAATATTGCTCCATTCTTTTTTTCCATTCCAACATAAATTCCGGCTCGTGAATTACCGCTTTATAATTTACAGGCATACTCTGCTTGGCTTCGCACGAAAACGATTCATCGTTTGGCGGAACTAAAAATTTGGATTCTACGGGAGTGTTTTTATTTATCCATTCGTGAATTGATTTTTCCGAACTTTTATTGAGCGAATAAATTCGATAGGTATTATCCAAATTATTTGAAAGTATGTTTGAAAATATTTTAATAGAAATACAAAGGGACAAAACAACGATACATAGTTTAATTCTTAATTTATTTTCGAAAACAAATGCAGTTAAAGGCAGTGATAAAAATAAATTAATCCAAACTATTGATTTATATAATTGAAATTTTCCAACTGTACTAACAGGATTTAAAATCAATACGAATGAATAGATACAACACATTGTAAGTATTGAAATACCGATAATAAATAAAGGTTTCTTGTTTTGAATTTTAGATTTAATCAAGCAATAGGTAGTAAAGAATAAAATCAATCCAAAAAGCAGGTAATCTCTAATCAAGAAATTTTGCGGTAAATAATGCAAATACCCCCGAAAATCGAATAGTATTTTATTTGCTGTTGCAGCATCAATTGTTGAAATATTGAATTGTTTTTGAGCAATAGGAACAAAAATAAACGCTGAGATTAGCGAGAAAATTAAACTGAAAATCAAGATGTTTTTATTTCGATTAATTTCTTTTGAAAAAATAAGTAATGCAAATAAAATTGCTGCCACTTGCAAAGCAATTAAAGGCTGAAACAATGCAGCCACGCCACAAAAAAATGCAGATAGACACACTTTATTTCTTAGTGCAAAATTAAACGCAACAATACTTAATGCTTCAGCAAAACTACTTCCAGTAAGCATAGTGTCTTGCAAGTGATTTCCGCCAATCGTAAAATATCTAATCACAAAAAACAACAAGAAAGTGGCAAGCCACGCTTTCATTTCATTCTCTAAAAAATAGCAAGCAATTTTTTGGAAATAATAAATTGAAAGGAAAAGACAAATTGAAAATAACAACAAACAAGTAGTTTCAACGCCAATATATTTTGAGAAAAACGCCACTGTTTCAACATAATAAAAACGGACAGTAAAAGTTTGATTGTAATACGTAAGAAAAAAATCATTCTGAAAAAGTGCAGCATTTAATCTTTGATAAACTTGTGGCAAATGCTCAGCTTGGTCGCCAGTGTTGAATGAATATCCATTAACCAATACATATAGTATTGACGACAAAATGACTATTAGAATATTTTTAAACCTTGCTTGCAAAACAAAAGCAATAATGCACTCAAAAAAGTAAATCTAAAAATATAATATTGCGAACTTAAATTTAATAAAAAGTAAAATGCAGGAAGTTTATATCGTATCAGCCGTTCGAACGCCAATGGGCTCGTTTAGTGGAATGTTATCTGGTTTTAGCGCCACCGAATTGGGTGCAAAAGCAATCAAAGGAGCATTAGAAAAAGCGACTATTTCTCCCGATTTGGTTCAAGAAGTTTTTATGGGCAATGTAATTTCAGCAGGATTAGGTCAAGCTCCAGCAACTCAGGCAAGCATTTTTGCAGGAATTCCAAACACTGTTCCAGCCACAACAATTAATAAAGTGTGTGCCAGCGGAAGCAAAGCAATTATGCAAGCTGCACAAACCATTATGTTAGGAATTAATGATGTTGTAGTTGCAGGCGGAATGGAAAGCATGAGCAATGTGCCTTACTATTTAGATAAAGCACGTAGCGGTTACAAACTAGGAAATAGCACACTTATTGATGGTTTGATAAAAGATGGACTTTGGGATGTTTACAAAAATTTTCACATGGGAAGTGCTGCAGAAATTTGTGCCAGAGGAATGAAATTTTCTCGCGAAGATCAAGATGATTTTGCAATTCAAAGTTATACCCGAGCTGCAGAAGCATATAAAAACAAAAAATTTGATGCCGAGATGGTAACAATTGAAATTCCACAAAGAGGAAAAGATTCCATATTTTTTAATACAGACGAAGAGTACAACAAAGTGAATTTTGATAAGTTGAGAGCATTGAAACCTGTTTTTGAAAAAGACGGAACTGTAACTGCCGCAAATGCATCAACACTAAGCGATGGTGCAAGCGCATTGGTATTGATGAGTGCAATAAAAGTGAAAGAACTTGGTTTAAAGCCCTTAGCAAAAATAATTGCATTTGCTGATGCTGCACAAGCACCTGAATGGTTTACAACTACGCCATCTATTGCAATTCCAAAAGCTTTGAAATGGGCAGGAATTGACATAAAAGATGTTGATTATTTTGAATTGAATGAAGCTTTTGCCGTTGTTGGATTAGCCAACAATAAAATACTTGGATTGGATGATAAAAAAGTAAATGTTTATGGAGGAGCTGTTGCGCTTGGACATCCAATAGGAAGCAGCGGTGCACGAATAGTTGCAACATTAGCCAATGTATTGAAACAAGAAGGAGGAAAAATTGGCGTTACTGGTATTTGCAATGGCGGTGGCGGTGCAAGTGCTATTGTTATTGAAAGTGTTTAATTAATATTTGAATGCGAATAATTGTAACTGGAGCTACTGGATTGGCTGGTGCAGAAGTTGTAAGGCAAGCAATACTTGATGAAGACGTTACAGAAATTACTGCACTAGTTAGAAAACCACTTTCCATTCAGCATGAAAAATTAACTACAATTCTACATCACGACTTTTTAGATTACTCAAAACTAACAGCTGTTTTTAAAAACATTGATTGTTGTATTTGGTGTTTGGGTATTTCTCAAACTCATGTAAACAAAGTGCAATACAATTGCATTACTTACGATTATACACTTGCCGCAGCCAATGCAATGATTCAAGCAAATCCAGGAATGACTTTTATGTTTTTAAGTGGTGAGGGCGCTATGCAAAATGGTAAATCAAATTTACTTTTTGGAAGAGTGAAAGGAAAAACCGAAAAAGATTTATCACAATTGCCTTTAAAAAAATTGTTTATTTCAAGACCTGCTGGAATTAAGCCAATTCATAAAAATCCAAGTACTGCTTTTTTAAATAAATTAGTCATTCCTTTTTATCCATTAGTTGAATTGATAGCACCGCGTTATGTTATTTCATCGGTACAATTGGCAAAGGCAATGCTTAAAATCGTAAAACAAAATTCAGAAAAAGTAATTTGGAGTAACACGGAGTTGAAAAATTTAGCGCAATAAATAATCGAAAACTTATGTCCGAAATTAAACTGCACGAAAGCTGGAAAGAAATTTTAATTGATGAATTTTCAAAACCGTATTTTGTTGACTTGAAAAAAAAACTTGTTGAAGAAAAAAAATCAGGCAACATAGTTTTTCCGCCAAGCACACAATTATTTTCAGCATTAGACACCACACATTTCGATAAAGTAAAAGTGGTATTGATTGGCCAAGATCCTTATCATGGCGCAGGCCAAGCAAATGGTTTGTGTTTTTCGGTAAACGATGGAATAGCGCATCCACCATCCTTGATGAATATTTTTAAAGAACTACAAACTGATATTGCTGGTTTCAAAACTCCAGTATCAGGAAATCTGAAAAAATGGGCACATGAAGGTGTTTTGCTTTTAAATTCAACCTTAACAGTGCGTTCAAATAATGCCAACTCGCACGCAAACTTTGGCTGGCAAAACTTCACTGATAAAATTATTGAAATCGTTTCACAGAACAAAAAAAATAGTGTTTTCCTTTTGTGGGGAGCTTACGCTCAAAGCAAATCGAAATTAATAAACTCGTCAAAGCATTTGATTTTAAATTCAGTGCACCCTTCGCCCCTATCTGCTTATCGAGGATTTTTGGGTTGCAAACATTTTTCGAAAACAAATGAATATTTAGTTTCAAACGGATTGAAACCCATTGATTGGAAACTTTAAGTAGTTCAAAAAATCTTGTTGGGATTTAAAATACTATTGGGATCAAATGCCAATTTTATTTTTCGCATTAACTCTAATTGGTGTTCAGGAAAAATTATTTTCATATATGGTTTTTGTACATGACCAATTCCATGCTCTCCACTAATTGTGCCTTTTAGTTTTTTACAAAGTTGAAAAATTTCAACAATTCCTTCTGTAATTTTTGTGTTCCAAAACTCATCGCTCAAATCATCTTTTAAAATATTTACATGCAAATTTCCATCACCAGCATGTCCGTAACACACGCACCTAAAGCCGTATTTTTTCGAAATTTCTTTTACGCCTTTATACAGCTGAGGCAGTTCGGCACGAGGCACAACGGTATCTTCTTCCTTGTAAGTGTTATTTACTTTTGTAGCTTCACCAATACTTCTTCGCAATTTCCAGAAATATTCTTTTTGATCTGACGTTTCAGCAAAAAGCACTTCTTTGCTTTCGTGCTGATACAAAACTTCGCTAATTTTTTCGCATTCCTTAAACATCAAATCCAAATCGTTTCCATCAACTTCAATTAATAAATATGCTTCCACATTTTCTTCAACTACAAAATTCATATCAAGCATTTTTGAAGACAATCGAAAAGCTTCTGGTTCTACAAATTCGCAAGCAGATGGATTACACCCAGCATAAAAAATTGCAGATACACTTTCACACGCTTTTTCTGGCGATTCAAACGGTGCGAGCATCAATAAAGTATGAATAGGATTTGCTATTAATTTAAATACAATTTTTGTAATTACTCCAAGCGTTCCTTCACTACCAATCATTAATTGAGTTAGATTGTATCCAGTCGAATTTTTTAATGTATTTGCACCTGTCCAAATAATTTCACCATTGGATAAAACAACTTCAATATTAAGCACATAATCGCGCGTAGTTCCATATTTCAATGCTCGTGGGCCACCGCTGCTGTGTGCTAAATTGCCTCCTAAAAAACAAGATCCTTTTGATGCGGGATCAGGTGGGTAAAAGAGCTTTTTTTCTTTTACTGCATTTTGAAATACTTCATTTATAACACCTGGTTCAACTGTTGCCTGAAAATTTCTTTCATCAATTTCAAGTATCTGATTAAATCGTTCCATTGCTAAAATTACACCACCACAAACAGGAAGTGCACCGCCACTTAAACCTGTTCCGGCACCGCGCGGTGTAACAGGAATTAAATGCTGATTGCAATATTTTAAAATAGTTGAAACTTCTATTGTTGTTCTTGGTTTTACAACAACTTCGGGAATAAAAATAAAATCTTCAGTTTGATCGTGAGCATAATCGTTTAGTTGTTCAGTATTTGTAAAAACAAATTGGCTACCAACTACTGATTTCAAAAAATCTAAATCAATTCCGTTTACTTTTTTATAGTTCATCTTTTAAAAAATATATCAATCCAGTTTTTCTTTTTGCTCTAACATTTGCTTTGCCCTCAACAAATTATTTAAAAAATCATGTGCTGATGAATGTTTGTAATGGCAATGATTGCTTATAGTTTTTGTATTCAAACAAAGGCAAGCAATTATTTTTTTGTTTTCAAAGAAAAAACCACATTTCTCGCAAGCAGAGCTTGTGCAGGATTTTAATTCAGAGTTTGAATTGACAACTAATTTATTCCCTTCAAACTTTAAGTCAATTGCCGTAATTCGACTTTTGTTTTGCAATTCGGAATTTGAAATCAAATAAAAAATATTTCCATATTTTTCTATTCTAATTCCATTTGTTTTAAACCCGTCACCGAAAGTTCGAGCAAATGCTTTTGCAATGACAACAGAATTTTCTTTGTTCAAAAATCCGACATCATTTTGCCACTCTCCAACTTCAATTGAATTTTGAGCAACAGCAGTTTTAAATAGAAATAATACGATACATATTTTAGTGATTTTAAAAATCATTTAGCACTTCTATTAGTTAAAAACGGAACAGCATTAACTTATCCAAGTAGCGACAAAATATGCAGAAGCTGCAGCCAATGCGCCAATTAATAAAATTTTTATTGCTCCCTTTAATGGTGGTTGCCCAATAATTTTTGTTTTGAAATATCCGAAAATAAATAAACAAAGCGCTGTTACAATACATGAATAAAATAGTCCGTCTTGAGGATTGGAACTAAACATTGGAAAATAAGCCGAAAGCGGAACAATGCCACCGATGATATATGAAAACCCAATGGTTAAAGCACTTTGTCTAGCTCTGTTTATGTCTGGTTTTTCTAAGCCAAGTTCAAAGCGCATCATAAAATTAACCCACTTATCTTTATCTTTTGCCATCTCATCAACAATCAAATTTTGCGATTCGTGACTCAATCCATATTCCTGAAATACTTCTCTTACTTCTTGTTTTTCCTTTTCGTAAAAATTATCAACTTCATGATACTCTCTTTTCAATTCGCTTTCGTAGTGATCAATTTCTGTTCTTCCTGCAAGGTATCCACCCAATCCCATGGCAATACTTCCGGCAACTATTTCGGCCATTCCTGCTGTAAGAATTGTTGAATTTGGAAGGTTTACTCCACTTAAACCAGCAGCCAATGCAAAAGGAACAGTCAATCCATCAGACATTCCAATTACAATGTCACGAACAATTTGACTTCCGCTAAAATGTTTTTCTTCGTGCATTTTAATTATTTTTCTTTGTTCATTTCCATTACTTCTTTCGAAAATCCAGTAAAACTAAATCCCCCATCGTGAAATAAATTTTGCATAGTAACTTTTCTAGAAAGGTCACTAAACATCAATACACAATAGTTAGCGCAATCATCTGCACTTGCATTGCCAAGTGGACTAAGCGCATCGGCATAATTGAAAAAATCGCCAAATCCTTTTACGCCACTTCCTGCTGTGGTCATTGTTGGACTTTGCGAAATGGTATTTATTCTAACCTTTTTTGCTTTTCCGTAATGATATCCGAAACTACGAGTGATGGACTCCAACAAGGATTTAGCATCTCCCATTTCGTGATAATCAGGAAACACTCGCTGAGCTCCAATATAGGTTAATGCAACTACAGAACCCCACTCGTTAATGGCATCTGCTTTATAGCATGTTTGTAATAATCTATGAAAACTCATTGCTGAAATATCCAATGTATCGTGCATAAATTTATAATCCAAATCCGTGTATGGTTTCCCTTTTCTGATGTTCAAACTCATACCAACTGAGTGTAAAATAAAATCAAGTTTCCCGCCTAAAATTTCTGTTGATTTTGAAATTAAATTATCCATGTCTTCGTTTTTCAAAACATCACAAGAAATAATTTGCGCATTGCCACACGTTTCAGCCAATTTATTAATTTCACCCATTCTCATGGCTATTGGCGCATTGGTTAAAACAAATTGTGCGCCTTGTTCGTGGCATTTTAGCGCTACTTGCCAAGCAATTGATTTGTCGTTAAGTGCTCCAGAAATAATTCCTCGTTTTCCTTTTAAAAGATTGTTCATATAAATAAAGTATAATTTTTGAGGCAAGTTTAAATTTTTTAACTGTAGTTTTTTAAAAAATTTACACAAAATACTTCAATAAGTTTTTGAGTAGACTAATGTTTCTAAAAAAAATTAATTTCGTGGCGATTTTTCAGAAACAAACATTTTTAGATGAAAGTTTTTACAAGCATAGATGAAATACCGAAAATACAGAATGTAGTTGTTTCGCAAGGCACATTTGACGGTGTACACAAAGCACATAAAGTAATTCTTTCTCGACTAAAAGAGATAGCCGAAAATCAAAATGGCGAAACTTTATTGATAACTTTTGAACCACATCCTCGCATGGTGCTTTTCCCAAACGATCACGGATTAAAATTATTAAATACTCAAGAGGAAAAAATCGAGTTGTTGAATTCAGTTGGAATTGATAATTTGTTAGTAATTCCGTTTACAAAAGATTTCTCAAGACAAAGTTCATTGCAATTTATTAGAGATGTAGTAGTTGAGAAAATTGGCGCAAAAGTTTTAGTGGTTGGGTACGATCATCGTTTTGGTAAAAACCGTGAAGGGTCATTCGAAAATTTACAGGAGTACTCAAATCTTTATGGTTTTGATTTGGTAAGAATTCCTGAGCAAGATGTTGAGAATGTTGCAGTAAGTTCATCTAAAATAAGAAGTGCTTTATTAATTGGCGATATAGAACAAGCGACAAAATATTTAGACCGATTTTATAGTATTGAGGGCAAAGTTATTGAAGGCAAAAAACTTGGAAGAACGCTTGGATTTCCAACTGCAAACATTAAAGTAGTTGACGAAAACAAACTGATTCCAGCAGATGGAATTTATGCGGTAAATGTTTTTATTCACAAAAAACAATATGGTGGAATGATGAACATTGGTAACAATCCAACTATTGCAAATAAAGGTAGAAGTTTGGAAGCGAACATTTTTGAATTTGACGAATCTATTTACAATGAAAAAATAAAAATCGAATTTGTTGATAAGCTACGCGATGAGATAAAATTTGATTCAATAAGCGAATTGCAATCTCAACTTATTAAAGATAAATTGCAGGCAACAGAAGTTCTAAAAAAATACAACTCAGTTGTTTTTGATACCGATTATTAATACTAGAATCAAGCAAATGCAAAAAAATCTTTTATCAATAACACTTCTTATTTTGTTGAGCTGTTTTAGTCAAAAAATAATAGCACAGACAGTAGAACCCGATACAACTCTTGCTCAAAGTTTTGAAGAGGACGAAGAAAACGATGAGTTTGAAGGTGAAGAATTTGATAGCAATATAGTAGTTGAAAGCGGTCGTTATTGGGATTTTATTCGTCCTACAAATTTAAAATTTGATACCAGTTTTGCGCCTGCACAAACACATTACAATAGCTGGGATACAATAACTGTAAATCCTTATAAAGTAGATTTAATTAAAATGCCCGACACGGTCATTTTAAAATTAATTGGAAACGAATGTGGTTTTCATCCTCCGGCAATTGGCGATATAACATCTAATTTTGGTTTCAGACGTTGGGGACGAAGAGCAAAATTTCATTTCGGTGTTGATTTAAGAATGGATGTTGGTGATCCTGTTTATGCATCGTTTGAAGGTGTTATACGAATCGCAAAAAAAAGTGCGGATTATGGCTACATGGTTTTGATTAGACACAACAATGGCTTAGAAACTTTGTATGCTCATTTTTCTCAATTACTAACTTATTCTGGTCAATATGTCAAAGCTGGTGATATTATTGGATTAGCTGGAAGTACTGGACGTTCAACAGGTCCGCACTTACATTTTGAAATACGATTTAAAGGCGAAAAAATTGATCCAAACAGATTGGTTTATTTCCCTTCCGGATCTTTGTTAAGCGATTCGTTGCAAATTGACCAAAGCTGTTTCAAACATTTATATGTTATAAAATCTGCAAAACTAAAAGCTAAAATTCCTAAATATATTAAAGCTCGCAGAGGGGACACACTTTCAAAAATTGCGCGCAGATATGGAATCAGTATTAAAAAATTAGCAAGACTAAATCGAATTTCATCGAAAGCAAAACTAAGTAAGGGAAAAAGATTACGACTTAGATAAGGGATTTATTAAAGGCGAAATCTATTTTTTTCTTATCAATCTGAATTCAACTTTTCTGTCTAAACCTTCAGTATTAGTTTTGTATTTTTTTACAAAATCATCACGTTCAGAATAAACCAAAATTCTATCGTTATTAATTTCATAAATTTTCATCAACTGACGCTTTACTGCCAATGCTCTTTTTTCAGCAATTGTAAATTGTGTCATATCTGGTTTGTTGTTATCAGCATGGCCAATTACCGCTAAAATTACATCTTGATCCAATAACATAATTCTTGCAACTTGTTGCAACAATGGATATTGTTCAATTTGTACCGAATATTTATTTGGTTGAAAAGTAATTACAGGAAGTCCTGTTCCGTCAGAATTCATCGACACAAAATCGGTTTGAGGAATTGAATCGTCAAATTGCAAAACATCCATTTTTGAATTTGCCTTGAAACTTTCTGAAGGATAATAAACACTAATTAATTGTTGAAAGCCGAATGGATCTGCGTCATCCGTATCTGGAATTTTATCGTTATCGGTATCTAAAGTTATTCCTTTGTTATCTACTTTGTATCCTGCTTTTGTATCGGGTTCCATATCAATCAAATCGGGAATTCCATCGTTATCCGAATCTTTCTTTAATTCATTTAATGCTTCAAGCGATTTTTTACTTAAGTCGTTGTACATTTTATCAACTGGATTGTGCCAATCCATGTGTTGCTTGCGTTTTGACCCAGTAAAATTATATCCCAAACTGAACATGGTGTATCCAAAAAAATCAGGATATCCCTGATACGTTGAAGGATTAAACAAATCAAGATTGTCATTTTTCACAAGACTTAATGACCATTCAATTCCCAAATCCAAGGCATTTGATAATTTAATTTTTGCTCCCAAACCAAATGGTGTTGTAATATCCGTTCCTGTATAGGTTTCTTTTTTTCCAAAAACATCAGGTTTTAATTTAATTGCATCGTTAGTTAGGTAAGCCAATCCAGCAAAAATATACACATTAATCCAAGGGTTATTTCTTCTATAACTTGAGCCTCCAATATTAGCCAACAATTGAAACGAATATTGATTCATGCTGTTCTCAAACCATCCGTTTTTTGATTCTTGGTAAGCATTATCTGGAGTGCCTGAAAATAATCCACCCATATAATGTATTCGAAATGCAAGAACATGGCCAACAGAATATTTTAAATACGCACCGTAAGTGAAATTTGCGACATCCATTGGAATATCATAAACAGTGTAGTTTATCCCAGAATGAATGCCCAAAGACCATCGACTTAATTTGTATTGCGAGAAATTATCAGACGCGCTTTTTATAGCTTTAGCTTTGGATGTAGCAGATTTTGCAGATGCTTTTTTTTGTTGACCAAAAGCTACCAATGAGGCAAAACAAAATATCAGTATTATGTATTTTTTCATAAAAGAATAATTAGCAATAAAATCATTCGCTAAAATATTCTATAAATTACAAATTTTGAATGCCAAAACCTGCAATTATCTACAGTTTGGTGTTTACTGTACAAAAATCCAACTCATAGGATCAACTTCAGACTTTGATTTGCGTAACAAATTCTTTGCTTCAGTTTCATCATTTGTTGATGCTACAGAAACTCTGAAATATTTAGAACCTTTCGAATAATAAATAGATGCATTATATCCTTGGGTTTTAAGTTTGTTAATCAAATTTAATGCAATCGATTTACGTCCTAAACCATAACATCCAACTATTACGCTAAATTTTGCTGGTGGTGCCAATACTTCACCTGTTACACCAGAAGCAATTTGCGAGTTTTCTTTTTGGACATTTTGAATCACTTCAGGTGTTTTTTCTACAATAGGTTTTGGAGTTTCTATTACTGGTGTTTTTTCTATAATTTGTTCCTTTGCTACTTTCAATTCCTGTGTGGCTACTTTCAATTCCTGTGTGGCTTCCTTCAACTGTTCAGTTGCTACTTTAATTTGTTCTTCAGCTTTTGCAATTTCTGGTGATGGAACTACTTTTGGTTGCTCTTGAGTAATCGGCTTTTCAATTACTTTAATTTTCTCCATCGGCAATGAAACCTTTTTCTCAATAACTGTTGCCCAATCAATCAACTCACGTGTTGCACTGCTTGCAATTTTATATGAAAGTCCTGCAAATCCAGAAATATAATGATTGCTTCCGCCATCGTTTGGCGTTCCATCAATATATTTTGTTTCAATAAAATGGAATTCGCTACCAACAATTAAATCTAATTTGTAGTTTATTTTATGCCTTAATTGAGCACCAACATGGTAATCGTACCAAGGTTTTCTATATGTTTTATCTATTATATTAATTGTTTTATCAACCAACTCGGTTTCTACATCGTGGTAAATAAATCCCAATCCACCCATCAGATAAAAATTATTATTGGCTTTTTTATACGCATTGACAAGTTGTGTCATATTCAAAAGCATATTGAAATTAATTTGACTCAATGATGCTTTATAAGTGCTGATGTCTTTATCGTTGTTTAAGATGGTCGCATTGACATCTGTTTGTTTTCCGCTAACTGCTAAAATAGAATATTGAGCTTGAATAGAAAGTATTGGCGAGTAAGAATATCTTACACCAAGATCCATTAATGTATTTACATTTTGACCTAAATTAGTAAACAAATAAGGCATTCCTAAATTTACGTCAGCGCTAAATCTTGTAAAATATTTATTAGCAACCGAATTTCTGCTATCGTCTCTTTCAAGATGTTTCCAATCTACATGTTGATTAGCTCTTTTAGCACCAATTTTATAATTTAAACCAATATAATTATGCAAGTACGCATCGTATTTTCTATCGGCACCAAATGCATCTGCATAATAAGAGTCAATCATGTTATAATCAACACCAGCAATTACATCAACATTGGGGTTTAAATAATATTTTGCGGCAATTCCACAGGTAAAAAAATTAGATGGAAACTTTGCATATTTTGAAATTTTAAATATTTCGGCTGAACCATCAACAGATGTTGCTTCAACATTATTAAAGAAATATCCGCCTCCAACATTTACATAAGGAACAAACTTATTTTCTAATAAAGTAAACCCAAGGGCTTTGCTTAAGTTTAAAGTTCCTATAAAAGTAATGGCGTAAAAATTATTTTTTATTCTTCTGTAATCAGATTCATTTGCACTTGGTATGCCACCCGGTACTGGCTGAGAAACAACAGACAAAGGTCTGTAATCAAATGAGAAAAGCTGGTAGTTAACTCCAAAAGAAATTGAAGAATTCCAAGCAAATTTCGCGCCTACATGTGTCATTGGTGCAAACGATGGTTGCATTTTTGTAAAAAATACCGGGACTCCACTTCCCAATTCAACACTCAATCTTGTTCCTTTATTTTGAGCGTAGGTATAATTCATCAGAAAAATACCGAGTGATAGTAGAATTAGTTTTTTCATAAGTTTAAATATTAAAGAGCAGAGAATTAGAACATTTGTTTAAATACCTTACACAGAAGTATAAAGTTTTTTATCTAAACAAAGGTAATCTTTTTCATCTAAACAAAGGTAATCTTTTTCATCTAAACAAAGGTGATCTTTTTATCTAAACAAAGGTGATTTTTTAAAAATTATATTTGAAAGGTGTATAACACAAAACTTTATGGGGAAAATTAACATACTATTAGACAATATTAGAAGCGGACAAAATATTGGATCAATATTTCGAAGCGCTGATGTTTTTAGAGTAAATCATATTTATATATGCGGAATTTCTGCTACTCCACCAAACAAAGAAATATTAAAAACTGCACTTGGCGCCACCGAAACCGTATCGTGGAAATACTTTGAAAACACTATTGATTGCATTGATTTTTTAAAAGAACAGGGCTTTGAATTATTAGCCATCGAACAATCAAAAAACAGCAAATTACTTAACGATTTAAAGTACGATGAAAATAAAAATTACGCATTGATTTTTGGGAATGAAGTGGAGGGTGTTAGTTCTGAAATATTAGAAAAATGTGATGGCATAATCGAAATTCCACAGTTTGGCAATAAACATTCATTAAATGTTTCGGTAGCTGCCGGAATTGTGCTTTGGGATTGTATAAGTAAAACTGTTAATCCATCAGAATTTTCAAATCGGTATTAAAAGCGTCTGAATTACTCAAAATTATATCCACCAAATTTTCATTCATTTGATAATCGTATTGAATTATATTCTCAATTCGTTCTTGAAAAGTCCCTAATGGAAATATTTTCTCTTTCAATTTCAACAAACTCACAATCTCTCTTTCGTTTTTTAATTTAGCACTTTGTTTTACTTCATTCAATTTTGATATTAGAAAACTATTTATCTCCTTTTTAGTTTTCAAAATTTCTTTTGCAACTTTCGAATCAGTATTTTTTGTTTCATCAAAAATATTCTGAAAAAGTTCATCTACTTTATCTATGTAAATTGGTAAATTTGTTTCTGATTTCTTACTAATAAATAAATCAGTCAGCAACTTTTCATCTTTAAAGAAATCTTTAATCTCCAATCCATACTTTTTAATTTTTTCGTTCATTGATTTCCCTAAAATCAAAAATGAATTTCGCAATACAATAATTGGATATTGAATTTTGTAATTATCAAAAACTGCTTTTAACTGAAGCCAATAGGCAACTTCGGCTGGCCCTCCAACATACGCAAGATTTGGCAATATCAACTCTTGATAAATTGGCCTTAGCAATACATTTGGACTGAATTTTTCTGGATATACTTCAATTTCTGTTCCTAATTGATCTTTGCTGAAAATTACATCTGAATCCGCCAATTCAAATCCATTATCTCTTTTTTTAATGAGTCGTCTTCCATACTTTTCATGCAGATAAAAAAAATTTATTTCGCGACCATTTATTTGAAGTTTATAGTTCTTCTTCAGTTCTTTATTGGTTTCATTTACTGCATGAAAACTTTGTTGTTCAAACAAATCTTTTTTAATAACACTTAATAATTGTTTTTTCAATCTAGCATCATTTGCATCCAAAATTATCAATCCTTCATTCTTAAATATTTCGTGTACAAATCGAGTTGTCCCTTGAGACAAATTGTACTTTTCGGAATATGAATCTCGTAGTATTTCAATCCATTTTTTTGATTTGCCTTTTTCTCCGATTAATTCTGCTATTAAATCAATTTGAGTGCTAATCGCCTCTAAATCCAATCCTCCAACAGCTTGATGATTGGTAACTTTTTCCCATTTAATTTTTTTACCAAACAAATGAATCGAATTTATTTCATCAAAATCATGGTCTTCGCTAGCCAACCAAAACACAGGCGCAAAATTATATTGAGGATATTTTTCAGCGAGTTGTTTTGCCAAATCAATTGCAGTACATATTTTATAAATAAAGTATAGTGGTCCTCCAAAAATACAGAGTTGATGGCCAGTTGTTATTGAAAATGTGTTTGAATTTGAAAGCGAATGAATAGTTGATTTTACTAAAGATGAATTTGTCAAATCAATGTTTGCATTTTGATATTGACTAAGTATAACATCTACAAGTATTTTTCGTTTTTCTACTGAAAAATCTTTTTCATCAATTAGTTTTTTATAATTTTCAATAGTATTAGTATAGGAGTAAAATGTATTTAATTTTTTATCTTGATTAAGATAATCAATCACAATTTGCGGCAATATGCCTGTTTCTGTAATGGGGATATTATGCATAGCTATTTCTTTTGCAAATGTGAAGATTAGATTTGACTTATAAAAGCGATAGATTAATGAACTAATTAACTACATAATTAAAGCAGAAAAAGTAAATTTATTTTGAGTAAAATCAGTGTAATTAGCCAATATTTTCATCAATAATAATTCATACATTCGTAACCATAAACATAAAAATATTTCATGAAAAAAGTTTTTAGAATTTTAGCTCTACTTATAGTTTTGCTCTTAACTGCTGCCATAATTTTGCCATTTGTTTTTAAAGATAAAATTTTACAAATAGCAAAAGAAGAAACCAATAAAAACGTAAACGCTAAAATTAATTTTAGCGATAATATTAGTCTAAGTTTATTCAAATCATTTCCTAACTTTTCTGTAGGAATTAATGACTTATCCATTGTAGGCATCAATGAATTTGAAGGCGATACTTTATTATATATAAATGAAGCAACTGCAACTCTTGATTTGATGAGTGTTTTAAAAGGCGAGCAAATAATGGTTCGTTCAATTGTAATGAATGCTGCAAGAATTCATGCAATAATTTTAAAAAACGGCAAAGCAAATTGGGATATTACAAAACCCACCGATTCTAATCAAACAGATAAAGTAACAGAACCAAGTAAATTTTCAGTTAAGTTAAAGAAGTTTGAAGCGAAAAACTCATACATAAGTTATGTGGACAATGTAGGCAATATGAGTAGCGAAATTGATGGGCTGAATTATGTGCTTAATGGCGATTTTAATCAAGATTTGTTTACAATGAAAAACACTTTTGATGTAGAACGATTTACTTTTACAATGGCTGGAATTTCATACCTAAACAAAGTGAAAGGAAATGGATTTTGTGATGTTGAAGCAAATATGAACGACATGAAATTTGCTTTTAAAAATAACGAAATAAATATAAACGAACTTCAATTTTCGGCTGAAGGAAATTTTGAAATGAAAAACGATGATATAATTATTGATATCAAATACGCAGCTAAGAAAAATGATTTCAAAGATTTTTTATCTTTAATTCCTGCTATTTATTCTTCTGATTTTAAGGATTTGGAAAGCAAAGGCAAAATGAGTTTTAATGGCACTGCAAAAGGAATTTACAATGAAACTTCAATGCCAGGATTTACATTAAAATTGCTTGTCGAAAATGGTTGGTTTAAATATCCAGCACTTCCAACTCCGGTTGAAAACGTGGCAATAATTTTAAACATTACAAACCCCGATGGAAATCTGAATAATACAAAAATTGATTTGTCAAAACTTCATTTTGAACTACAAGGAGATGCTTTTGATGCAAAATTATTAGCAATAAATCCTATTGAAGATCCTTACATTGAGGCGTACCTTAAAGGAAATTTAAACTTTGAGAATATTGTTAAAATAGCCCCGATGCCCGAAGGAACAAAACTTAGTGGTTTAATTAATTCAGACTTTGAGGCGAAAGGGAAAATAGCTGATATTGAAAATAAAAAATACGCTAATTTTTATGCGGGCGGAACAATCAAAGCAGAGAACATTGTTTATTCTAGTAAAGAGTTGTCTCTTGGATTGAATATAAAAAACGCAATGCTTTCGTTTTCACCAGAACTTGTAAAGTTAACAGACTTTGAGGCGAAGATT
Source organism: Chitinophaga pinensis (assembly GCA_945861965.1). Classification (GTDB taxonomy): domain Bacteria; phylum Bacteroidota; class Bacteroidia; order UKL13-3; family UKL13-3; genus CAMAWM01. The sequence goes on along the minus strand of CAMAWM010000019.1, from coordinate 12,556 downwards.
GGGAATAGCGATATGCAATTGAATGGAGGATTAGGCAACTTTTTTCCTTACTTTTTTGGCAAAGGAAATTTAATCGGCAATCTTGATATTAAAAGCAATACAATTGATGCCAACCAATTTTTGAGCAAAGGCGAAAAAAATACAAACACCGTAAACGATTCTACCTCTTTAAGTGTTGTTGAAATTCCATCAAATATAGATTTTACATTAACTGGAAATGTTGGAAAACTTCTGTACACCAACATGGAAATCGATAATTTTAATGGCACTGTAAATGTTTCTAATCAAAAATTATCCTTCAATAAAGTTGCTTTAAATACATTGGGAGCAAACATAAGTATGGATGGATTTTATGAAACATCCAACGCAAAACATCCTACTGTGAATTTTACTTTCGGAATTAAAAATCTTGACATTCAAAAAGCATTTAAAACATTTAACACGGTTAAAAAAATTGCACCTATTGCTGAAAAAATGAAAGGAAGTTTTAGCACCAATGTATTTAAATTTACAACTGAGTTAGATAGTAAGATGATGCCCGTTTACGATAAATTATATGCAAATGGCGATTTAATCCTTTCAAATGCCGAGGTTTCAAATGTTGAAGCATTGAATAAACTTGCTGACGTTTTGAAACGAAACGACTTGAGAAAATTAGAACTTAATGATGTGACGATAAAATACGAAGTAAGTGAAGGAAGAATTTTCACCAAACCATTTTTAGTAAAAGCCGCTGGTCAAAATATCACATTAAGCGGTTCGACAGGTCTTGATCAAACTATTGATTATACTGGAACTGCGTCAGTTTCTAAGAAAGATTTAGGAGCCGCAAATTCAGCAGTTAACGATGCATTGAAACAATTAAATCAAAAAGCTGCGACCAATATAAAAATGAATGAAATGATAAATGTGGGAATAAAAATTGGAGGCACATTTACAAAACCAGTCGTATCCACTAACCTTGCAGATATTGCAAAAAGTGAAGCTGAAAATTTGAAAAATCAACTTGCCGATGAAGTAAATAAAAAAAAGAAAGAATTGGAAGCTCAAGCAAAAGCAGAGATAGAAAAACTGAAGAAAGAAGCAGAAAATAAAGCAACAGCAGAAATAGATAGAATAAAAAAAGAAGTGGAAACAAAAGCCAATGCCGAAAAAAATAGACTTAAAAAACTAGCCGAAGAAGAAGCAAAGAAAAGGTTAAAGGGTTTGTTTGGAAAGTAAATTTTAATTTCTCCCTGCTAATAAAAACATCACAGCCATTCTTATTGCCACTCCGTTTTCTACCTGATCAAGAATAATGCTGTGTATGCTATCAGCAACATCACTTGTTATTTCTACACCTCTGTTTATTGGTCCAGGATGCATCACAACAATATCTTTTTTCAGCGAATCCAATCGTTCTTTATTTAATCCATACAACATAGAATATTCGCGAAGCGAAGGGAAATATTTAATGTCTTGTCTTTCTAATTGAATGCGCAACATGTTTGCAACATCACACCAATTTAATGCTTTTATCAAATCCGATTCAACTTTCACACCCAATGTTCCAATGTGTTTTGGAATCAATGTTGTTGGGCCGCAAACCATAACTTCGGCTCCTAATTTTTGCAAGCAATAAATATTTGAAAGTGCAACTCTCGAATGCATAATATCACCAATAATCGCTACTTTTTTTCCTTTAACACTTCCTAGTTTTTCTCTGATTGAATATGCATCAAGCAAAGCTTGTGTTGGATGTTCATTTGTTCCATCTCCAGCATTGATGATACTTGCATCGATATGTTTAGACAGAAAAACACATGCGCCTGGCGAAGGATGACGCATTACAACCATATCCACTTTCATTGATAAAATATTTTTCACTGTATCAATTAGAGTTTCTCCTTTTGAAACCGAAGATGCTGAAGCCGAAAAATTAACTACATCTGCACTCAATCTTTTTTGAGCAAGTTCAAACGAAATTTTAGTTCGTGTTGAGTTTTCAAAAAAAATATTTGCTACAGTTACATCACGCAATGAAGGAACTTTTTTTATGGGACGGTTGATTACCGTTTTAAAATTATCAGCAGTTTCAAAAACCAATTCAATGTCATCACGACTTAAGTCTTTGATGCCAAGTAAATGTTTTTGCGAGAAACTTTTTTTCATTTATTATTCTTAGCTAATTTGTTACTATCAATGCCAAATCCTGTTTTGAATTTTCTTTCCATTCTACTTTTACTTTATCATTTGCTCTTGTATCAACTGCAATTCCTGTATAATCTGGCTGAATGGGCAAATCGCGACCAAATCTTCTATCAATCAACACCATCAATTCCACTTTTGCTGGCCTTCCAAAATCGGTCAATGCATCCAAAGCTGCTCTTATCGTTCTGCCCGTAAAAAGCACATCGTCAATAAGCACAATTCTTTTATTTTCAACTGTAAAATTTATATCTAGTTTGCTTGGTATTATTTGATCGTCTTGTGTTCGTCTGAAATCATCGCGATAAAATGCGATGTCTAACTCGCCATACAAAATATTCTTATTGGATGTGATTTCGACAAGTCTTTTGAATACCCTTTGCGAAAAATAAGTGCCTCGAGGTTGCAAGCCAATCAATGCAGAATTTGAAAAATTGTCGTGTCTTTCAATCAGCTCGTAGCAAAGCCGATCAATTGTTATAGAAAACTGTTGTTTCTCTAGAATGATTTTTGAACTCATCAAAGAAGTTTGGCAAATATCAGTTTTTTTAAGTGATTTTTCTAATCGTAAATTGTTTTAGCAATTTCAATGTGTGGTTTTATCAATATTCTGAAGTGCTTTTTTCATTGTTCAGACAAGGACATAATTATTTCAAACTCTGCTAAACTAACAGGCGAAACAGATAGTCTTCCTATTTTCACCAATGGCATATTTTGTAAATTTTTATTGGTTTTAATTTGTTCAAGCGAAACTGATTTTAATAGCTTTTTATGTGGTTTAAAATCCACCGCACTCCAATCGCCTTCGGTTGCAGTTGGATCTTTGTAATTTTCTTTAACAACTTTAGCAATGCCAACTATCTCTTTTCCAACATTGCTATGATACCAAAAAGCTAAATCACCTTTTTTCATTGCACGAAGATGGTTTCGGGCTGCATAATTTCTTACACCATTCCACATCGTTTTTTCTTCTTTCACAAATTGTTCCCAACTGTACACATCTGGTTCTGATTTTATAAGCCAATAGTTCATTGCACGAAAATAAAAAAAAATCAAACTTAAATTGAGAATGTTTAATTGAATTAAAAAATACTAATCAGATTTAATAAAACTATTTTTCATGAAACATTTTTTTACATTCGCTACATGAAGAAAATAAGATTATTTACAGCAGTTTTTTTTGCTTTTCTACTATTTCAAAGCCACAAAACCGATGAAGGAATGTTTCTTTTGTCGGATTTAAAAAACATAAATCTTAAGAAAGTTGGATTAAAAATAAAACCGATTGAATTGTACAACCCAAAAGGCGTTAGTCTTGTTGATGCAATTGTAAGAGTTGGAGGTTGTACAGGATCTTTTGTAAGCAACGAAGGTTTAATAGTAACAAATCATCATTGCGCTTTCAGTTTTGTTGCTGCCATTAGCGACACCATCAACAATTATATTAGCAAAGGGTTTTTAGCAAAAAACAAAGCGGATGAAAGACAAGCAAAAGGATTGGTTTGTAAAATTACAGCTAGCTACGAAGATGTTTCATCAAAGGTTTTAAACGGAACGCAAATTATTTCAAATTCTGTTGATCGACTAAAACTTATTTCTGAAAACAGCAGAAAAATTGTTGAAGAAGAAAACAAAAATAATGCTGGATTGAGTTGCGAAATTTCAGAAATGTTTGTTGGAAGAAACTATACTTTATTTAGATACAAGTTGCTTAAAGATGTACGAATAGTTTATGTTCCTGCACGCAGTATTGGCGAATATGGTGGCGAATTGGACAATTGGGTTTGGCCTCGTCACAGCGGAGATTTTGCTTTTTTAAGAGCTTACGTTTCTCCTGATGGAACTGCTGCTGAATTTAGCATGAACAATGTTCCATACAAACCAGCAAAATTTTTAAAAATAAATAAAGCCGGTGTAAGCGAAAATGATTTTGTGTTTGTACTTGGATATCCAGGAAGAACATTCAGACACAGACCTGCTGGATTTTTTAAGTATCACGAACAATATATGTTGAAATATGTAAGCAATTTATTTGATTGGGAAATTAACGAAATGGAAAAAATTGGTAAGGAAAATAAATTTCTTGAAATTAAATATGCTTCTCAGATTAAATCATTAGCCAATACTGCAAAAAATTACAAAGGAAAATTACAAGGATTTAAACGAGTTGGATTAACCGCTAAAAAATTTGAAGAAGAAAATCAGCTAGAAAGTTTTATCAAATCAAAACCAGAGCTGAATGAAAAATATGCAGCGGTGATTCCACGCATTAATACATTATACGATGAAATAACAAAATTTGCCCCTCGCAATTTGTGGTTTGATTACATTTACTCAGTAGCGCCAATACTAGCAACTGCAGCCACAATTGACAATTTTAAAGTGGCATTTCAAAACCTAAAAACCGAAGAAGAAAAATCTGATTTCAAAAAACGGAATCAAAAAAAATTAAAAGAAACTTTGTATGCTTTTAAAGCAAAGTACGATTTAACTTTTGAGAGAGCAGTTGTAAAAAAAATGTTTGAAGATGCACTTAAATTCAACTCAGAAAATAAAATAAAAGAAGTACAAATTTTCTCAGAAGGATTAAACGAATCTGACATTTCAAGGAAAATAGATGCGATGTATTCTTTAACATTATTTAAATCGCCTGATGAAATAGACGTACTGATTGATACCGATTGGAATAAACTTTTTTCGATGAATGATTTGCTTTTATATTTTGCATCGCAACTAAATAAAGAACTAAATTTTTATGATGATGAAGACAGAAAACGCGAAGGAGAATTAAATTTATTGATGGCAAAATATGCTGACGCAAAATCAGTTTTTATGCAAACTAATTTTGTGCCCGATGCAAATTCTACTTTGCGTTTTACGTATGGTTATGTAAAAGGGTATTCGCCAAACGATGCCATATACAACAATGCTTTTACTACTTTAGGCGGAATGATTGAAAAAGAAGATGGAAAAGATTACGAGTTGTTGGATATTGTTAAAGAATTGTACTTAGCGAGAGATTTTTCTACTTTAATTCATCCCAAATTAAATGATTTACCGGTTGACTTACTTTACAATTTGGATACTACTGGAGGAAATAGTGGAAGTCCAGTTATGAATTCGAAAGGAGAATTAATTGGAGTGAATTTCGATCGAGCTTACACGGCAACAATTAACGATTATGCATGGAACGAAAGCTACAGCCGCTCGGTTGGTGTTGATATTCGATTTGTACTTTGGGTATTGAAAAAAGTGGCAAAAGCAGATTCAATAATAAACGAATTAAAAGTAGAATTGTAATTGCTTTTAAAATTTATATCCCATTGTAAATCCTGATCTAAACCAATAACCGTTTAATGAGTTGGCTAAAATATTAGTTGATGCAATATCGCTATCTGCGATACTGAAAATTGGGCCAACATAATAATTCAAACTAATTTTTTCGCCAATCAGCCATTGTTTTCCTAGCATAAAACCTGCTGTTAATGAATTCACTTCAAGAGGATCATTTGTTCTTTTACTAACAACAATATTGCCCGAAACATTTTGAAATCTAATGCTTGGTTCGCAATAAATGCCAACTGGAGCAGTGTGAGAAAAGTAATGTCTATAGCCAAATGTTAAACCAAATGCTTTGCTTGAACTTATTATTTTATTTATGCTTCCAGAAAATAGATACAAACCAAAATTCAATGAATTGTCTTTGCTAATTGTTGATTCGTAACTTAAGGAAAGCGTTTTGATAAATGGACTTAACAAACTTAATTTAAGTATGCTTGTTTGATTATAGTCTTTAAATTTTTCTAAATATTTTTGATTCAATTTTGGCTTCTGCGCAATCAAATCTGTTTGCAAAAAGAAAAAAACAAAAACTATTATTATATATTTTCTAAACATTTACTTCCATATAAATTAAACTATAAAAAATCAAAAGTATCTTATTTATCAGTTAAACGAAACCCTTTTAAAAATTCGGAAATTTCCATTCGTTTTTTCCCCTCCATTTGCACATCTAATAAATGAATGAATCCATCTGCACAAGCTACTTTCAAAAAAGTTTTATTGTCTGTTAAAAAAAATCCATTTTCGCTTTCGTTCTTCGCAATCTCTTTTTTTGAAGAATAAATTTTTAACGACTTATCGTTAACATAAGTAAATGCAGTTGGATAAGGGCTCAATCCTCGAATTAAATTATATACATCATGACACGTTTTATTGAAATTAATCAAACAATCTTTTTTAAAAATCTTAGGCGCTATTTTTCCAACAATTTTTGCTTGTGCTTGTAAATTAAAAGTGTCGCTTTCAATTAGCTTTAAAGATTCAAGTATCGCATCGGCACCTATATTCATCAATTTATCATGCAAGTCTCCAGCGTTTATTTCATCTGACAATTCAATTTCTTTTTTTAATAAAATATCGCCCGTATCAATTTCATGTTTTAGAAAAAATGTACTTACGCCAGTCGAACTTTCACCATTAATTATTGCCCAATTAATGGGTGCTGCACCTCTATAATTTGGAAGAACGGAGGCATGTAAATTTAAAGTGCCAAGCCGAGGCATATTCCAAACAACTTCAGGCAACATGCGAAATGCAATAACAATTTGAAGATCGGCATGTATGTTTTTCAGTTCGTTAATAAAGTTTTCGGCTTTCAAATTCTCAGGTTGAAGCAACAATATATTTTGCTGAATTGCAAATTCTTTCACTTTAGATTGATGCAAATGCATGCCTCTACCCAAAGCTTTGTCAGGCATTGTAACAATTGCAGCTACATTATATCCTGCACTTACTATTGCCTGAAGCGAAGTAAGCGCAAACTGCGGTGTTCCAAAGAAAATTATTTTCACTTTGCGAAAGTAAGAATTGAATTGTGATTAATTTTTAATTATAAACTTGACCTTTTTATTAGAGTTAAGTAAGCAATAAATCAAATCTCATTTCTGTAAAAATTGCGAAATTTTTTCCTGTTAACAATAATCATAAAATAGCAGGACGAAAATCGTTGTTTAGAATTATTCTAAATACTAATCTTGCCGAATAATTTAATAGTAACTATTCATGAAAAAATACGCTTTTGTATTTGCAATTAGTTGTTTTGTAGGCTACTCAACAAGTTATTCTCAAAATTTAGATAGCTCTAAAGTAATTCCTTTGAACGATGTATTAATTAAAAACCAACACGTTTTGGGTGGAATTGAACGAATGCCTGACGTAAAAGACAATGTAATTTTTGCAGGTAAAAAAACAGAGGTTATAAACCTGACAAAATTAAATGCAGACTTGAGTACAAACAACACAAGACAAGTGTTTGCAAAAATCCCCGGAATGAGTGTTTGGGAAAACGATGGCTCTGGAATTCAAGCTGGATTAGCTACTAGAGGTTTAAGTCCAAATAGATCATGGGAATTTAATGTAAGGCAAAATGGATACGATATTTGTTCAGAGATTTTTGGTTATCCCGAAACATATTTTACTCCACCAATGGAATCGGTAGAAAAAATTGAGGTAATTAGAGGTGCTGCGTCTTTACAATTTGGGCCTCAATTTGGCGGATTGTTAAATTATCAAATTAAAAAAGGCAATACAAACAAAGCAATTGGAATTGAAACGCAACAAACAATTGGATCGTTTGGATTATTGAATACATACAACGCAATTGGTGGAACTTATAAAAAATTATCGTACTACGCTTATTTTCACAATAGAGTTGCTGAGGGTTGGAGAGAAAACAGCCAATACGCAATACACACTGGATATTTTTCGGCAAATTATCAATTGTCAAAAAGGATAAATATTGCTGCAGAATACACCAATATGAATTACAAAAGCCAGCAAGCTGGTGGACTTACTGATGTCCAGTTCAATGAAAACAATAAACAATCTTTTAGAGAAAGAAATTGGTTTGGAGCTCCATGGAATGTAACATCATTGACTTTTAAATACGACATCTCACGAAATGTAAATCTTCAAATAAAATCTTTTATGACAATGGCAGAACGCAACAGTGTTGGCTTTACTAAATCCATCACAACTTTAGATACAATTAATCCCTTGACACTTCAATACAACGCTAGACAAGTTGATCGCGATTATTATTCTAATTATGGAACTGAGGCAAGAGTATCTGTTAAATATAATTTGTGTGGAAATAGTAATGTATTGGCTGCTGGAATCAGATTGCACAATGGAAAAACAAAAAGAAATCAACTTGGAACTGGGACAACTGGTTCTGATTTCGATTTAACATTAAACAATTCTACTTACGGCCGTTCATTAGAATTTAGCACTATCAATTATGCAGCTTTTGCAGAAAATATTTTTCAAATCGGAAAACATTTAAAATTGATTCCAGGCATTCGAATTGAATTTATTGAAAATAGTATTAGTGGTTATATTAATACATCGCAAACCGGAACCTTAAATTCTGACAAAAGAGTTCACAAAATTTTGTTGTATGGATTTGGAACTGAATATAAAGTTACAGACAAAACAAATATTTATGGAAACTATTCTTTAGCCTATCGACCTGTTACTTTTTCAGAGATTACACCATCAGCAACAACTGAGATTATTGATCCAAATTTAAAAAACGCAAGTGGCTTTAATGCTGATTTCGGATACAGAGGAAACGTCAAGAATTTTTTGAATTTTGATATTGGAATTTTTTATCTTCAATACAATAATCGCATTGGAACAATCACTCAAAATTCTGTTCCATTCAAAACAAATATTGGAACTTCGATTAGCAAAGGAATTGAATCGTATATTGAAATTAATCCAATAAAAATATTTACCGAAAATGTAAAATTAGGAACCTTTTCAATTTATGCTTCCAACTCATTTATTGATGCAAAATATACAGAATGGAACAACCCATTAATTGCAAACAACCCACTTCTATCAATTGCTAATAAACGAGTAGAAAACGCACCACTTTTCATTCACAGATTTGGTGGCACTTATTACTTAAAAGAATTCTCTTTAACATTTCAATACAGCACAGTTTCGGATGTATATACAGATGCTGCAAATACCGAATTGGCAAATGTTACAGGAACAATCGGAAAATTATCAGGATACAAAATAATGGATGCATCTTGTTCGTATCGCTTTCTTAAAAATTACAATGTTAAAGCTGGGATAAATAATATAACTGACGAAAAGTATGCAACCAGAAGATCAACTGGATATCCAGGTCCTGGCTTACTTCCCGGAAACGGCAGAAACTTATTTATAAGTGTAGGCGCTTCGTTTTAAACCAAATTTTTTAATATAAATACCAAGCAAAATCTCGAATTAATTATTGCATGAACGAACATCTTGAAAAAATAAAAACTACCATTGAACCACTCAGACTGGAAATTATAAATCACAAAGTTTATTCTGCGATTGAAAATTTAGATGATTTGAAAATTTTTATGCAATACCATGTGTTTGCAGTTTGGGATTTTATGTCGATTTTAAAAACCTTACAAAACAATCTTACTTGTACAAATGTTCCTTGGTTTCCAAAAGGAACTGCTGATACAAGACATCTAATCAATGAAATTGTTGTTGCAGAAGAATCAGACCTTGATGTAAATGGAAATAGAAAAAGTCATTTTGAAATGTATCTTGAAGCAATGAAACAATGTGGAGCAGATACTTATCAAATCGAAAAATTTATTGAAGTAATAAAAACCACAGGCGATTTCGAATTGGCATTTGCAGAATCAAATACTCCAAAGGAAGCGCAAGATTTTGTTAATTTTACATTTAAAATTATTGGCAGCAACAAGAGCTATTTACAATCAAGTATTTTTACTTTTGGAAGAGAAGATTTAATTCCTGGAATGTTTTTTTCAATTGTAAATGATATCGACAAAAAATTTCCGCACAGCATTTCTCTTTTCAAATATTATCTTGAAAGACATATTGAATTAGATGGAAATCACCACAGCAATCTTGCATTAGAAATGACTTCAAAACTTTGCGGAACGAACGAGCAATTTTGGAACGAAGCTGAACATGCTACTCTCGAATCCTTACAAAAACGAATTGAACTTTGGGATGGCGTTTACAATAAAATAAAAGCTAATTAAAACGGAGCATTACTATCATCAGACTCATTCCATTTGTTGTTGAGTTTTGAACTAATGGTAATTGTTCCTGGCGTATCTGTTGACATTTCGGGGTCAACATTGTATTCGTAATCTGCAATCTCTGTAAACTTGGTGTAATTATTTATAAAACGCAATTTTATATCATCAGAAGTGCTTCCATTTCTATGTTTTGCAATAATAATTTGAGCTTGACCATGAGACGAAGAACCATCTTCCCATTCAGTCATTCCAAACATTTCTGGTCTGTGAATAAACATAACCATATCTGCATCTTGTTCAATTGATCCCGATTCACGCAAATCGCTCAACATTGGTTTGAATCCAGTTCTTTTTTCACTTTGTCTGCTCAATTGTGCAAGTGCAATTACGGGGACATCAATTTCCTTAGCAAGTGCTTTTAAACTTCGAGAGATGTATGCAACTTCTTGCTCACGATTTGTATTGTTGTTGCTTGATTCATCGCCTCGCATTAATTGCAAATAATCCACCACAATCATTTCAATATTATTTTGCTGTTTGAGTCTTCTACATTTTGCACGCAACTCAAAAACAGAAAGTGCTGGAGTGTCGTCAATAAAAATGGGAGCTTGACTTAATTTTGCGATTTTACTGTTTAGCTGCTGCCATTCGTGTTCGTGAAGCATTCCGGTTTTCAATTTATGTCCATCAATTTCAGTTTCAGAACTAATCATTCTACTAATAAGTTGTTTGCTGCTCATTTCAAGTGAAAAAACTGCAATTGCTTTTGGTTTTTCAATATTGCTTAACGATGCATTTCTTACAATACTCAACATCAATGCGGTTTTTCCGACACCAGGGCGAGCTGCAATAATTATTAAATCTGATTTTTGAAATCCTGAAGTTGCTCTATCTAATTTACTAAATCCTGAAGGCACTCCCGTTAAACCGCCTTCTTTGTTTTTCAATTCTTCAATTTCACGAATCGTCTCCTTCATTACAGAATTAATTCCACGATAATCTTTCTTGATATTTCCGTTTGACACTTCAAACAATTTTCTTTCGGCTGTATCAAGTAAGTCAAATGCATCTGCACTTTCTTCAAAAGCATCGGTTTGAATCTCACCACTAATGCGAATTAATTCACGCTGAATAAATTTTTGCGCAATAATTCTTGCATGTGTTTCAATATTTGCAGCCGATGCAACTCTATTGGTAAGTGATGTAATAAAATAAGCTCCACCAACAATTTCTAAAGTTGACATTTTTCGCAACTCTGCAGTTACAGTTAAAATATCTATCGGATCGGCACGTTCAAAAAGTTTAATGATAGCTTCATAAATAATTTTATGTTTCTCATCGTAAAAGCTATCTGCTTTTAAAATTTCAACAACAACTGAGATTGCATTTTTTTCAAGCATTAATGCACCCAAAACTATTTCTTCCAAATCTTTTGCTTGAGGTGGTAACTTTCCGCCTTCAACATAAACATTGCTTATTGAAGCACTTCTTTTCTTAATAAATTTTTTTACCTCAGCCATTATTATTTTTTATTTTTAGTGAACTATTCACCAAAAGTATTTTTTATAATTTTCATTTCAAATTGAATTATTGTTCTACACTATAAAAAACAAACTGTTCATTGAGTGTTCATTTCCATACAAATTTTAATCAAAACAAATGATAATCAGACGATGTGTTTTCAACATCTGTTCTTAAGTTCACATTGTTGACAATTTAATAGTCTAAAAATGTGATGCAATTTCAAAACGAAAAACTGCGCCCTATTTATTTCTTAACAAAAAAAGTTCATAATTTTATTTGTTTGTATTTTTCTGTGAAACTTTAAAAACACATAGCTATAAAAAAATCCTTAAATCAACCCGTTTTAACTTTTTGATTGAAATAGCATTAAAATAACACATCGGATATCGATTTTTTTTTCATATTTGCCACTTAATTATTTTCATGCCAAACGCTTTAATTAAAATAGTTTTCTTCTCCTACTTTTTACTTGTTGTTTATGCAACAAATGCTCAAGTAAAAAACGAAAGTAAAGTTACAACAGCATCGCGTTTGGGATTAACCATAAATAATTATGGGACCTTTGGCCGACCAAATGTGAGAGCCAATACAAGCGGACCACCATCCATGTCGTATCCAAATGGTGAAGGCGTAGATCATTTATTTGAATCAGGAATTTGGATTGGCGCTTATGTTGATGGTCAAGCGCGTGTTTCAACAAGTTCGTTTGAAGCTTCAGCAGGATACAGCACAGGTGGAAGCGGATTTGAATTTTCAGC
>CAMAWM010000018.1 GCA_945861965.1 Chitinophaga pinensis | reverse complement strand
AGCATTGATTCAATTAGAGTAACATCTTTAGTAGTTGGCGGTTCTATAAATGGACCAACTGGAATTTGTTCTGGTTCAAATCCAGGCGCATTGAATTTAACTGGACATATTGGAAATGTTACAAGTTGGGAAAGTTCAGTTTCTCCATTCACAACATGGACTCCAATTTCAAACACAACAACTTCATATAGTCCTGGAGTACTAAGCCAAACAACACAATTTAGAGCAAATGTACAAAGCGGAACTTGTGGTTCGGCTACTTCAAGTGTATTGGTAATTAATGTTACTTCAACGGTAACTGGCGGATCGGTAACTGGCGTATCAACTGTTTGTTCTGAAACTTCTCCAGGCACTTTGGTATTAAGCGGCTATACCGGTTCTGTTACAAGCTGGTTAAGCTCAACTTCACCATTTACAACTTGGTCAGTAATTAGCAATACCAACCCAACATACAATCCAGGAATATTGACAGTTGCTACAGCTTTTAGAGCAATTGTTCAGAGTGGAACTTGCGGAACAGATACATCAACCGCATTAACAATAAACATTACAAGTGCTTCAAATGGAGGTTCGGTTTCAGGATCTGCTACAATCTGTTTCGGATCATCAAGCGGAACAATGAGTTTGTCTGGAAACAATGGAAGTATTTTACGTTGGGAAAGCTCAGTTAATCCATTTACTAGTTGGACATCAATTAGCAATACAACTTCAAATTATACTTCAGGAGCTTTAACTCAAACCACTAAATTTAGAGCAGTTGTTTCAAACGGAGTTTGCCCTGAAGCGCCATCAAGCATTGCATTAATAAATGTTAATCCTGCTGGTTTATGGTTAGGAGCTACAAGTTCAAATTGGAATGACGGAGCCAATTGGTGTGGCGGTGTGCCAAGCACAAGCGCAGTAATTAATTCAGGAACTCCTTTCGCTCCAATAATTTCAAGCACAGCTTCAATAAATAACATTTTACTTGGACCATCTGCATCACTAACTGTTGCTTCAGGAGGAATACTTTTCTTAGGTGCAGCTATTATATTTAATTCAGGATCTACATTTAATGCCACAAACGGAACAGTTAACTTTAATGGAACTATCGCACAAACAATTCCTCAGGGCAATTACAATGTGTTAGGAATATCAGGTGGAGGAAATAAATCGCTTGCAGGAAATGTTGCAGTATTGAGTTCATTGAATCTTTCAAGCGCTATGCTAATACTTGGTGCATTTGATTTAACAATTGATGCATCTGCCTCAATAACTGGAGCAAGCTCAAATTCATTTGTGGTAACGAATGGAACTGGCCGTTTAACTCAAAACAATATTGGTTCAAGCGGAAGAACAGGTTCAATTTTATTTCCTGTAGGTTCAAGCACTAACTCAAATACGTACGTTCCTGTTTCAATTAACAACACTGGAACATCCGATAACTTTAGTGCTAGAGTTTTTAATAGTGTATACAACAATTATTCTGGGCAAACTCCAATTGGTGGAGCATTGGCTTCGGATGCTGTAAATATGTCATGGTTTGTAAGCGAAGCTACTGCTGGTGGTTCAAATGCAAGCTTATCGTTTCAATGGAATGCCTCGCAGGAATTAAGTAGTTTTACTAACAACAGCTGCTACGCTGCACAATACAACGGCACACAATGGATGAAAGGTACAACAAGCGCAGCGTCTGGTTCAAATCCTTACACACAAACTCTATCAGGAATTACATCGTTTGCAGTATTTGGAGTTGGTTCTAATGGTGCATTGCCCGTAAAATTAATTTCATTCAATGCAATTAAAAAAGGGAGCAATGTAGAAGTAATATGGAAAACAGCTCAGGAGATAAACAACGCTAAGTTTGAAGTTGAAAGATCATACGATGCAATTAACTTTATTAAAATAAATGAAGTTTTAGGTGCTATAAATAGCAACCAAATACAGGATTATTTTATAGTTGACAAAACTGCCAATCTTAAAAATAAAGTTTATTACCGTTTGAAACAAATTGACTTAGATGGTCAATTTGCATACTCAAAAACAGTTTCAATAAATGCTGATTCAGAAAAACTTGAAAACATCAAAGCAGTTCCAAATCCATTTAATGAAAACACAGTTATTAAATTCAACATTGCTACCGAAACAAAAGCAACAATTATACTAACCAATTTGCTTGGCAAAATAATTGGAAGTTCAACGATGCAAACAGTTTCAGGCGATAATGAATTTACAATTAACAACACCTTTAATTTAGCAGCCGGAATTTACTTTGTTAGAGTAGAAACATCAAGCAATACACAAGTAATCAAAATTATAAAAGAGTAAATCCTAAGCTTATTTCAAAAAGCCTCTCAAAACTAAGTTTGAGGGGCTTTTTTCTTTTCCACAATTTGAAAAATAATGTTGGTATTTTCCTTCATAAAACGCGAAGTAAATTTTACCTTGCGCTACTTTGAAAATAGTAGATTTCAAACTCAAGCAATTTTTCAAGAATTATCAAATAAAATATGGCAGAAGACAGAATTATTTTAATAAACATTGAAGATGAAATGAAAACCGCATACATCGATTATTCGATGTCGGTTATTGTTAGCCGTGCATTACCAGATGTGCGCGATGGTTTAAAACCAGTTCATCGTAGGGTTTTGTATGGAATGACAGATTTAGGATTGGCATCCAATCGTCCGTATAAAAAAAGTGCTCGTATTGTTGGTGAAGTTTTAGGAAAATACCATCCACATGGCGATACATCTGTTTACGATGCAATGGTTCGTATGGCTCAACATTGGAGCATGCGTTACCCTTTGGTTGACGGACAAGGGAATTTTGGATCGGTTGATGGAGATCCACCTGCTGCAATGCGTTATACAGAAGCTCGACTACGCAAAATAGCGGAAGAGATTCTAATGGATATTGATAAAAATACTGTTGACTTCAGGTCAAATTTTGACGATAGCTTACAAGAACCAACCGTATTGCCAGGAAAAATCCCAAACTTGCTAATGAATGGCGCTTCTGGAATAGCTGTAGGAATGGCTACAAACATGGCTCCTCACAATCTTAGCGAATGTATTGATGGAATTATTGCATATATCGACAATCGCGAAATAACGATTGCTGAATTGATGAAATATGTAAAAGCTCCAGATTTTCCAACTGGCGGAATTATTTATGGATATCAAGGAGTGATTGATGCTTTTGAAACAGGTCGTGGGAGAATTGTAATGCGTGCTCAAACAAGATTTGAAACAACTGCAAACGGTAAAGATCAAATTATTGTTTCCGAAATTCCTTATCAAGTAAACAAATCAACTTTAATTAAACAAATTGCTGATCTGGTTAATGAAAAAGTAATTGATGGCCTAAGCGATGTGCGCGATGAAAGCGACAGAGATGGAATGCGAATAGTGTTCGATTTAAAACGCGACTCAGTTCCAAATGTTGTTTTAAACAAACTATATAAGTACTCAGATTTACAAACATCTTTTAGCGTAAACAATGTAGCATTGGTAAAAGGCAGACCAGAGATGCTTAATTTAAAGAGTCTTATTTCAAACTATGTAGATCACAGACACGAAGTGGTTATTCGCAGAACGCAATTTGAATTAGAAGAAGCCTTAAAACGTGCTCACATTTTAGAAGGTTTACTGATTGCGCTTGATCACTTAGACGAAGTAATAAAACTGATTCGTGGATCGCGCACACCAGATGAAGCCAGAAATGGATTAATTGAAAGTTTCAAACTAAGCGAATTACAAGCAAAAGCTATTTTAGATATGCGTTTGCAACGTCTTACCGGACTTGAACGCGATAAAATAAAAGAAGAATACAAGAACCTGATGGAATTGATAGCACTTTTAAAAGAAGTATTGTCAAACGAAGGTATTCGTATGAAAATAATTAAAGACGAACTTGCTGATATTAAAGAGAAGTATGGCGATGGAAGAAGAAGCGTAATTGTAATGAGTGGAGAAGACATGAGCATGGAAGACCTTATTCCGGATGACGAAGTGGTAATTACAATTTCACATCTTGGTTACATGAAACGCACTTCGCTTGACGAATACAGAACACAAGCAAGAGGCGGAAAAGGAAGCCGAGGAGTTGCCAAACGCGAAGAAGATTTTGTTGAACATATTTTTGCTGCTACAAACCACAATTACTTGTTGTTATTTACCGAACAAGGGCGTTGTTTTTGGTTGCGAATTTTTGAAGTTCCAGAGGGAGAAAAAAATACCAAAGGAAGAGCAATTCAAAATTTGGTTAACATGCCTGCTGATGACAAAGTAAAAGCATTCTTATGTGTAAAAACATTAAGCGATCAAGAATACATAAACAACACTAATGTAATAATGGTAACTCAAAAAGGAACCATTAAAAAAACAACATTGGAAGCGTATAGCCGCCCAAGAGCAAATGGAATTAACGCAATCAATGTTCGCGAGGGAGATACTTTGGTTGAAGCAAGATTGACAAACGGAACTTGCGAAATGATTATTGCAAGTCGCGATGGAAAAGCAATTCGTTTTAACGAAAGTACTGTTAGACCAATGGGCCGAAACGCGACAGGCGTAAGAGCAATTCGTTTAGCCGAAGGAAATGAAGTTATTGGAATGGTTTCAATTGAAGATCCAACAAAAACAAATGTGCTTGTAGTTAGCGAAAACGGCTTAGGAAAACGCAGCGAAGTTGAAGATTATAGAATTACAAATCGTGGCGGAAAAGGTGTTGCAGCGATGAATATTACCGAAAAAACCGGAAAATTAGTTGCCATTAAAGATGTGGACGATAGCCACGATGTGATGATAATTAACAAAAGCGGAATCACTATTCGATTAAGTATGAGAAAACTTCGTACACAAGGACGTGTAACGCAAGGTGTACGATTAATAAATATTGGCGGAAAGGATGAAATAGCAAGTGTTGCAAGAATAGATTACATTCCAGGAATTGAAGAAGAAATCGAAAATGGAGAAACAGCAATTCTTGAGAATACAATTATTTCAGACGAGCCAATTAGTAACGAAACAACTGAAACTTCTGAAGAAATTACAAACGAACCACCTGTAGAATAGTTCTATTTTTGGTGTACACTTTTTTCGAACTGAATTAAAAATTCAATGTATTTTAAATGCTAATGGTTTTTTAGCAATTGATTCTGATTTGTTTAGTTGCTTAATTCACTCAAAGCAATCCAAGCCATAAGCCCCGCTCCTATTTCTAACGCAGTTTCGTCAATATCAAACGTTGCAGTATGAACAGATGAAACAATTCCTTTGTCCTCATTTCTAGTTCCCAATCGGTAAAAACAAGCAGGCATTATTTGAGAGTAATACGCAAAATCTTCAGCCGCCATCCAAATATCAATATCCAAAACATTTTCTCTCCCCAAATATTCAATTGCTGATATTTTAGCTCGTTCAGTTAATTGTTCATCATTTTTTAAAAATGGATAGCCAACTCTAATTTCAAATTCGCACTTCGCTCCCATGCTTTCAGCAATCTGTTCAGCCATTTTTTTAATCTTAATGTGTGCTTCTTTTCTCCACTTTTCGTCAAGAGTTCTAAAAGTTCCTTCCATGTAAACCTCATCAGGAATAACATTGGTAGCACCGTTTGCAATTACTTTTCCAAACGAAAGTACAGAAGGCGTATTTGGTTTTGCAGATCTGCTAACAATCTGTTGCAATGCTAAAATTATATGCGCAGCAATTACAACCGGATCTATATTTAAATCTGGCATTGCACCATGTCCGCCTTTGCCAATAACTTTTACATACAACTCATCGGTACTTGCCATGTATAGTCCCGATTTAAATCCTACTTTTCCAACAGGAATCAAAGGCATAACATGTTGTCCAATTATAGATTCGGGTTTTGGATTTTCAAGTGCGCCTTCTTTAATCATTATACTTGCGCCACCAGGTAATTTTTCTTCAGCAGGTTGAAAAATCAATTTAACAGTTCCTTCAAAATCGTTTTTTATTTCATTCAAAATTTTTGCTGCGCCAAGCAAACAACTTGTATGAACATCGTGACCACAAGCGTGCATCACTCCATCAATTTTGGATTTATACGGCACATCGTTTTTTTCGAAAATCGGCAATGCATCGATGTCTCCGCGCAATGCGACAATTTTTTTTTCTGGATTTTTACCTTTGATTAATGCTACCCAACCTGTATTTGCTTTTTGTTCAAATTCAGAAATTCCAATTTTTTCTAATTGTAATTTAATAAATTTTGACGTTTCAAATTCATTGAAAGACAACTCAGGATTGGCATGCAAATGCCTTCTTAAAAATTGTATTTCTTCAAAATATTCTTTTGCAAGTATTTGAATCTTGTTTTTATCAATCAGCATTTGGCGAATATAATTTTAAAAAGAAGAATTATTCTAATTCTAATACTACATCATCTTGCTCTAACAAACCGCCTTCTTTTAAAATAAGTTTTGTAACAACTCCTTTTTGAGGAGCTAAAACTGTGCTTTCCATTTTCATGGCTTCAATAGAAAATAGCGGAGTGTTTTTTTCAACTTCATCGCCTTGACCAACAAAAATTTTTGATAACTTCCCCTGCAAAGGAGAACCTATTTCTTTGTCATTGCTTACTTTTTTATTTGCCGCTTTTGAAACAATAAAATTTTTGTCTTTGATTTCAATAGCTCGTGTTTGCCCGTTCAGCTTGAAAAAAACCGAACGAAAACCTTTTTCATCTGCATCGGTTACATACAGCATTTTGACGAGAATACTTTTTCCAGGAGCCAATTCAATCAATGTTTCTTCGTTTGAATTTAATCCGTAAAAAAATGTGGTAGTTGGCAAGTAAAACACATCCCCAATCAATTGTCGTTTGGCAGCATATTGCTCAAATACTTTTGGATAAAATTTGAAACTTAAAAAATCAAGAAATGAATATTCATTGCCAAATGTTTCTATAAAATCTTTAAATTCAGAATCAAAATCTATGGGTGTTAAATGTTCGTTTGGTCTGTTTGTAAACGGTTCAATATTCTTTAAAATTATTTTTTGTAACTCTTTCGGAAAACCACCAGGCGTTTGACCTAAATCTCCTTTAAACAAACCAATCACACTATCAGGAAACGAAATACTATCTCCGTTTGCAATAATATCTTCCTTGCTGTAATTGTTGCTTGCCATGAACAATGCCATATCGCCAACTACTTTTGAGGAAGGAGTAACTTTTACCAAGTCGCCAAACAAATCATTTGCATCAACATAATTCTTTTTTATTTGATCAAATTTATCTTCCAATCCCAATGCTCTTGCTTGCGGACGCAGATTGCTATACTGCCCACCAGGAATTTCATTCTCATAAACTTCAGCAGTTCCAGATTTCAATTCACTTTCAAAAGGATAATACCATTCTCGCACATCTTCCCAATAATTTGAAAATTCATTCAACGAATTCAAATCCATTTTGCATTCGCGATTGCTTCCTTTTAACATGGCAAGCATTGAGTTGAAATTTGGTTGAGAAGTCAATCCACTCATACTTGCAATGGCAACATCAACAATGTCAACTCCAGCTTCTATAGCTTTTAAATAGGTGGCAGTTTGAATTGAAGAAGTATCGTGTGTGTGTAAATGAATTGGAATGTTAAGCGATTTTTTAAGTTCAGTAATTAATATTTCTGCTTGATAAGGTTTAAGCAAACCTGCCATATCTTTTATTCCAAGAATATGCGTACCCGCATCTTCAAGGCGCTTTGCTAAATCCAAATAATAATTCAGATTGAATTTTTTGTTTTTGTTTTCATCTAAAAAATCTCCGGTATAACAAATGCAAGCTTCGGACAACCCCTCCGTTCTTTCTTTAACTGCATTGATTGATACTTTCATTCCATCTAACCAATTAAGCGAATCGAAAATACGAAACACATCCACTCCATTTTCCCAACTTTTTTCAATAAATTTTTCGACCAAATTGTCAGGGTAAGCAGTATATCCTACTGCATTTGCGCCACGAATAAGCATTTGAAAAAGTATGTTAGGAATTGCTTCGCGCAATAATATTAATCGTTGCCAAGGATCTTCGTGAAGAAATCTTAATGCCACATCAAAAGTTGCACCGCCCCACATTTCTAAACTAAAAACCTGAGGATGATTTTTTGCGAAACTTTCTGCAACTCGCAACATGTCTATTGTTCTAACTCTGGTTGCAAGCAAGGATTGATGAGCATCGCGAAGAGTTGTATCCGTAAATAAAATTGATTTCTCCTTTTTTATTTGTTCAATAAATTTTACTCTTCCCAGTTCAACTAATTTATTTTTTGTTCCAATTGGACAGTTTGAATTTTTATCAAACTGGGGAATTTTTGGATTTCGAAATTGAACTCTTGGATTAATATAACTTATGTCTTCGTTTCCATTAACTACAATATTGGCAAGGTAATTAAGCGTTTTTGTACCACTATCTTTTCTGCTTTTAAATTTGAACAATTCAGGATGCTGCTCAATAAAATTTACATTGCATTTTCCTTCAATAAACAAAGGATGTTTCAAAACATTTTCAAGAAAATCCATGTTTGTTTTTACGCCCCTAATTCTAAACTCACGCAACACACGAATTAATCTTTCGCTTGTTTCCTTTAACGAACGACCTTTAGCAGTAACTTTTACTAGCAACGAATCAAAAAAAGGAGATATTTTTACTCCAGGATAACTGCTTCCTTCATCCAATCTAATTCCATGACCACCGGCATTTCGATAGGCAATAATAGTTCCGTAATCGGGCTTAAAATTATTCGAAGGATCTTCTGTAGTTATACGGCATTGAATTGCAAATCCTTCGCATTTAATATCGCTTTGTTGTTTGATATTAATTTCAGGCGAATCAAGTCGAAATCCTTGCGCAATCAACAATTGATTTTTTACAATATCAACTCCTGTTACTTCTTCAGTAATTGTATGTTCGACTTGAATGCGAGGGTTTACCTCAATAAAAAAAATATTTTCTTCTTTATCAATTAAAAACTCAACAGTTCCAATATTATTGTAATTAACTTTTCGGCAAATTGCCAATGCATAGTTATAAAGTTTTTCTTTGGTTTTTTTGCCAAGCAATGGACTTGGCGCTATTTCTATTACCTTTTGAAATCTTCGTTGAATAGAGCAATCGCGATCGTAGAGGTGGACAATATTTCCATAATTATCGCCCATTATCTGAATTTCAATATGCTTTGGCTGATCTATAAATTTTTCAAAAAAAACGGTGCCATCGCCAAATGCAACTTTTGCTTCGTTTTTTGCTTCGTCAAATACTCGTTCTAATTGCTGTTCATCTCTTACAACTCTCATCCCTCGGCCACCACCGCCTGCTGCAGATTTTATAATTATTGGAAATTGTATGCGCGCAGCTTCGCTGCGCGCTACATGTATGTTCGTTAATATTTCCTTGCTATCTTTAATGGT
Organism: Chitinophaga pinensis; assembly: GCA_945861965.1. Classification (GTDB taxonomy): domain Bacteria; phylum Bacteroidota; class Bacteroidia; order UKL13-3; family UKL13-3; genus CAMAWM01. The sequence continues at coordinate 32,506 of CAMAWM010000018.1, read as the reverse complement.
TGGCACATTGACTGAAGTCGCAATTTTTTTAGCCGTTACTTTATCGCCCAAGCTTCTCATAACTTCAGGTTCTGGCCCAATAAAAAGTATTCCTTCATCTTTGCAACGCTCTGCAAACGTTGCATTCTCACTTAAAAAACCATACCCTGGATGTATCGCATTTGCTTTGTTGTTTTTGGCAATTGCAAGTATTTCTTCAATATCCAAATAAGGTTTTAAAGCTTCTGATTCATCTCCAATTTGATACGATTCGTCTGCTTTATAACGATGCAAACTATACCTATCTTCGTATGTATAAATGGCAATTGTTTGTATATTCAATTCGTTTGCAGCACGCAATACACGAATGGCAATTTCGCCTCTATTTGCAACAAGTAATTTTTGAATCATGGGCAGAAACAATTTGGTAAAAATATTTTATTTTGATTTAAATTAAGAATTTTATTTGCTAACAATAAATGTACTTTGTTGGAATTTTACTTGGACTTACAATAAATTTGATTATACTTTGCAGTTCATTAACCTAAAGTTATGAAAACTACAAAACAAAGAAGGTACATGCTTACCCTCACCACTCAATTGCCAATCCGTTTAAGGCTTTGTACACTCACATTGTTAGCTATATTATTTAATACTAGCAACATTAATGCACAGTACTTTCATCATATTTATGGTTCAGCTTCACCTGTCGCACCTGAATATTGTTCATCAGGGAGTAAGATACTTTCATTAAACCCGAACACTATCCCGCCATTGGAGGGAAATATTATGGTAGGTACACGTGACGATGGAACAAATACGAATGTTTACTATGTTTATACAGATGTTAATGGAGGAGTAATCACTAATGTAGAAATTAAATTGACAGTTGGAGGCACCACAACACTTGATGCTGCCAATGGTTACATGTTTTTTTATACTGATATTGCAGCACTCAGCGGTTCATATAATTATAATTTAAGTTTAAATTACAAAGATGTTTGGTTAGGCAAGGTATCAAACGAAACAAACATAAAACTGGCAAGGAAAAATACCGGTATCCCTTGGATAGCTTTTATATCTAGTCTTAGCAATGTCGATACCATTAAAAATACAATTGCTGCAAATGCTATAAATGATGTTGCCTGCTTTACAGGTACAGATAACAGTAACCCCTTGCCCGTAAATCTGCTCGACATAAGTGCTTATAAAATGAGAAGCAATACCATTGTTAACTGGACAACAGCTCAGGAAATTAATACAAGGGTGTTTGAAATTGAAAAGTCATTAGAAATTGGTCATTGGTTATTGGTTGGCAAAGTAAAAGCAGCAGAAAATTCAAACTCAATTAAAAATTACCAATTTACTGATGCGTTGGCTGCGTTCGGCATGAAAAAGACTATCTACTACAGATTGAAAATAATTGACAACGATGGTAGTTTCACTTACTCAAAAATTGTTAGTGTAAATTTGTTTGATGAATTGAAAGAGGGCTTGATCGAAGCCTATCCCAATCCTTTCAGTGAAAATATTTTACTCAAAATCAATTCAACCCAAAATCAAGAAGTGAAAGTTATTTTGAGAGACTTATCGGGAAGAACAATTTTAAACGAAAGTTTTGAGGTGAATTCTGGTCTGACGCTTCGCAGTCCAAACATAGTAACTGAGCTGCAAAGTGGATTTTATTTCCTTACGGTTGAAATGGGTGGGAATATCCAAACACTGAAATTAATAAAGCAGTAATCAATAAAATTAACCGCACTCTGAACTTTTATCAGGCAAATGGCGTATCATTTTTAATTAAAATTCTGCTACCTTCGCCTTGCTAAAACCCCAAAAACGAATTGAAGCAACAAAAAATACGGCAATTCAGGCGCATCGTTTTTTTGCTCGATGTTTTGAAATTTGCCCTTACGGCATTTGGCGGACCGCAAGTGCATTTTACACAAATTCATAAGCGATTTGTACTTAAAAAAAAGTACATGAGCGAAGATGAGTTAAAAGATTTACACTCCTTATGCAATATTTTACCCGGACCAACTTCAACTCAAATTATTACAGCCATAGCGTATAAAATTGATGGCGCATTTTTAGCATTTCTAACCCTATTTGTTTGGATTTTGCCAGCATCTATTTTGATGACAATTTTTGCAATTGTCGTTCATCAATTTGCATTAGATAATCCTAAACTTGAATTTCTCCGATTTATTCAACCAATGGCTGTTGGATTTATTGTTTTTGCAGCCTATAAAACAACTCAACTTTTTGTTACTAGAACCTATCATTGGTTTTTATTACTACTTGCAACTATTGCTGGAATACTTGCTCAAACACCCTTGATATTTCCTGTTCTTTTACTAATTGGTGGTTTTATTTCAAGCCAAGTAAATAAAAGCAAATTGGAAAAAGTAGCGCGATTAAAAAATATAAATTGGAGTAATTTTATTTTGTTCGTTGGCATATTTTTAATTGCTGCAGCATTAGGAAATCTCTTCGATAGTAAACCTATTCTGTTATTTGAAAATACTTATCGATACGGCAGTATCGTTTTTGGTGGCGGCCATGTATTAATTCCCATGATGTATAATCAATTTGTAGAATTCAAACACTACCTTGGGGCAAACGAATTTTTGGCTGGTGTAGGAATTTTACAAGCAATACCAGGTCCTGTGTTTAGTATTTCTACTTATATTTCGGCATTGGCCATGGCAGACTGGGGGATTCACGGGCAATTATTGGGAGCAATTATTGGGACAGTTGCAATTTTTCTTCCAGGAATTTTTTTAATATTTTTTATTTACCCAATTTGGAATCAGTTGAAAAATTACAGCCCAGTAAAAAATGCAATTGAAGGTATAAATGCAACATCGGCCGGATTGGTAATTGCTTCAGCCTATTTATTATTTCAACCTGTAGTAATTGATTTAGAAAATATTGAGCTGAATATGTTGGTTTTATTGGCAACGGTTTTTTTGCTATTAACTACACATGTCCCAAATCCCATAATTGTTTTACTTTGCATTGGTCTTGGGTTGTTTATTTAATTAATTAGATGAGAGAAAAAATATATTTTATTGTTTTATTGATATTGTGTACCACTAATGTTTACTCACAACAACAAAATAACGACAATCCTTTAATTCAACTTAGTGGCTTTGTAGTAAATTACGACAGCACCAAAATTGTTCCTTACGCAAGCATTCACATCGAAGGAACAAGCAGAGGAACATTTGCAGACATGAGTGGTTTTTTTTCTTTTGTAGCACGCAAAAAGGACAAATTAGTTTTTTCAAGTATTGGATATACTTCACAAGTTTTTCATTTCCCATCTGACTTTAATGACACAAAATTAATTACGGTAATTAGAATGGCTGACGATACATTTTATTTGCCCGAGTTTGTTATCCATCCTTTTTCGACTCCCGAAGAGTTTGATTATTATTTTGTAAAATCAAGATCTAAAAACGACAACCTTGCTTTGGCTTATAGCAACTTAAGGCGTGTTCCATTTGATATGCTCGCAAAAGGGATATCGCTTGACGGAATTGAAACTTACCGATGGTATCAGCAACAAAGAGCTGATCTAAATTATTACAATGGGCAATCAATTCCGATGAAGGTTTTTGATGCTTTTGCTTGGTCAGAGTTTATAAAATCCATAAACAAGAAAAAAAAGAAATAATACATATGAATGAATTAACATCAATAAATCCTATAGACGGACGATACCGAAAACAAACAGAAGCGCTCGAAGTTTATTTTTCCGAATTTGCTTTAATAAAATACCGAGTATTTGTAGAGATCGAATATTTTATTGCATTAATAGATTTGAATCTTTCTCAACTTGATAAGAAGAAAATAGACAAAAAAACACTTCAAGAAATATCCAATAATTTTTCAATTGACGATGCAAAACGAATTAAAGAAATTGAACAAACAACAAATCACGATGTAAAAGCGGTTGAATATTTTATAAAAGAAAAATTAGAATTAATTGGATATAAAGAAATTTCAGAATTTGTTCATTTTGGATTAACAAGTCAGGATATAAATAATACCGCCATTCCACTTAGCATTAAACACGCTTTAGAAAATTGCATTATCCCTCAAATTGACGAGTTGATAAGTACAATTAAAAATCAAGCAACAGATTGGAAAGACATTCCCATGTTGGCAAGAACTCATGGCCAGCCAGCATCTCCAACACGATTAGGAAAAGAATGGCAAGTTTTTCAAACAAGAATTGAAATTCAGAAGAATAAATTAATCAATATTTCGCATGCGGCAAAATTTGGTGGAGCAACTGGAAATTTGAATGCTCATCATGTCGCTTTCCCTACTATTGATTGGAATAAATTTGCTGCAAATTTTGTTGCAAAATTGGGTTTAACGCGTTCGTATCCGACAACTCAAATTGAGCATTACGATACAATTGCTGAAATGTGCGATTGCATGAAACGAATCAACACAATTCTGATTGATTTTAGTCGCGATGTTTGGCAATACATTTCAATGGATTATTTTAAACAAAAACTAAAGCAAGGCGAAATAGGATCATCCGCAATGCCTCATAAAGTGAATCCAATTGATTTTGAAAATGCAGAAGGAAATTTCGGAATGGCAAATGCTGTTTTTGAACATCTTTCAGCAAAACTACCAATCTCAAGATTGCAGCGAGACTTAAGCGATTCAACCGTTTTAAGAAATATTGGCGTTCCGTTTGGATACAGTTTAATCGCTTTTAAATCCTTATTAAAAGGTTTGAATAAATTAGTGTTAAACGAAGAAAAATTAAAACAAGATTTGGATTCTAATTGGGCAGTAGTTGCCGAAGCAATTCAAACTATTTTGCGAAGAGAAGGCTATCCAAATCCTTACGAAGCATTAAAAATGCTTACTCGTACAAACGAAAAAATTGAAATCACCCATATTAAAACATTTATTAATGAACTTGAAATAAGTGAAGAAATAAAAAGTGAAATGAGAAAAATAACACCACAAAACTATACCGGAATATGAAAAATATTTTAGCTATTTTGTTTGGAATTCAACTCTTGTTTTCATCGTGCGGAAATGAAAAAACTGCTATCAATAATCCAGCAAACGAATGGGAATTAAAAACAGATACTCAACTTTACAACACTAAAACTGAATTGCTAAATGCGCAAGTTGATATGAAAGAATTGCCAAACGAATTTCAAAGAAAAAAGCAAGTTTTCAGCGATAGCACTTTATCAATAAGTTGGAGCGATGCTGGATTTAGCAATGGAAATAACATGATAAAATTTTATCAGCAATTTTATTTTTTAGTTAAAGAGAGAAACAAAGAAGCCATTTCAAAATTGATCAAATTTCCTTTGAGTAATATTGCAACCAAAAAGGAATTTATAGAAAATTTCGATGCCATTTTCGATGAAATTTTTTGTGAAGAATTAGTGAATCAAAACCCAAACGAACTATTTAGAAACAAAGAAGGATGTATGGCTGGAAAAGATGGTCAAATATGGTTTAAACCAAATGGAGCCACTTTCAAAATTACCGCAATAAATTATTAATAAACTATGCGTGTTGACTATTAGTTTCTTTAGCAAACTGTAGTATTGTATCAATACTTTCTTCGCTTGGTCGTTCGCTAATTTGATTCAACACATTTACGCCTTCAAGCAGTTTTCTGTATTGGCTTTCCAAAGTATCATCAAAGATTAATGCCAACTCGATGGATTTGTTTTCTTGATGAGTTGTTTCCTTGTAAATGTATTTTAATAAATCTTCTTGAGTGTAGATTTTCTTCATATTTTATATGTTAATGTAATCAGCAAACGAAACTATTGAATTTTTATGATTCAAAAAAATATTAAATGACAAAAGTCAGACAAGGCAACAAATAATGACTTTTAAGACTTCAAATTCAAAATCTAAAATTAGCTTTATCTTCGTTGCATGAAATTTAAATTATTCCCAAAAATCTTATTTCTAGTGATAGTTATTTTAATACTTTCAAACGCCACTTTCGCTCAATGTCCAATGTGCAAACAAGCTCTATTATCAGCACGCGAAGGCGGTGAAAGCCAAGTTGGAAATACCATAAACAAAGGCATTTTGTATTTACTTGCTCTACCCTATTTAATTGGCGCCCTTTTTATATTTTTATACATTAAAAACACGCGCGTTAAAAAACAAGCGTAGCTGTAAATAAATTCAAAGAATTAATGTGTAACAAGTTCGAACCATCACGGAAATTATCGTTTCTAAAGTCTAAATGTCCTCAATGCCAAAGTGGTAAATTATTTATTTACAATGCTTACAAATTGAATGGATTTATGCAAACGAATAAAAATTGTCCAGTCTGCAATTTGCATTTCGAAATCGAACCCGGTTTTTTTTGGGGAGCCATGTATGTTAGCTATGGAATTACCTGTACGGTAATGATAACCCTTGGCTTGTCTATACTTTTTATTTCAAATGGCAAGGCTGATTTTTGGACTTATATTATTCCAATTATTTCATCGCTTATTTTAGGATCGCCATTAACCTATCGCTATGCAAGAGTTTGCATGCTCTATTTTTTTTCGCCAATCAGATTTAACAAGGAATTCATTAACAATTAACGATGACTCAGAAAGCAATTATATTATTTGACGGTGCTTGTTCGCTTTGCAATAAACTTGCGCAGTTTACAATTAAAAGAGATAAAAAAAATTGCTATCAATTAGCATCTATTCAATCGGAAACCGCAAAAAAATTAGCAGCAAAACATCAAATTGATTTCACGAAAACAGATTCTATTATTTTAATTATTGACGATTCAATATTTATAAAATCAGTTGCAGTATTTAAAATATTAGAAAACTTAAATACTGGTTGGAAAATAGTATTGGTATTAAAAATAATTCCTGAATTTATACGTAATTTACTTTACGATTTAATAGCAAAAAATAGGCGACTATTATTTGGCAAACAAAATGAATGCATCATTCAGAATTCGGAAATCAAAAATAGATTTTTAGACTAATTTACTTTGAAACAATTTACACTAAAAGGCATAACAATATTTGAAGATTCAGATTTGTTATTTATAAATAAACCGACAGGAATTTCTTCGCTTGACGAAAGAAATTTAGATACGCTAAGCATTATTCGATTAGCTAAAAAACAAAATGAAAATATTCAATTATGCCACCGATTAGATAAAGAAACCAGTGGCATTTTAGTGTTAGCAAAGCACAATCAAGCATATCGTGACACTACCATTTTATTTGAAAAAAGAAAAGTTCAAAAAACTTACCACGCAATAGTTGAAGGCAAATTTGACGTCACTGATTTTGAAATTAATTTACCCATCGAATCCAACAACAAAGGGAAAGCAATCATTAACAAAAAAGATGGAAAAGCATCTCAAACCATTGTTTCAACAATTAAAGTTTTCAAACATTTTACATTATTAAAATGCATGCCAATAACGGGCAGATTGCATCAAATTCGAATTCATTTAGCTTCACAAAATTTTCCGCTAGTTGCTGATGAAATGTATGGTGGAAAGCTTCCTTTTTTATCAAAGATGAAGAAAAATTTTAGTCTTGGGAAATTTGAAAACGAAGATCCAATGATAAAAAGAGTAGCATTGCATGCAAGAGAAATAAAATTTATTGTTGGCGAAAAAAATTACGAAGTAATTGCAGATTATCCAAAAGATTTTCAAGTTTTCTTAAAGCAATTGGAGAAATTTGATTGTTAATTTTCAATTATTAAAAGTCATAAAATCGTTGCGCAATATTTAATCTTATGCCTGCACTAAAATAAAATTCATCTCGGTCAAATCGCAACAAATCGCTATTTACGGTTCTGTATCTTACGCCTATGTCAAGAAACATATTATGCTTAAACATATACGATACATTTAAATCTGCAATCAAAAGCGTACAATTAAATCCCTGACCAATGTAATTTCCAAAATGCCGATGAACACTTGCGTAAGAAAGTCCAATATTTTTCCCCCAATTCGTATTGGTTGTGTCTTCGCCATAATTTGCCAAAATACATTTGCCTAATAACCACAATCGATTTGTTGGTTGATACCGAATAGTATTTATTAGCTCATAAAAATTTGCGCCCAAAGGATGAGCCAATGGTTGCATGTAATTTGTATAACTTTGAAACTTTGTGTACGAAGTGTACATGTATGGCCGCGAATAATTAAATTCAACTTGTAAGTCAAGATTTTTAACATTCAAAACATCAATGTACTTTATTCCAAGTTGACCGGCATGTTTGTTTCCCCACCAACCACGGGCTTTTTCAAGTTCGGTATAAACAAATTCGCTTAAAACAAACTGTCCGTAAAGCGAAAAATGATGTAGGAAATTGTATTTAAAATTTGTTCCTATAACTGCTTTGTCTGTGCTGTTTAATCCATTCTCAATTGCTTTATAAAATATAACAGGATTAAGATAATTCAAATCAAAACCAGTTTCTGAATGTCCGCTGTCGCGCTGAAAAATGATACTTTCAAAAGCTCCAATGCTAAAATTATCGGTTACATTTATTGAAAGATGATGGGTAGCTAAATAATGTTTGGCCGAGTTTAAATAAGTTTGAATTGGCGCATAATCTCTCATCTGCCCAAAAATATTAGTGTAATTTATTTTCCAAACACGCGTATTGAATTTAAGGTAATTGTAATCGGGCGCAAATTCAGATAAAATAAAACTCCTGAATCCATCGCCAATTGAATTTCTACCATGACCAAATTGCCAATCCATGTATTTATTTAACGATAGACTAACATATCCATTGTATAAAAAATATCCATAATTTCCTGGATAAAGTTTGTAATATCCTGCTCCTGGAATGACAGAATCTTTTTGAAAATAATCGTAAACATTTCTCATTGGAGCAATAACTTCATCGCTAACATGACTATAAAATCCAATTTTATTTGTGAGATTTCCTCTCAATTCAAATCCGCGAGTATTTATGAAAGCTCTGTCAACATTAGGCGTACCGCGTTCATTTGTCATGCTTACTAAAACAACCGGATTAATTATTAAATTAAAATCTGGTATTTGAACAGAATACAATGCTGATTTTTTTTTGTAAAAATCATTCAGCAATGGAACTTTATTTTTCGAATTAACCGTATTGCTTTTACTCCACTCAAAATTATCGATCTGTAAATACTCCAAGTTAAATTTATCTTGTTTTGAGAACGGCAAATCGCTTTGAATAAGACTGTCAACATAAGCCGCAATAAATTGTCTGCGATAAGATTTGTTGGAAGTATGAAAATATTCGTTGGCAATTTTGCCCGATTTTATTTCCATCCGATCTAAAATATGTGTAGAAAAAGTTCCGTTGTTTATATATGTATGTTGAGTATAAACATTAGCCAAAAACGCTAAATTAAAAACGAAAAACAAACTTGCTTTAACTATTTTTTCCATCTTGACAAAAATGCAGAAAGGATTGTGAATTGACAAACAATTAAAGCTGCTTAAATTTTGTAAACAAATCAAGGTTTAATTTTCTGAGCTTTTGCTATATTCGCACACCTTTTTATATGACAAAAAAATACGCGCTTTTATCAATTATAGTATTCATTTCAACATTGCTTTATTCCCAAACTGGTGATTTAAGAGGTTCTGTTTTAGACAAGCAAACTGGAGAACCAATTATTTTTACCAATGTTATTATCAAAGAACTTAATACAGGAAAAATAACTGATATCAACGGGCAATTTGTAATTACACGAATTAAACCTGGGAGATATGTTGTGTTTGCAGCAAGTCTTGAATACGATACTGCAAAAGCAGTGATTGAAATAATAGCAGATAAAATTACTACACTTAATCTTTATCCATTAAAAAGAAAAATCGAATTAAAAGGAGTAACCATTAAAGGAAAGGGACAAAATCAAAAAGAAAATGTAAATATTTCAACAACAGTAATTACACAAAAAGACCTTAATAAATTACCATCTTTTGGTGGCGAGCCAGATTTGGTTCAGTATCTTCAAATTTTGCCTGGTGTTACATTTAGTGGCGATCAAGGTGGCCAACTTTATATTAGAGGCGGACCTCCAGTAATGAACAAGGTTTTGCTTGATGGAATGATAGTTTACAATCCTTTTCACTCCATTGGATTGTTTAGTGTGTTTGATGCAGATTTGATAAAAAATACCGAAGTATATGCGGGTGGATTTAATGCTCAATACGGAGGAAGAATTTCTGGAGTTATTGATGTTGCAACTAAAGATGGAAACAAAAAAGCATTTTCAGGAAAAGTTTCAATAAATCCTATAACAACAAAGATTTTATTCGAAGGACCAATTACTCCTTTTAGCGAAAACAATGCAAGCGCATCGTATGCAATTTCATACAAGACTTCTTATCTCGACAAAACTTCAAAGATGTTTTATAGTTATGCAGATCCTGTGAATGGGCTCCCCTATTCCTTTAATGATTTGTACGCGAAATACACATATGTCGGATCAAACGGAAGCAGACTCAATCTTTTTGGATTTAATTTCAATGACAATGCAGGTTTCAATTCAGTAAAATACAATTGGACATCAAACGGAATTGGAGGCAGCGCATTAATCAGACCTGATGAATCGAGCACTGAAATAAATGCAAACATGGGATATTCAAATTACCAGATGAGTCAAACCGAATCCGATGGATTGCCACGCGAAAGTGGCATCGAAGCATTTAACGCATCTGTTGGATTTACTTATTTTATTGGCCGAGATGATATTAAATACGGATTTGATATAGTTGGGTTTGGTACAGATTACAATTATTTAACTTCAAGCGGACGAAGATTAATTGACAGACAGTTCACAACCGAAATTGGAGGATTTGTTAAATACAAAAAGATTATTGGTCGATTTGTAATTGAATCAGGATTAAGAGCCGTAAATTATTCATCGTTGAATGAAACAAGCTACGAACCACGTTTAGGCGCCAAATACAACTTGAATAGTTTCATTAGACTAAAAGCAGCAGGCGGATTTTATTCGCAAAATTTAATGTCGGCAGTAAGCGATCAAGATGTTGTAAATTTATTTTACGGATTTTTGCCAAGCCCTGGAAAAGACCAAATGCCAGAAAAAATCGGGAACAACAATGTAGTATACCAACGTCAGACTGCAGAACACGGTGTGTTAGGAATGGAAATTGACATCACTCGTTTTCTCTCATTGAATGCTGAAGGATTTATAAAAAACTTTAGTCAGATTACAAATATTAATCGCGACAAAATGTATGACGACAATGTAAAAGATCGCGCATATTTAAAAACAAAAGGATTTTCTAATGCAGAAATAGACCGACTCGTTTCAAGTTTTGTTGCCGAAACCGGTAAAGCTTATGGTGGCGATATTTCATTAAAATATGAACGCAAAGGAATTTATGTTTGGGTTGTCTATTCACTTACCAATGTTAGCAGATTCGATGGAATAAGAACGTATTTCCCACACTTCGATCGCAGACATAATATGAACATTGTTTTTAATTACACTTGGGGAAAAGACAAAAGCTGGAGTGCAAGTACACGTTGGAATTTCGCAAGTGGATTTCCATTTACTCAAACACAAGGATTTTATGAACAACTCAATTTTAAAAATGGAGTTACCACAAATACTTTGCAACAAAACGGACAATTAGGAATTTATTTTGGCGACAACTTAAATACCGGACGATTGCCATATTTCCACAGACTAGACCTTTCACTGTCTAAAAAGATTACACTAAACGAAAAATCTACATTAAACATTTCGGCTGCTGCTACCAACGTTTACAACCGCGAGAATGTTTTTTATTTCGACAGAGTAAACTATAAACGTATTAACCAATTGCCAATCATGCCTACATTGGGGATAAGTTTATCCTTTTGATTTATTAGCATAATTTTAGTTTTGAGTGTTTATTAATTTAGTAAATGATTGACTTTTTCGTTTACTAAATAACAACAAACATTGACCAAAAAATTATGAAATTATATACATTTTTACTTAGAAAAAAAATCATTTTATGTTTGTCAGTATTGGTATTTTTTTTCGCAAATACCAATGCGCAACAAACCGAAATTTACCAGAACAATACAAGTATTTACAATACCGCACTTGACCTTTTTGATAAAGCAAAATATGCCGCTGCTCAAAAACAATTTCTTTTATACATTACAAAAAGCAAAGATTTAACTTACATCATTAATGCAAAATACTATGCTGGCGTTTGCGCACTTGAGTTATTTAATAACGATGCGGTAGTTATCCTTTCTTCAATAATTTCAAAATACCCTGAAAACAACAAAGCATTTTTGGCAAAATACCAGTTGGCAAAATATTACTATCGAGTAAAAGACAACAAGAAAGCGGTAAAACTATTTGGCGAAACCAATGCAAAATATTTGCAAGACAACGAATTGGTAGAGTATTATTTTTTAAATGGCTATTGCCTTTTTAAAGTGGAGCGATTTGACGATGCAAAAGAATCTTTTAAAAACATCATTAACGAAAAAAATAAATACTACGATGCCGCTAATTATTATTATGCTTATGTTAGTTACAAGCAAAATAATTTTGACGAAGCGCTTATTCATTTCGAACGAGTAAGACACCACAAAACATTTGGTCCACTTTCAAATGTTTATGTAGCACAAATATATTTCTCACATAAAAAATATTTGGATGTAATTAAATATTGCGACACCATGACAAATAAAGATGTCGCAACAGATGTAGCTGGAATGCTTGGCCAATCGTATTATTTCCTCAACAAATTTGACAAAGCTACTCCCTATCTCGAAAAATACAATAACGATGCACCTGCATCTCATTCGTCTAGCGACATTTATCGTTTGGCTTATGCCTGCAAAATGAGTAAGCAATATGAAAAAGCAATTGAATATTACTTGAAATTATCGACTGCAAAAGATTCATTTCAGCAAATCTCCTACTACCAATTAGGCGAATGTTATTTGCAAATAGATAAAAAACCAAATGCAGGAACTGCGTTTGAAAAAGCTATAAACCTAAATGGCGATGAAAAAATAAACGAACAAGCATTGTTTAATGCTGCAAAATTGAATTACGATTTGGGCTCGACAAATAATGCAATTACAAATCTTACAAAATTTATTGAACGTTTTCCTGCTTCTGAACACATTGACGATGCAAAGAGTTTGATAAGTAATTTGCTTTTGAATACTCGAAATTACAAAGAAGCTATTCGTATTTTAGAAAGTGTAAAAGAACCAAACGAAAAAGACAATACAATTTTACAAAAAATATATTTTTACCGAGGAGAAGAATTATTTTTAAACAACGATTATAAAAAAGCAGCTGAATATTTTAACAAATCAATCGAGAAAAAAATAGTTGATAAGAAGTCTGTGTCATTGAGTAATTTTTGGCTGGGCGAAATTGCTTACAAAGAATCAAATTACATTAAATCTATAGCTTACTACCAACAAGCACAGCTATTTGACGAATTCAGAAAGACGAAATTTTTTACACTATCATTTTACAATCTTGCTTATGCATATTTAAAAACTGACGATTATAAAAATGCAATTGAATACTTTAAAAAGTTTGTTGAAAAAGAAACTCAAGCGTCAAATCCTGAAGTATATACTGATGCAGTTATTCGAATAGCTGATTGTTATTTTGCAACAGGCAGTTACGAAAAATCAATTGATTACTATAATTTGATATCAAGTAAAAACTTAAATGGAAGCGATTACGCATTGTACCAAAAAGGATTAATACTTGGAGTTTTAAATCGTGCGGATGAAAAAATTTCTACATTACAACTATTAATCGATAAATATCCAAAATCTGGTTTAAGAGATGATGCAATGTTTGAAAAAGCAGATATGCATCTAAAGCTTCAAAATTACAACGAAGCATTGCTTGAGTTTAATAACATCATCAAAAACTATCCAAATAGTTTTTATGTTAGAAAGTCAATGTTAAATAATGGTTTGGTTTTGTTTAATCAGGCAAAAGACGAAGATGCAAAAGAAATTATAAAACAATTAGCAATTAAATTTTCAGGTACAGATGAATCAAGACAAGGAATTCATTTGGTTAAAAATATTTTCATAAATAAAGGCGATGTTGATGGATTTAATGATTGGTTAAAAGACATTCCAAATATTAGTTACACCGCATCATCACAGGATTCACTTACATACGAATCTGCATTTAACAGTTATAAAAATAAAGAATACTCAAAAGCTAGCAAAGGATTTGCTAATTATATAAATCGTTTTGCTGGCGGATATTTTACACTCAAAGCAAATTTTTTCAAAGCCGAAAGCGACTATATTTTAAAGTTGTACGATGAAGCATTGATAGGATATGAATTTACTGCAAATAGTATAAGAAGCGATTATTCAGAACGCGCTACTAGACAATCTGCTATTTTATATTTCGGCAAAAAAGATTATGAAAACGCATATTCTTTTTATTCTATTTTAGAAAGAATTGCAGGTAACAAAGAAAATTTATCCATTGCATTAATTGGGCAAATGCGATGTGCAGGCTTATTAAAAAAACAAGATACTGTTGCAACTATTTCGTTTCGATACATACTATCAGGAATTGCAACTAAAGATGGTTTGATTGAAGCAAGAATAAATACTGCAAGATTTTATATGAACAGAAACGTAACAGATTCTGCTTTGACAGATTTTCAATATTTGTTAAAAGAGGCAAAAACAAACGTATTGGCAGCTGAATCAAAATACAATATTGCATTGATACGTTTTTCGAAAAAGGATTTTAAAAATAGTCAAAAAGCAATTATGGAATTGAGCGAAGATTTTTCGGCTTACGAATATTGGGTTGCTAATGGCTTTATATTATTAGCTGATATTTATACATCACAAAAAGATTTTTTTCAAGCAAAAGCGACTTTGCAAAGTGTAATTGATGAATACCAAGGCGAAGATTTAAAAAGTATAGCCATTGAAAAGCTTAAGGCAATTGAGGCTTTAGAGCCAACCAAAAAAGACGCAAATAAAAATAAAGTTCAACAAGTTGAAGAAGAAGAATAACTATTTATGAAAAAGATAAACCTAATTATTGCCTTGTTAATTTCCATCAATGTGTATTCTCAAAAAGATTCGTTGGAGGATGAAAATGTAAGAGTGCAAACAATTTTCAAACCAATGCTTTCTGAAGCATTAAAAATTCCGGTAAATCCAAATCCTGAAATACCTGAAAGTAAAAAGCCAATGTTTATGTACAGCTTGCCTGATATTTCAATGGCAGTATCACCAACTATTTATACTATCAAGCCAATTAGTTTAGGAACTATGCTGCTTCCACAATTAAAAAATAATTATTCGCGGTTGGGTTTCGGCAATTATTTTACTCCTGTTTTTGAAATTTATTACAACAGTTTGAGAAACAAAAACTGGAACAATGGAATATTACTCAAACATCACTCTTCTAATGGAGATAAAAATTTTAATACATTTAGCAACAATAGCATTTCTGCTTACAGCAAATATTTTATCGGAAAAAATTCAATAAGTGCCGATGTTTTATACCATCGAAATGTTGCACACATTTATGGATTTCCAAACTCATTAAATCCATTGCCAGCAGAAGATACGACTAAACTAATTTACAATTCAACAGAACTGAATTTTGCTTACGAAACATTACACAACGACAGCAATGATTTAAAAGTTAAAATTTTATCTAACTACAATTATTTTTCAAATTCAAAATCAAAAAGCGAATACAATTTTAAACTGGCTGCTAATTTTTCAAAACTAAAAGACGGAATTCCTTACGAACTTTTCACAGCCATAAATAGCATTCATTATTTTGTAAAAGATTCAGGGTATCAGCGAACATTTTTTGATTTAAATCCCAAAGCAACTTTGGCAGGAGAAAATTTTTATATCAAAGCGGGAGTGAAAATTTTCTATTTCAGCGACAATCTAGATTCCAAACCTTATTTCTTACCTCTTGCAGAAATCGCCTATCGAATTATGCAAAATAAAATGACTGTTTATACAGGAATTGGAGGTGATTTGCAACGAAATACTTTCCGTAGCATTGCCACTGAAAATCCATTTGTAGCAATCCCTATTTTTGAAAATACAGTGAATACATTTGAAATGTATTTGGGTTTGAAGGGGCATTTAGGATCAGGAACTTCTTACTTGTTTTCAGCAAATATTGCAAACGTAAACAACATGCTTTTTTATGTTCAAGACAGCAACAATTTTTCTCAACTACCAATTTACGATAAAGGAACGATTACTCTAACAACTTATACTGCAGAAATAAATCACCACTTTAGCGAAAAAATAAGAATAGGACTTACATCAAAAGTGTATGAATACAGTATGAGTAAACTTGCAAGTCCATTTTCAAGACCAACGGTAGAAAGCAAAATAAATGCTACCTATAATATTGGCGATAAATTTTACCTACATACAGATATTTTTTATGTTGGAGAAAGGATTTCTGGAATTTCAAATCTTAGCAATCAAAACTACTACGCTTTTAAATTAAATCCATTTGTGGATTTGAATTGCGGCATCGACTACCGTTACAATAAAAACGTTTCGGCATTCATCAATTTTAATAATATTGCCAGTGTACGATACCAGCGTTGGTACAATTATGATGTTTACGGTTTCAATGCATTAGGCGGACTAACTTTGACATTTTAAACTGAATGTGTTTGGTGCAGAATTCATAAATCAAACATTTATCTGCCTTTAAATATGTGAATTTAGGTGCAATTATCGCAATGAAAATAGTTACAAATTATTGTTTAAAATTATGAAAAATAATCCGCTTAAGTTGCCTAGCCACTTAAAATTTAATTTTATGGCTTTAGTAATTTCATAATTTACTTTTTCCCATTCATTTCAACTGTAAGAAAATAAAACCCACTTTGCAATTCTGAGATACTGTTCAAGTTCTGAATTGTTTGACCTTCTTTAGCTTCAAACGTTTCGTTTAGAATTATTTTACCTGTGATAACACTTAAAGTAAGATTAACCCGTTGATTTGAATTGGCAGCATTCTTTCATCTTCTGGTTTTATTTGAATTGGCAAACATTCGGTACTGTAAGTATCGTAGCTGAAGATGTTTTCGAGCAGCTGAATATTAAATCAGTTTGAATGAAATAAATATTTTACAGCTTTGTTTGGTAGATTATTTTGGTCAACAATTTGTCCTTTGTTTTCTATAAATCTAGTTTGCGATAATACTGGCTGATTGATTTCAGTTGCAAATAAATTAGCCGTTGAAAAAAAAATCGCAAACATAAAAATTGTATTTTTCGCAATTATTTTTGGTCAAATTCAAAGTAAAATTATATTATTTGAAACTCAAAGTACAGCGTTTTATTTTTAAATTCATAATCAATCTTTAGACATTGCTTGATCAATTTTCAAAACAATTAGATCTCTAAACGCTTTGGCTTCGGCATTTCCATTAGCAACAGCAAGCATTTGTTTTATATTTTTCAATTGGCTTAATGCAGCCGCTTGCGAAATATTATCGTGATTGCTTCTTGATTTTAAACTTGCTACATTTATTAATCCATTTACATAATCAACTTGCAAATTTTGTCTGAATGTGTTTGGAGTTATACTCAAATCCGCTTTGAAAATCGAGTTGGTTAAATCGTTCATCATTTCAATTGGAGAATACGAATTTCCGTACAAACGCGAATCTGTCAATCTTTTTAACATAGTTGAATTAAACAATTGCATCAACAATGTTTTTTGATAACCTAAAATACGGTCGTGAATTTTCGGATCTTCATTTACACCAAAAAAATTAAAGCCTCTGCGTTGCAATTGCAAGTAATTGTACAAATCATTTGAAGCATTAAAAGCTTCTGCCGAGAATGCATATTTTGCCAAGGCATCCATTGCTCTTTTTTGATCTTTGTAACTAACAGGCGTTAATGGTTTAGAACTTCCGGCTTGTCCAACAAAACCTCTATCAACATAAATTCCACCAATATATTTTACAATTACATTAATCGCATTAAAATATTCGCTCATTGTCATTCCATACGCTTGTCTTAATTCTTGATATGTTTGACCATTTTTCGAGTATTTCCCCTTCAATTTTGTCAACAATTGATTGGCTAATTTGATTCTATCAATTCCGTATGAAATTGCATCTCCGCTCATATCATTTACATTCACACGTGGATCAATTCCGCTTCCTGTTCCACGCATATCGTCTGCATCGTTACCAAATATCAACAGACTATCTGTTGATCGTAACAAAATCGCATTCATTCTTTCTTTTTCTTTTGCTTCATTTTCCAAAGCGGCTGAATATCCAAACTCAATTGCCCATAAATCGTAAGGGCCTGGACGTGTAGTAAAATAATCGCCTTGTTTAGTTTTATCTGATGCAACATTAGCAGATGGATAATCCATTACTGAGGCGATTAAACCAATTTTTTGTGTAAGAATTTTGTTGTGAATTTGATCTGGTTTTAACATTTGACTTGCTTTCATATTATGGTTCAATCCCATTGTATGTCCCATTTCGTGCATGATTAAATAATACAAGGATTGTTTTATATAATCACTTTTTTCTGCATTGGTCAATCCTTGTGCTTCGAGTGCAGCCATTCCAAACATGGAAGTTTGATGCAAATAATCTGAAACTCCACAAAAGTTCTTACTATTTTTAGTATTGAGATTATTTTCATTCAACAAACTATTTCCATTAGCGCCAAAAAGTTCTTCTTGTTTTAATCTATTTGTAACAAATATGTATTCCAACATAATATCTGCTCCAAGAATTTGTCCTGTTCTAGGATCAACAAAACTTGGCCCGTATCCTCCAAAAGGTGGATTTGGCGAACTTGTCCATCTTAAAACATTGTAACGAATATCACCAGCATCCCAAGTTGCCGTATCTGATTGTTCTTTTATAACAACTGCATTTTTAAATCCTGCAGCTTCAAATGCAATATTCCATTGCTCAGCTGCTTTTTTAATTGTTTCTCTAAATTCATGCGGTGTTGTGTTTTCAATCCACCAAACTATTGGCTCAATAGGTTCAGAAATTGCAGCGTCTTTATCCTTTTTTTCCAAATTCCAACGGTGAATCATATCTCTATACGCCACAGCATTTGTAGTGGTCATATCTTCAACTTCATCCATAAAATATCCAACACGAGGATCATCTAATCTTGGTTTAAAATTGTTTTTTGGAGCTTCAATCAAAGTATGCTGAAGTGTAATACTTACAGCACGCTCATCGGTTACTTCTTTTCCTCCACCAACCGTTGGCGATGGATTGTCATATACATATTCTACAATCAAATCTGTATTTTTTTCGTAATTGCGCAAGCTCAAAAACTTTGTTTTGTCGCGACTTAGTCCGCCAAGCGAAAACATTTGCATTCCACCCATCATTCCAGGAAAAGGCGATGGTTTTACTTGACTCATACTTTCACTTAAAAAAATCGAACTCGCATCTAAAAGTATTTCGCCTTTCTTTAAATCTTCTGCAACAATTTTTTGACTAACTAAAGTTGCTGGACTAATATTCGCATTGGCAGCTTTGCTTATTGGACTGTTTTTATCAAAATAAAAATTTGTGTTTAATACAACAAATTCGATTTTATCAAAATACCGCTTGATAGTAAATAGCTTGTTATCTCTGAAGCTGCCACGAAAATGACCTGCAGCAACAACGCCATCAACAGTGTACGAAAAATAAATATAGTCTTTGTCTAATTGCTCCTTTTTTACAAGCATATAAACACTTCCGTTAGCCGTATCTTGGTAAAGCGCAAAAAGCCCATCGGTTTTTTTACACGATTTTATTTTATCATTGATTGATGCTTTTGCTGCATTTGGTTGTGCTGTAATTGGACTTGTTGATTTTACAGCAACTACTGGCTTTTTCTTTGTAGATGCACACGATGAAGCAAGCAATAAAGAAATAAAGAGATAAGAAATTTTATTCATAATGATAATTTTAGTTTAGCGATTATTTAACGCGTCAAAGAAAAGAAAATAATTGAAAGAAGTGTTTTTATTGAATTTATTTTACTAATTATTTATTCATTTCTAATTTCCTGAATAAAAAAGATAGTGCTCTAATTTAGTTTTGATTTATCATTTCTACAACCTTATTCACCATATTCTCACTTCCCATAATTACCGGAACACGTTGATGCAACTCACTTGGTTCAATATCTAAAATACGCTCAGAACCGGTTGTAGATTTACCACCAGCTTGTTCGGCAATAAAACTCATTGGGATACATTCAAACATCAAACGCAATTTTCCATTTGGTGATTTAGCTGTTGCTGGATAAATAAAAACTCCTCCTTTTAAAAGATTGCGGTGAAAATCTGCAACCATAGAACCAATGTACCTTGCAGAATATGGGCGATTTGTAGCTTTATCATCTTGCTTTACCCAATCTAAATATTTTTTAACTCCATCAGGAATTTCAATTGCATTCCCCTCGTTTACCGAATATATTTTCGCGTCTGTTGGCGTTTTAATATCAGGATGAGAAAGACAAAATTCGCCAATTGATGGATCTAATGTAAATCCGTTTACACCATTTCCTGTTGAGTAAACCAACATAGTTGAAGAACCATAAATTACATATCCCGCAGCCACTAATTTATTTCCGGATTGTAATACATCTTGCAAATTGGGCTCTGTTCCTGGTTCTGACAATCTGCGATAAATCGAAAAAATTGTTCCGATAGAAACATTTACATCAATATTCGATGATCCATCCAATGGATCGATGCACACAACATATTTTCCGTTCTTCGAAAAAGTTCCTTTTAATGGTAAAATAGTATCTTCTTCTTCAGAAGCCAAAACGCAAACCTCACCACCTGCACTTAAAGTCGATATAAACATTTCGTTGGCAATAATATCAAGCTTTTTCACATCCTCGCCTTGCACATTTATGCTTCCATGATCGCCAAGTATTTGAGTTAATCCTGCTTTGTTTACTTCACGACTGATAACCTTGGCTGCAATTCCAATATCGCGTAACAAACGTGAGAATTCGCCTTTTGCAAATGTATATTCTTGTTGTTTTTGAATAATAAATTGTCCAAGGGTAGTAACATTAAATTCGTTCATTGTAATTGATTTATTAAATTGAATTATACAGATGCTTAGTTATTTGCAAACCTAAAATTTATTTCCAATAAAATTTAATGACAATATTTATTTTTGACGACTTATTTATTAAATCAATGAAAGTTTTCAAATTTGGCGGTGCGTCTGTTAAAGATGCCGATGCGGTAAAAAATGTAGGCACTATTCTTAAGCGTTTCGAAAACGAAGAAATATTGGTTGTCGTTTCTGCAATGGGCAAAAGTACAAATGGGCTTGAGTTACTGACAAAAGCTTATTTTGAACAGGACAAAAAGAAATCCGAGATTTTTTCAGACATAAAAAAATTTCACGATGAAATTATCAGCAATCTATTAAGCCAAACTCAAAGCCACGCTTTTGATGATATTGAAAATTTATTTATCGAGTTAGAATGTTTGTTAGAAGCAAAGCCGGACAAAAGTTTTGATTACCATTACGATCAAATTGTAAGTTATGGAGAAATTTTTTCATCTCGAATTATCAGCACTTACCTAAATGAAGCGGGTATTAAAAACCGTTGGTTGGAAGCGCAAAATTTTATTAGTACCGATAACACATATCGCGAAGGGAAAATTAACTGGGAACTAACGAGTGATAAAATTTCAAAAACACTAAAACCAATCCTCCAAAAAAAATTAGTCATCACACAAGGATTTATTGGAAGAAGCAATGAGAATGCAACTGTAACATTAGGAAGAGAAGGATCAGATTACAGTGCTGCAATATTTGCTTATGGATTAGATGCAGAAAGTGTAACCATTTGGAAAGATGTTGCTGGTGTTATGAATGCTGACCCAAAAATGTTTTCGGATGCAGTAAAATTAAATGCACTGAGTTATACAAAAGCTATTGAAATGGCCTATTACGGTGCAACAGTTATTCATCCAAAAACGATTCAACCTTTACAAAGTAAAAACATTCCTTTGTTTGTAAAATCGTTTTTACAACCCAATGAAGACGGAACTTTGGTGAGCAATGACAATGTGCAAGAAGAATCTATTCCAACCTATATTGTAAAACAAAATCAAATGCTGATTTCAATTTCAAGCAAAGATTTTAGTTTTATTGCCGAAGAAAATTTAAGTAAAATATTTGCTGCTTTCTCAAAGCATGGAATTAAGATGAATCTGATGCAAAATTCTGCAATTAGTTTTTCTGCATGTGTAAATTTCGAAGAAATGAAATGCCAATCTTTAACTGAGGAATTGCAAAATACATACGATGTAACACGCAACTCTGATTTGGAATTAGTTACAATTACAAATTACGACAACAAAACAATTGAAAAATTGCTTGAAGGGAAAATGCTTTTATTAGAGCAAAAAACCAGAAGTTCGTTGCAGTTAGTGCTTGAGTAATTGTTAAACCAATAAACGAATTGCTCAGTAGGAGTATCCTGTTTGTAGAAATATTATTATTGAATCATACTAAGGCTTCGTAGGAACCCACCTAAATAATATGCCCAATACCTATTCACATTCACAGATTGACACAATCGTTAAATACGTTTTAAATCAGGAAGTACATCATCACAAAAAATCATTCAGACAGGAATATCATGAGTTATTAGATGGGTTTGAAATAAAATATGAAGAACTATTTATGTTTGAATTTATGGAATAACAATAAAGGCGGCTCCTACTGAGCACTCCACAGAATTGCCCTGTTTTAACAAAGTGTAGCCAAATATATTCCTAAAACAATCTGTACTGCAATATTTTCGAAAGCGGTTTGAATAACAACGTATAAAACCGCGGTTTTATTTCATTTATCTGCCATGCTTTTCGGTCTTCAACATTAGCAAGAATGCGGTTTAATAAAGTTCGGTTACTCTTCCCTCCCACTCGCATTTTTATAAAAAATTTGGGGATGTAATGCAAGCTTATTTTATGTTTTAGAATAAAACGCAGCATCAATTCGTAATCAGCCGCATATTTTAATTTTGTATTGAACGAGCCATATTTTTCATACACTTCACGCTTTACATAAAATGTAGGATGTGGCGGCATCCATCCTTTGTAAAAATTTGACGAGTTGTAAATTCCAGCATCCCAAGTTCTAATTATTTTTTCGACTTGAGAATTATTTACATAATAAAGATTTCCATAAATAGCATCGCAATTGTATTTTTTAAATGCCTCGACAGCTTGCGAAATAACAAATCGATTAACATAAAAATCATCTGAATTTAACAAAGCAATTATATCACCAGTTGCCATTGAAATCCCTTTATTTAGTGCATCGTACATACCATCATCCGATTCTGAAATAAATTTCGAGATTTTATCTCCGTATGATTTAATCAATTCAACGCTTCCGTCTTTTGAACCTCCATCAACTACAATGTACTCTATATCGTCATACACTTGCCCCAAAACGGAGTCAATCGCATTGCTTAAGAATTCGCGGTTTTGATATACAACTGTGATGATTGATACTTTCATTTCAACAAGCTATTTATTGTTCTTCTTCCCGAATCAAAAAACCAACCCCATTTGCTAAAAAAATAAAATGCCGATCGGATGTGATACATCAATAATTTGTAATTTTTATACGACCCTTTTTCGTAATGATGAATAATTGAAACTTCGGGATAATAAATGGTTTGATATTGTTGATTTATCCTTCTACATAAATCTGTATCTTCCAAATACATAAAAAACTTTTCATCAAACAAACCCACTGTTTTTAATGCCTCGCAACGCATAAGCATAAAACAACCAGACAAATTTGGCACTTCCATTATTTGATTATAATCTTTGTGTTTGAGTTCATAATGCTCTAATTTTTTTTCAAATATTTTTCGCAAAAAGTCAGGAATAAATCGTCTAACAATTAAATCAAATGGAGAATTCAACATCTTGCACAAATATTGAATATCGCCATTTGGATAAAGCACTTTTGGCATCAGCAATCCAATATTAATATTCTGATCCAAATAATTGATACATTTTTCAAGTGCCAAACTATCAAATTCAATATCTGGATTCAATACAATATGATAGTTTGATAAATTAATAATTTTTCTCAACGCAATGTTATGCGCGCTTCCGTATCCAATGTTTTTATTGTTGAAAATATATGTTACTCGTGAATTATTTTGAAATTGCGAATTCGAATGAATAAATGAATCATCAGGCGAATTATCAATCAAAAACAAATGAATTGGCTTGTTTGTTTTCAGAAAACTATTGATTGCTTTCTGCGCCTTTTCGTTGTGTTTGTACAATACAATGGAAGCAGTTACTAAATAATCACTCATAGAATTTAGTTGCAAAATACTATAATTTAACAAACCTACCTTACTATTAATATAGGAATATTTTTTATCAGATTCCATCTAAACAAAATCTTTTGCCAAGTACTCGATTTGCTTTTTTCTGACATTGTTGATGAATTATTTCCGTGAATTCGATGTAGAATTAATGGATCTTTTATAAATTTTATTTTAAAAAATAATTCGGCAACAAAACCAATCCACATATCGTGCGTTGGCAGATTTTCAGGAAATGGCAAAACTTTTTTTAAAAGTTTCTTTTTGAACGCCATACAACATCCACTATACGTATTAACAAGCAAATTTTTTAGTAAGCCATTGCCTGCATTTGTATGTTCAAAATAAGATTTAATTTTTATATTCAGTTGCTCGTCAACAATGCTGCAATCAGATACAAGCATATCGACATGCTGCAATTCGTTAATTGTTTTTAGTACTTTTCCTTCTAGCCAAACATCGTCTTGGTCAGAAAGGAAAATATAATCTCCTGTGGCTTGTTTTAATGCAAATTCAAAATTGTAAATCGAACTGCTGAATTGATTATTTGGAAAGAGTTTGATTCGCTTGTCGTTAAATGAGGCAACAATTTCAAGTGTATTATCGCTTGATGAATCATCCGATACTATCACTTCATCTTCTTCAGAAAGTTGCATCAGTATACTCTGTAGCTGCTGCTTAATATACTTAGCACCATTATAGGTTGCCATACAAACTGATACTTTCATTCGTTACTTTAAAATTTTCGTATGCGAGTTAAAAATTATTTCTGATTATTTGTGCATCCTGCCAACCTCCGCCATTTCTTGTACTTGCAATCTGGACACAGTCAACTCCTAAGGTTTGAATCCCCGTTTGAACAGAAGAAAGTGCCCCTCCGTTTATACTTATATTTACAAATTTTATGTCAATAAGCGATAGAGGAGAAACAGTAATAAGAGAATCGAGGTTTGCCTGAACTAAAAAGTATGGGGCGGCAAGGTTAATATCATACGATAGATTGGTTACACTTTCATTGTTAAATGTCAGTCTGCCATAAGAGTTTTTTAAACCAAACATGGTAAGTTTTGGATTGCCTGACGACATAGAAGATGGTGAATTACATACCAAATCAACATTTTTGAAATATAAATTTACATTACCCAATAATTCTATTTGCCCTATTTCTGCATTTGTAGTTCCGTTGCCTTCAAAATATATTCTGCCTTTTAAGTGTGGGGGATTTGCCTCTTCATCTATACCATAAGTTGTAATTAACACATCAGAATTTGCTATTGAAACAATATCTAAATTTTTAATTGCTGCACCATCCCAAGGATTTATACCTTCCCCTATTTCCAGGGCGGCTTTAATGTAAATAGTTTTTACAGGATTTATAGTACTTTGGTTTTGGACTCTTACCAAAGCTGCATCGAAAGTTAGTAGAGGGTCTTGTTTACAAAAACCATAATTTTCATTATTGCCGGGGTAAGGATTTGTAATTGAGTTATATTCACTATCTGGATTAACATAAACTGAACCATAGTTTTGCGAATATGGAGTTCCATCTAAAAATACAATATTTGGCGAATAGTAGCGCTTATAAAAACATGTGCCCGTAAATGTAATAACTCTGTTGGGAGGTATAGTACCATGCAAAACAATTATATCTGAATCGGGCACAAATAGTATAGCTTGATAAGTATCCCAATCAATCGAAATATGCACCCCTGTTATATTTACAGTCGCATAACTGCCGAAGAAAAAGAAATAATCAACTGCACCAAAATGCACATTACAAATGTCTATGATTGCATTAGCTGGATAATGTGAATCGGGGTAATCTTTAATAGCAGCAATTGTAATTCCATAACGTTTTATATTTTCAAAATGTATACCACTTAAGCTGGCACTTGTTTGTATCAAAACCATACCATTGCATATGTGTTCTATATCCGCATTTGAAATATCCAGCGTGTTAACTCTTCTAGAATAAATACCACAGGCTTTATTTTTAACCGTATCGTTTAAATATAAATCATCCGTATTTTGGTCAATAAATGTTAAAAGTGGAGTTATATCTTGAATGTGCTCATCAAATCCGTCTAATTTTAGATTGCTTATTTTTACTGCACCACAATTTATAATCACTATCCCGTAATCGTAAGGTCGAAGAAAAATATTTTCAATTGAAACCCCTCCGTAACAAGCTGTAAGCATAATGCCTATATTCATTCCTCCATTACAAAAATAGGCTACATGTTTTATACTACTTGATGCGGAAGTTGATAATTTTATCGCGCCCCTTGCAATTCCACTATTATTTCCATGAATAACCAATCCTTCAATATGAACACCCGATGATTTTGTTGTATAATTAATATCGGCATCTTCATCCCAAGCCAGCAATTCGCCAGTGGTATGAGTACCACCTGTCCAGTAACATGCACTTTGTATTGCCCATTTTTGTTCTGGTAATTCATCATCTGTAAAATCGGCATATATGATACTACCTGTTAAATCGGGGGAGGTTTTCGTTAGAAAGGGATAATCTGCAACATCACCAGAAACCCCTTTTAATGTGCAACTCTGTCCTACCAAAATATTTTTTGTAATTCTGTATTGCCCGGCAGGAAAAAAAACAGTCCCACCACCATAATTTTCAGTACCCTGTGCTATAATATCAGCATAATCAGTTTTTGTTACCAAATTAATGGATGCCTGAATAGCGGCAATATCATCAGTAAATCCATCACCCTTTGCCCCAAACCATTTTACATTTATGCTAACATCATAAATTCTTTTGAATCGCATATATGGAATATTTGTTCCAACTAAAATAGTTCCAATATTGTCTGTGCTTGAGGTGTCGGCTGTATCAAAGTACCAATCTCCTTCTTGTCCAATATCGGTTGTGTAATAAATAGCAGCCGAATTGCTTGTTTTATTTCTTAAATCTGCAATGGTTAATGTTTCAATAGACATATTATTTATTGATAATTATTTTTCGTTTAAGAACGCCTTTATCCGTTTCTATTTGCAATACATAAAAACCATTTGAATAAATATCGGTATTCAAATAAAAGTGATTTGTTTTTTCAACTCCTAAGACTATATTGTTTATTAAGCCACCTGTTATATCAAACAAATTAATGTTTTTTATTTTTACATTATTAAATTCAATTACAAAATAATTGCTGGCAGGATTTGGATATACCGCAATCAAATCAGTTAAATTTTCTAGCATTCCCGTATTTTGGTAAGTAATGACTATGGTTTTTGTGCCTTTTATATTACCTCCATCAGTTGACGTTGCTGTAACTATTACTACTCCGTTGGCTTTGGCTGTTAACAAACCAGTTTGATCAATTACAGCTTTATTGGTGTCATTCACACTCCAAATGATGTTTTTGTTTGACGCATTTAAAGGCGTTATAGTAGCACTTAATTGTATTACTCCCCTTTTTTCATAAATTGTATTTGGCCCATTAATCCAAATAGACTTTACGTATTTTACTATGTTTTTTTTTGCTACAAGTGAATAAAGATATCGGTTGCCATTGCTACTATTTTCACTACATCCTATATATACAATAGCTTTATCTTGGCTTATAATTGCATCATTTATAGGCATTGTCATACTGGCGGAATAATACCTTGAAGAATCTTTCCAAGTTATTGTATAATTACTATCAATAATAATCACCATTTTACCTGCTGATAATGTAGCTGAATTATTTGGCAAGTAGTTAAGCACTTTTGCTAAAAAATTTAAGGTTGTATCTTTAATTAATGTTCCATTTAACTCTAATCTTGATAGATAAATAGGTAAATATGTTATGATTGATGATAACATTAATTCAGAAGAATCTTTATTTATAATCAAACTACCATTCGTTTTAAAGCCTCCCAAAGCCTTAGTTATTTTTTGAAGTTTAATTACGTTTCCCAACGTATCTATATTTACAATCAATATTGCGCTATCCTCATTCCCTAATAAAATGATATTGTTTGCTGATTTTTTGTAAGCATACGTAAAATTACTTGCACTTGCTGTATCTTGATTAAATGTTTTTTGAAATATTGTGTTGCCAAATGTGTCTGCCATAATAATGCAAGCCCTTTGTTTATTATTGGTATAATATTTCGTATGACTACCTGTAAGTAAATACCTGTTTGTGTTTATTTTAATAAGTGTATTCAAATTATAATATTTAGTAGTATCACCAATTTTATATTTCCATTTTACATTTCCATTCTTGTCTATTTTAACGAATCTCAACTTAACATTAATACTATTGTATGTTATTGCATAAATAACACTTTCGTCTTGTTCCAATAACATATTTGAAAATTGTCCAGTAATATTATAGTCAATGGGATTGTCAATTCGAACAGTATCTACTATAAGAGTCCATAGCAGATTTCCACAGTTATCTAACTTAGTTATGGCTGGCTTTAAATGAAATGGATATTGTATAGATGAGGAAGCAATATTTGTGAGACTTAGCAGTAAGAAGTTCTTATCTATTGATTGAACTATTTTATATCCAGCAGAATTAAGCGTTAAACCATATGCACCATTAGAAGTATCAAACTCACAAGGCACTTGTGCATTAGCAAATTTGCAGAACAAAGGCATAATACACATGGCTGTTTTAAATGCTGTTTTCATAAATCCTCTTTTTTAAAATGAATTATTTAAAGAAAATAAAAATCAAATTAGCGATTAATAATCAATTTTTTAAGTAGAATTCCTTTATCTGTTTCCATCTCTAAAATATAAAAACCATTGCTGTAATTTCTTATATCTATTTCAGAAACAGTCTTTATTATTTCTATTTGTTTGCCGCTTATATCTTTAATAACAATAGTTTTTATAATTAAATTATTTGAATGAATATAAATATATTCATTTGCCGGATTTGGGTAAATTCGAATTTCATTACTGTTACTATAAATATCTTCAACTGGCAGTCCAGATAAACTAATACAATTTGTTTTCATAATAGAATCCTCTCCAGCCGCATTGCTAACTTTTAGTTTTACTGAATATACACCATACGCAGGAAACCTTACGTTTGGATTTTGGGAATTCATATTTGTCCCATTTTGATAAATTGGAGTAGAAGGTGTAAAGCTCCAATTCCATGAAGTAGGAATCTTAATGCTACCATCATAAAATTTAAATACAGTATTAATATTGTAGATAGCTGGGTTAAAGTAAAAATCCGCAACAGGCTTTACTGTCACCCAAATATAATTTGTTTTTGTGGCCGTAAGGTTTCCCGATGGATAAGTAGCAGTAAGTGTAACTGTATAATTGCCACCTTTAGTAAATTTCACTATAGGATTTTGAGAACTATCGCTAGTGTTATTTTGATAAATAACATTATTCGGGCTAAAACTCCAGCCCCAAGCCGTGGGGTTTCTATTGCTTTTATCGGTAAAAGCAAATTGAGTGCTGCTGCTATCAGTAATTAAGCCAACGGTAGCTGATGCAATAAAATCTACATAAGTTGAATAGGATGAATGAAATCTTGTTAAAAAGAAATTAGAATCAGAACCAGCAACAATAATATTGGAATCATTTTGCAAAACTATTGAATATACATTATTTTTTATATAACTTCCAGTTTTATACCAATATTTTGTATTTCCTTTTTTCCCAAAGGATGTATCTATTTTCCCATTTAGAAAATAACGAGATAGAGAAAGATAGAGGTTAAGACCTAAATTACCTCCAATAATAATTTTTCCATCAGAAGTTACGATTAAATGCTGAACACCTCCAGAGCTTACACCCCAACTTGGATTATTGCTATTCGCTATGTAGCCTATTTTATTAAAAGTTGTATCCAATATACCATCACTATTATATCGGGTGATACGATACATAAAACCGAAACTTGGTACAGTTCCATAAATTTCACTCCCTGACACAAGTATCTTTCCATCTGATTGTATTTGAACATCACTTGTATAATACCAAGCATTGGCTCTATTTCTTAAATAAACAATACCATTGAAACCAAAAGTGTTGTCTAAAGTTCCATTAATATTATACCTGACTGTTGTACTGCCTGAATCAGAAGTGCCCACGGCAATAACTTTACCATCGCTTTGCAGTGCAATTGCCTTTCCAACACCCGCAAAATTTTCAACCTTGCCATTAATGCCGAAAGTAGAATCAATACTGCCATTAACATTATACCTTACTAAAGAAAATAATGAATAATAATTACTGTCTGTAGTTGTGCCAAAAGCCAGTATTTTTTCATCGCTTTGTATAGCAAGAGAGCTAATTGCAGCAACAGCATTGTATAAAGATGAAGTTATTACTTTTCCATTGTTTCCAAAATTACTATCTATGGTAAAATTGGTATTGAAACGTGTTAAGGCAAAATACTTTTTAGTACCAACTGTGGCATATCCGGCAAGTAATATCTTTCCGTCTACTTGTATTTTAATTACTTTTGCTTCGTCATCTTGTCCATAAAAATCAAGAGCTAATTTCCCATCTGTTCCAAAAGTACTGTCTATCCCGCCATTTTTATGATATCGAATCACAAGCATATCTAAATTGTTTGTGCTTTTATAGGAACCTGCCAGCAAAATTTTTTCATAGGGATGAACAGCCACAGAATAACCATGCGAGGCATACTGATTAACAGTTGTTGTTACAATACCATTTACACCAAATGACGAATCCAGTGTTCCGTCCTGTGCTTTAGCCGTGCTTAAGCATATGACACAGCAGATATATAAAATAAAAATGCGCTTTTTCATATTATTATTTTTAAAAAAAATCGCCATTTCAAAAATAAGTAATTTAAATAGTCTTTTAACAAAACAATCTCGTAAAAAATCCATTATCAAAAATACAAAGAATAAACTATTGAACTATTATTAAAAATCATACTAACTTTGCCTTGATAGCTGTCTTAAAAAGTAGGGACATTATAGTATCACTATTATTTAAATATGAATGAACTAACTGATTTCAAAAGCTATATTAAAAACCTGATTTTCAGAAAATACATACCAATTTATACTCCATTAAAAAAGCGCGAACCAAAAGTACTTTTAGAAATGACTTCGGCTTGGAAAGGGCTTGATTTAATTATAGAGGACATACTTGACAGATTTAAAATTGAACGCAAAACTTGCATTGAATTTGGTGTAGAATTTGGCTACTCATCGGTTGTATTCTCTAATTTTTTCGAACAGGTTAAAGGTGTAGATACATTTGAAGGAGATATTCATACTGGTCATAAAGGAGATCATTTTGAAGATACAAAAAATAGGTTATCTAAATTTAAGAACATTGAATTAATACGATCTGATTACAGAGATTGGATTGTAAAAGATAATTCACATTATAATTTTGCGCATGTCGATATTGTACACAATTACAAAGAAACGTATGAATGTGGACTTTGGGCTGCAGAACACAGCGATTGCACAATATTTCACGATACCGTTAGCTTTCCTGAGGTTAGGCGTGCATTGATAGATATTGCAAAAACAACTGGTCAAAAATTGTACAACTACCCTTATTGTTTTGGATTGGGAATATTAGTAAAAAACTAAGATTTGTTTTCTGGATTTGAAATTACTTTCCCTTCGTTTTTTGCAAGTTCATTAAGTCGGTTAAATATTACAACCGTTAATAAAATAAAAGACATCCCAATTGCATTGTTTAAATAAGGATTTGTAAAGGATTGTAAAAAAATAAATACAGTTCCTAAAAAAAACGGTATTGCTATAGTAAAGTATTCCTTAGTTTGACGTAGGTTTAAAAACATAATTAGAATATACAAACCAATAGCAAACCAAAACATCAGTCCGATGATTCCTTGTTTTGCAAATATTTCTAAATAAGAGATTTCAAAATGATCTTTTCTGATTTCAACACCTGTTCCAAATCCATGTCCAATAAAAAAATTACTCAAATCAGTTCGCTCTAACACCTGTTCAATTTGAATTACTCTAATAATATCCGATTCGAATTTATTTCCTAAACTATCAAGATAAAAAGGCAATACAATAGCAATTAAAACTACGCCTAATGCAAGAATAACAATGCTTAAGAGTTTGTTTCGATTAATAAAAATCAAGTGTA
>CAMAWM010000017.1 GCA_945861965.1 Chitinophaga pinensis | reverse complement strand
AAATGTGTTGCTCTTCCGTTCAAACTCCAACTTGCCGAATCAAAAGGATTGGGTGTTAAATCTAAATTGCTGGTAAAACCGGGGCGGTAGGAAAGCGAGTTGGTATCGGTGTGGGAGGCAAGTTTCCATGATGTGATGTTAGGGTAATTTCCACCACAATAAATTAGCACAGGACTTGTTGTATAATAATTATTGTAGTCGCATGTGTAATTTGTGCCGTTTGGTAATGATGCAAAATAAATTGAAAAATTACCAGAGGTATCACCACGGGGGCGGTAAGCTATTGCATTATTTCTGATATCGGTACTACTTGAGGAAGAGTGATTATATAATTCAATCGAAGCTGAAAGGGCATACATTAGAATAGAGTTATTATAAATCCTTACATTTTGCGAAGGACTTCCATTTAAAACAATGTTTGGATTAACCATTGAATCATTAGTGAAAATATTATTATAAATTAATGAATTGCTTATATTACTTGCAAATATTGCATAAGAGGTTCCATTAGGTTGTGCTGCATTAAGAAAGATTTTATTGTTTCTAAAAAGCATAGCGTTTTCATTAGAAATCAAAAGTGACCAAATAGAATTTTTTATACTATTTTTTTCAAATAAAAAATTGTTCATTATGTTGGTAGAAATACTTCCATATATATATAAACAATAATACCCCCCCGATATGCTGTTATTTATAAAAGCCAATGAATTACCTGATTTTATATCGATAGCAGTATTTGCAACATTCGTTGAAGTTGGAATAATTATTTTACAATTTTCAAAAGTGTCGAAAGCAGAAGTTCCGTTAATATTTATGACATTAGACACAGAGAAACTTGTTACTTCAAAACGAATTGATTTAAAATTGATATAATATGCATTAAGAAAACGAATGATATATGCATCTGTAGAACCACAAGTTAACATTACACTGTCTGCTATGTTTTGCAAAGACTTAAATGTTACCCTATTGTTTGCCGAAATACCTGATATTGAATCTAAGGTTATACTTTGAGAATATATTCCAGATTTTATATTAAATGTTACTGTACCGTTTACTCCTCTTAGCTTTAGTGCATTAACCGCGGAAACCAAATCTATGAAATCCGATGGTGCGGAGCCAATTAAATAATTTCCGTTCAAAGGCGTTGAAAGTTCTATATTTAGTGTGTCGTTTAAAAGATTGTTATCATTAACAGTATTTGGCATCGAAGTATAAATTTTCAGATAATTTACACCACTTAACAAATTAATTTGATTTGTACCTGAAAATGTTATGATAGCTGTGTCACATGGATTAAGTATGCCATGCCATGATAACAAACGAGGTGTGCCGTTATTTAGTTTGTAAGAAATATTGAAGGTAGTATCGGTATTTGAACCGGCATTAACTACACTTATTTGTAGGTTCTGAGTACCAGAAGATATTGGGAATACAGGACTTAGTAATTTTGTAACCGATAAATCATTGGAGTATGTAGAAATCTCATCACATCCAATATGTGGAGACGTAGAACGGGTTTGACCATCAATGTCATCAGCCACACTTGCAGTCAAATTAACTCCTCTGAAAGCCGAACAAGCGTTTAATAAATGGCAGTCTGAGTTACTTACAAAATCAGGTTTCATCCAATATGAACTGTCTCCACCTGCTGTTGTAGTTTTAAAAGTTGAAGATGTATAACTAATCCCCCCACGATAAATTACATTGGTATTGGCCGTATTATAGTAAATATTGTAGTTTATGTTTAAGGTTACTCCGGTAGTTGCATTCATATAAACCGGAAAAATAGTTCCTGTGGTTGATGAAATATTGCAAATAAAAATATTATTTTTTACCGTATAGTTACCCGAGCCAATACTCAATCCATTCACATTATTGCTTATAAAATCCATTAATACTGTATTATGATAAATCTCTGCATACCCTGAACTTCCTGTCGATATAGATATTCCATAATTATTTGAATTACTGCTAAACCCTCCACATATCATATTATTGAAAATTTTTACTGGGTTATTGGAATTACCTGTTATACCTGTTAAGTATATTCCACGTGCCGGGGCATTTTTAATTATATTACCT
Source organism: Chitinophaga pinensis (assembly GCA_945861965.1). Classification (GTDB taxonomy): domain Bacteria; phylum Bacteroidota; class Bacteroidia; order UKL13-3; family UKL13-3; genus CAMAWM01. Next base: position 41,304 of record CAMAWM010000017.1, on the reverse strand, counting down.
GTTATCTGATAAGAATAAATAGAATTATTCTGTCCAAAGCGTAAAAAAATGGCAGAGCCGGAATTATTCCCGGATGCTCTCATGTTGATATTGTTATTCATAACATCCAACGCGTTATAAATATACTCAGCAAAAATTCCGCTTGCATAACTTTGTTCTATTCTATTGCTTCTTATTTTTATACCTGTATTGCATGAGCCTGAGCTATTTCCACGCACATAAATACCGTAATAGCCCCCATTGATAGCATTACTATCAATTAAAACAGAGTCTACATTTACAGCCGAGGTAGAGGTATAAATAGGAGATGAACTTACATTTACTCCACAACTTTGAGAAGGGAAAAAAGTATTAGGTAAATTTATGATACAATTTTGTAACGCACAACCTGTTCCGGCATTATTAGATGTATTCCCCAATATTGCAAATCCTGTACATTGCATATTCGATTGATTGGTAATAGTGATATTACGAAACCTAACATAGTTGCATTGATTCAAAACAACTGTAGCTGATGAAGCAAAATTGCCAGCGATAAAACATGCGCTTGAGTTTCCACCATCAAATGTAACCATACTAATCATACTTGTTCCAACAATTGCTGGAATACTTATGCTAGAAGTTAAATTATATGTTCCAGAAGCAATTTGAAAAAAAACATTGCCTGAAACTCCAAAAGGAGAAGAATTTGTTGGTCCTCCATCTGTTCTTGTTCCATTGCCTGTCAGGTAAGTGGTTACAGATGAAAAATCACGAAAATTAGTGGTACTTGCAGCTAAAGTCGGGTTTATAGTATAAAACCCGTTTAGTTGAACAGCGTGTAATTTAAAATGATTAATTAAAAATACGGACAGCATTATAATACTCTTCACATAAAATTTGTATTTCATTTTAAGTTTTAGTTACACCTTAAATATAAATCAATAAATCGTAATCTCAACATAACTGGTGCCGCCACAGCCAGTCCAGCAAGTAACAGTCCAAGCAATTTGTGTGCTGCCGGAACTACATGTACCTATGCTAGTAGCCGCAGCTGGTAGTATATTTACACTACTAGCTGTTGTACTTTCATTTACTGTAACATCGGTAATTGCAGGACAGCCCCCAACTGGTATAGTTGTATTAAGAGTTGAGTTAATTGGTTGTCCTGATAATGAACCACCAAGCCAGTTAATATCAATGTCGTAAGTACCACATCCAGTATTATTAATTACGCGAACTTGACATTGGGCATTTGAGTTTTGTGCTAATACTAACAATCCAATTGTTAGTATCATTGATTTTACAAATTTGTTCATAATTCTGATATTTATAAATGTACTGCAAAGTATAAACATATTTTCTGTAATTCAATGTCATATTTATTAATTTTACTTAACCTAAAAAAGAAGAATCATAAACTAATCAACTAATTCCTTCTGTTCAACATATTCATATAATAAAGCAAGGTGCCAATTGAAGCCAATGCTGCAATTAAATATGTGCTTCCGGCCCATTGCAAAGCACTTTTAGCTACAGGTGCTTCATCGTGACTTAAATAATTTTTCTCGTTAAGCCAAGCTAGAGCTCTACGGCTAGCATCGTATTCAACCGGTAAAGTTACGATTGAAAAAAATGTTGTAACAGCAAAAAGCAGCACACCAATTTGTAAAATTAAAGTTGACTGTGTAAAATTTATTGCAAGAACTCCGGCCAATAAAATCCATTGAACCCAATTTGAAGCAATGCTCACAAAAGGAATTATTGATGAACGAAATTGCAAAGGCGCATAAGCTCGAGCATGCTGGACGGCATGACCACACTCATGAGCTGCAACGGCAGCGCTCATCACGCTACGACCATAATAAACATCGTGACTAAGATTTACTGTTTTTGATACCGGATTGTAATGGTCGCTAAGAGTTCCTTGAGTTGATGTTATTGAAACATCAAAAATTCCATTATCATTCAACATGTGCTTTGCAATTTCCGCACCTGTCATTCCATTTGCCAATCCAATTTGAGAGTATTCTTTTGCTTTCTTTTTAAAACGCCAACCAATGAAAAAGCTTAATCCAAGTGGCAGCAATACTAATACGAAGTAGTCCATTATTAATTTTAGTTTAATTCAATTTAGAAATGTCAAAAATTGTTCCTTTCAAAAAACAAATCGCACAATCATTACAATAACTGCCAAAATGAACACAATAATTGAGATCCGATTAATGCCATGCATAATGCGCAAGTTAAAAGTTGAAGGAATGTCAGTTTCTTCAACTTTTTTCCAGAATTTGATGTATGCTAAAAATTTTTTAATCATAACTAAAAGGAGGTAACAAATGTAATAGAAATTGTATTAATTAATGAAATACTGCTAATAAAATTAAAATCGATTCAGAAGTGATTTTAGAAGATCTACGAACCTCGGAAAGTATAAGATTTATCAACTAAATACATTACTTATTAAATATCATATATTCAATTACATACACTATTATCAAAGAATTTGGACATATTGATTTACATTTATTGTAAATATATCGTTTGTCGGTTTTTTATTGTGGATTATAGACATACTTTCGAATTTTAATATCCAATAAAAAGAATGTCGAAAGTATCCTTCAACAATAAGAACAATGTTTTTTCAATTGCCCTTAAAGAAAAAGTCGATCATTATTTTACTTCAAAAAATATTAAACCAACAGGGAATTACAAAATTTACATAAAAGCAATTATTTTATTATCACTTGCTTTTAGTTTTTATACAATACTTGTTTTCTTCACACCATCCGTTGGATTGTCTTTATTCATCTGTGCATTATTAGGCGGATCACTTGCCGGAATTGGATTTAATGTAATGCACGACAGTGGGCATGGTAGTTTCTCAAAAAGAAAATGGGTGAACAATACAATGGTTTATTCACTTAATATAATGGGTGCTAGTTCCTATTTATGGAAAATAAAACACAATATAAACCACCACACTTACACCAATGTTCAGGGAATGGACGATGACATTGATATTGAACCATGGATTAGAACAAATCAAAATCAACCAAAATTTTGGTACCACCGTTTTCAACATGTTTATTGGGCTTTGCTTTATACCACAACGTACCTTTTTTGGGTATTTTATCAAGACTTTGATAAATACTTCAGATTAAAAGTTGCCAATAGTTCAATTAAAAAATTTATTGTAAGAGAACACATCATATTTTGGGCAACAAAAATTCTTTACGTTGTCGCTTTTATAATTCTTCCAATCTTTAAAGTTGGTTTAATTGATACAATTATTGGCTATTCTTTGATTGCAGTTGTAACTGGTTTTATTATCAGTATTGTATTTCAGTTAGCACATGTAGTAGAAGGAGCTCACTTCCCTGAAGTAAGCAATGATGCAAATCAAATTGAAGAAGAATGGGCTGTTCATCAAATAAAAACAACAGCTAATTTTTCAACAAAAAGTAAAATTGTATCGTGGTTTACTGGAGGATTGAATTTTCAAATAGAGCATCATTTATTTCCAAAAATAAGTCACATTCATTATCCTCAAATAAGTAAATTAGTTAAAGAAACCTGCGAGCAGTTTAATATTAAATATATTGAATTCCCAAGCGTTTTAGCAGCCGTTCGATCACATGTTAGCTACCTAAAAGTTAGCGGTAGATAATACCATCAAACCTACAAAAGCAGTTTTAAATTTAATACTTTCCTAAAAATATTTTTAGATTAGTCTAAAAATTGTATTTTTAAACCCGATATGTACTCATTTACAGAAGAAAATTATCTGAAAGCTATTTACAAACTTTCAGATAATAAAGCAGGCGAAATTACCACCAATGCTATTGCTGATGCCATGCAAACTAAAGCTGCATCTGTTACAGATATGGTCAAAAAATTAGCTGAAAAACAATTGCTAAAATACGAAAAATACAAAGGCGTAAAACTTAGTGCAAAAGGCAGAAAAGTAGCAATTGATACAGTTAGAAAACATAGACTTTGGGAAACTTTTTTGCACAATAAATTAAATTTTAAGTGGGATGAAGTGCATGAAATTGCAGAACAACTTGAACACATACAATCAGAAACTTTAATTGATAAATTGGATGATTTTTTGGGTTATCCAGCTCATGATCCACATGGAGATCCAATACCAGGCAAAAACGGAGAAATAAAAATGCACGATGTTGTTACTTTATCAAACTTAAAAAAAGGAGACCGCTGTGTAGTAGTTGGAGTGGTTGATCACAGAACTATTTTTTTAAAGCACCTTCAAAAAATAAATTTAATGCCGGGTTCAAAAATTCAGGTTTCAACCATCAATGAATTTGACCAATCGCACAATATTAAAGTTAATAGAAACATTGAATTGCAAATAAGTTTTGATGTCGCAAAAAACATTTTAGTAAAAATCGATTCGTGAAATGAATAAGAATTCATCCGATAAGTCATTGAGCGAAGTACACGAAAGTGTAACAATTCCAAAATTGAAAAATCGTTGGAAAACCTTGCTAGCATTTGCCGGACCTGCCTATCTTGTTTCTGTTGGATACATGGATCCCGGAAACTGGGCAACTGATATTCAAGGGGGAAGTCAATTTGGATATTCATTAATTTGGATATTGTTGATGAGCAACTTGATGGCCATTTTGCTGCAAAATTTAGCTGCTCGATTAGGAATTGTTAAAGGTTGGGATTTGGCTCAAGCATCACGACAACAATATCCGCAATGGGTAAATATTTCACTTTATGTATTTGCTGAAATTGCAATCGCAGCTTGTGACCTTGCCGAAATTATAGGAATGGCAATTGGTTTGAATTTACTTTTTGGATTGCCAATGGTGTATGGTGTGATCATTACAGTTTTCGATACGTTTATTCTTCTTTTTTTAATTAATAAAGGCATCAGAAGCTTGGAACTTTTTATTTTTAGTTTAGTAACAATTATTGGTCTTTCTTTTTTGACTGAAATTTTTATTGTTAAGCCAGTTGTAAGTGATGTATTAAAAGGATTTATGCCATCATCGCTCAGTGGAAATGCATTGTACATTGCCATTGGAATTATTGGAGCAACTGTGATGCCTCATAATTTATACCTTCATAGTTCATTGGTTCAAACACGCAAATTTGATAAAGACAAAGAAGGAATTAAACGTGCTATTAAATACAATTTTATTGACTCAGCAATTGCGCTCAATTTGGCATTTTTTGTCAACGCAGCCATTTTAATTTTAGCAGCAACTGCCTTTTATAAATTTGGTTACAATGAAATAACAAGAATAAAAGACGCACATATTTTACTGCAAAGTCTTTTTGGAAATTTAGCTCCTACCCTATTTGCAATTGCTTTAATTTGTTCTGGTCAAAGCTCAACAATTACAGGCACTTTAGCTGGGCAAATAGTAATGGAAGGCTATTTGAACTTGCGCATTTCGCCATGGATTAGAAGGCTGCTAACAAGAATGATTGCAGTAATTCCAGCCATGTTTACAATCTTATATTTTGGCGAAGATAAACTAGATGAACTTTTAGTTTTAAGCCAAGTAATTTTAAGTTTACAATTGGGATTTGCTGTAGTTCCTCTCATTCATTTTAACAGCAATAAAAAACTGATGAATGATTTTGCAATTGGCAAAATCGTAAAAACTTTAGCTTGGATTTCAGCAGCAATAATAATTAGCTTGAACATGAAATTAGTGTACGAAGTAGTTTCTGCTTTTATGCAAACTATGGAACAAGGCCAATGGTGGATACAACTAATTATTTTATGTGTTATCGTTTTTGCACTAGCTCTATTACTTTATATAATATTTAATCCATTTGTGTCAAAAATTGAAACTGAAAAACAAATTATTCCTCATGCTGAAGTACAAAAACTAAGTTTGAAAACACAAACAAATTATAAGCAAATTGCAATTACAGTTGATTTCAGCAAACAAGATGAAACTACAATACAACACGCAATTTCGATTGGTGGCAAAGAAGCTAATTATTTGCTCATTCACATTGTAGAATCTGCAGTTGCACGAAGAATAGGAAAAGATGTTATGGATGCAGAATCCAAAAAAGACATTCAAAATATTTCTTTGTATGTTGAAGATTTAATAGCCGAAGGATACAACACAAAATTTGAATTAGGATACGGAAAACGATCAAGCAACATTGCAAATATTGTAGAAAAAAATAACATTGATTTGCTGGTGATGGGAGCGCATGGCCACCAAGTTTTGAAAGATTTGATATTCGGATCAACTGTTGATGCAGTAAGACATGCAGTAAATATTCCGGTATTGGTTGTAAAATAAAAAAACATGAAAAACCCTTTTAAACCAGGAGATAAAAAATTGTATAGTAAAATAGTTGTAGAAAGTGAAACAGCAACTTTCGATTCAGGACTTGTACATCCAGTTTATGCTACTTTTATATTGGGAAAAGATGCAGAATGGTGTTGTCGATTGTTTGTGCTTGAGATGAAAGAAAATGACGAAGAAGGAATTGGAACTTTTTTAACAGTAACTCATCATAGTCCTGCAATTATAGGAAGCCAAATAGATTTTATTTCTACCGTAAAAAGTATAATCGGGAATGAAATAATTTGCGCATACGAAGCTAAAGTTGGCGATAGATTAATTGCCAACGGTGAAACAGGTCAAAAGATTTTGAAAAAAGAAAAACTTGAGAAATTATTTTTAAATCTCACAAATTGAAAGGAAGTTATTTATAAAAAAATGCCCACAAAAAAACCTATACATATTTTAAATAAACGCGCAAGCTTTGAGTACCAACTGTTGCAAAAATATACAGCTGGAATGATGCTAAGTGGAACTGAAGTAAAATCCATTCGTGCAGGAAATTGCAGCATCAGCGAGGCTTATTGTTTTTTTAAAGGCGATGAACTTTGGATAAAAGGAATGAACATTGCCGTTTGGAAACAAGGAGGAATATTCAACCACGAACCACTTGCATTACGAAAACTTTTACTTAAAAATGCAGAGTTAAAAAAAATGAAAACGCGTGGAGATGAAAAAGGTTTTGCAATAGTTCCATTAAAAATATTTGAATCGGAACGCGGCTTGTTAAAAATCGAAATTGCAATAGGACAAGGGAAAAAATCTTTTGATAAACGCGAAGCAATTAAAGAACGCGATGTTGAAAGAAGTCTAAGAAGAGGGGATTAATTATTCCATTTTAAAATCTCTTACCATACCAGGTTGTTTCTCCCAAACTCCATTTTTCCAAATCATAAAATCGTAACTTCCATCGGGAATGTAAGTTTCGTACATGCCTGAATTTGCTGCCTTTTGCGGTACAATATTTTCGTAAATCAACATTTTCTTTTTCACTTCGTATCTCAAAGTCATGGATGCTCTATTGTTGAATTCCCAAACCATCCGGCTTAATAATTTTTTCCCTTTTAAATCAAATATCGGACTACCAAAATATGGTTTGTTATTTCTAAAAATTAAAACATCAACAACTTTTTTATTGCTTTTAATGGTTGATCCATCCCAACCTAACAAGGTATAAAAAGCACCTTTCTGCGATGTGGTTTTTATTATTTTATAATACGTAGCACCAAACCAATGGTTTTGATCCAGTTCAGCAAAATATAGATTGTTAATGCTATCGCTTCGGTCAATCAATGGATAATACATTCGAAGGTTTGTCGTGTCTTTATATTTTTTTATTTTTTGAGGATTCATTTGAATAACTCCGAAGTACCTAAAGTTCTCATCGTTGCTTGCCACGTTCCAAGTAAAAATTCTAAACAAATCATCGGGCGATTTTAGAATCGAAACATTTTTTTTAAGCGAATCGAAAGGGAAATCATAGGCATGTTTTATACGCAATGCTCTTACCAATGTGCGAATGAAATTAGTGCCTGAACTGATTCGTGTTCCTTCATCGTAACTGGTAACCATGTTTTCGGCAAGTCCCATCAATCTTATTTCAGCATCGTACAAAGTATCTAATGAAAGCGAATCTATTTTTTGTGCAAACGAGAAATGGCTGCCCATTACAAAAAACAATAGCGTAAAATATTTTATTAAGTTCATTGATTACAAAAATATCTTTTTGTGAATTTGATTCAAATTTTTAATAATAACAAACGCCTCACAAAATAAATGAGAAGGATTTCCAAACTAATAATAAATAAAGGAACTTAATTTTTAAGTGCTTTTGCAGCATCAATTAATTTAGGCAACACTTCAAATGCATCGCCAACAATTCCATAATCGGCAGCTTTAAAAAATGGCGCTTCTGGATCTTTATTAATAACTACAATTACTTTGCTTGAGCTTACTCCAGCTAAATGTTGTATGGCTCCTGAAATTCCAATTGCAATGTATAAATTTGGCTTAATAGTAATTCCAGTTTGACCAACATGCTCATTGTGCGGACGCCAGTGCATATCGGCAACAGGCTTGCTACAAGCAGTGGCTGCGCCTAATTCAGTTGCTAAACTTTCGATAAGATGCCAATTCTCTGGGCCTTTCATTCCACGGCCAGCGCTTACTACAATTTCTGCTTCGGTTAATGCAATTTTTCCTGTAACTCGACTAATCTCAATTGACTTTGTAGTAAAATCCATTTCATTAAGATTTACTTCAACTGTTACACTATTTACAGGTTTTTCATTTGCAATAAGCTCGAAAGAATTAGGCGATATAGCTAAAATTTTTATTGCGGTTTTCAATTCAATATCTGCAAATGCTTTGCCTGAAAAAACAGTTCTTCGCACCTTGAAACCGTTTTTTGTATCGGGATATGAAATGACACCGCTTGCAATTCCAGATTTTAATTTGGCTGCTAATCTTGGCGCAATAGATTTTCCTGAATAGGTATTTGAAACAACAATTAAACTTGCATTTTCGCTTACTGCTACATCCGATAATAATTTTGTATAAACTCCAATATCAAATGCATTCAGCTTTTCGTTTTTAAGACAAATAACTTTATCTGCTCCATATTTTGCAAGCTCTGAAATCTTAGCATCATCAAACTTTCCAATTACAACTGCGATTGTAAATCCATTATCCGTTTTTGTAATTTCACTTGCATAAGCAATGGCTTCGTAGGTTGATTTTTTAAACCCATTTTCTGTTTGTTCTGCAAATACTATACTATTCATCGTTGATTTTCTTTATTAATTTGGTTTTTGATTTGATTAGTTTGGATTGTTGTTTAAAAAAAACAACCTATTCAACTAATCATCTAAATTATTTTCGCTTCGTTGTGCAACAAGTCAATCAATTTAGCAGTTTCTTCAACTGAGATTAATTTTACTCCTCCTTTTGCTGCTGGCAATTCAAAGCCAATTGTTTCAGAGGTATTTAAACTGTTTGACGCCTCGATTACTTTCAAAGGTTTTGTTCGTGCAGCCATAATTCCACGCATATTTGGTATGCGAGGTTCAGCTAATTCTTTTTGTGCACTAGCTACAAATGGAAATTTACACGATAATTTTTCTTTGCCTCCATCTATGTCTCGTTCCATTGTTGCAATGCCTTCCTCCATTTCAATTTTTGAAATAATATTAACGGAAGTAATATTTAAAAACTCACCCAACAAACCACAAACTTGGCCACTATTATAATCAATACCTTCTCTGCCTGTTAGTATCAAATCAAAATTTTCAGACTTTGCGAATTCCGCAATTTGTTCGGCCACAAAAAAAGCATCTATTGGATCTGCATTTATTCGAACGGAATCGTTTGCGCCAATTGCCAAAGCTTTGCGAATACTTGGCTCTGCATCTATCAAACCAACTGTAACAGTTGTAACAGTGCCGCCCAATTTTTCGGTAATTTCCAATGCTCGTGTTAGTGCCAATTCATCGTATGGATTGATAATAAACTGAACTCCGGTTTTGTTAAACTTCGTATTGTTATCTGTAAAAGTTATTTTTGTAGTGGTGTCAGGCACATTGCTGATACAAACCAAGATCTTCATAAAGAATTAATTTAGCGCACAAAATTATCTAAAAAACACTGATCGCCTAATGCAAAATAATAGGTTAGAAAAATTGTTGGAAATGCAAAAAGAAAATCCAAATGATTTATTTTTCGAATACGCTATTGCCTTGGAATATCAAGCTATTGGCCGAATTGACGATGCAATAAATCAATTTGAAAAATCAATTTCTCTTGATGAAAATCATATCGCTTCATACTACCAATTAGGGATTATTTTTGAACAAAAAGCAGAAACAGAAAAAGCACTAAAATATTTAACTCGTGGTTTCGAATTAGCTAAATTAAAAAACGATTTAAAAACCGCTAATGAATTTAGAACTTTGATAGACGAAATCGAATTTTAAATTGAAAAATATTTTTACCTGATAAATCCAATTGCTTTTCTTACTTCTTTCAAAGTAGCACTTGCACTTTCTCTTGCTTTCTCGGCACCTATTTTTATCACTTTTGATAAGTAGTCTTCGTTGTTTTTAATTCCTTCAATTTTTTCGCGAATTGGAGAAAGAAAAAGAACCATGTCTTCTGCTAATTGTTTTTTCAAATCACCGTAACGAATGGTACAATTTGCATACGTATCGGTAAAAGTTTTTAGTGTTGATTCAATTGAAACATGTTTCATCAAATCAAAAAGATTTTGTACTGCTTGAGTTGGTGTAGAATTATCAACTGTTGGACCTGTATCGGTAACAGCACGCGATATTTTCTTTCGTATAACATCGGCTGAATCGGAGAGATTAATAACTGTTGCATCGCCTTCGCTTTTGCTCATTTTTCCAGCACCATGCAAACCCGGAATTTTTACCAACTCGGTTCCATAATTGAATGCTTGCGGTTCAGGAAAAATATCCACTTCGTAAATTCTATTGAATCGATTGCAGAAAGTTCGAGCCATTTCGAGATGTTGTTGTTGGTCTTTTCCAACCGGAACTTTTGTGGCTTTATGAATGATAATATCTGCAGTCATCAAAACAGGATAAGTAAGCAATCCTGCATTGATATTATTGGGTTGTGTTCTGGCTTTATCTTTAAATGTCGCCTCACGTTCCAACTCGCCTAAATACGCGTGCATATTCAACAACAAATACAATTCAGAAATCTCGGGCAAGTCGCTTTGAATGTACAATGTACATTCATCTGGATTTAATCCACAAGCTAAATATTCGGCCAAAACAGTTCTGCTATTTTGTTGTAATTCTTTTGGATTTGGATGTGTAGTTAAGGAATGGTAATCGGCAATGAAAAAAAAGCAGTTGTATTCATTTTGCATTTTTACAAAATTCTGAACGGCTCCCATGTAATTGCCCAAATGCAAATTGCCAGTTGGTCTTATTCCGCTTACTACAATTTCTTTTGTCATATAATTATTTGCAAAGAAAAGCAAATCAATAATAATGATTTGACATTTCAATTATTTCAAACCCATTCGTTTAAAAATTTTTTCTATATCCTGTGGTAAATCTATACAATGGGATTCGTATTTTGTTTCAACACATTTTATTTTAAATCCGTTTTCTAACCATCTCAACTGTTCTAAAGATTCAGATTTTTCTAATGCCGATGCTTGAAGGGTACAAATTTTTTCTAAAATGTCTGTTCGATACGCATACATTCCAACATGCCTAAAATATGAATGATGCAGATGCCATTCTTTTTCATCTACATTTTTTAAAAACGGAATTACACTTCTTGAAAAATACAATGCTTCCATTTTATTGTTCAACGCAATTTTCACTTCGCCTTTATCAAACAACATTTCGTAATTATCAACCGCAATCATTTGAGTTGCCAATTCTGTTTCTCCATTGCAAACAGAAGCAAGTTCGTCAATTTGTTCAGGATTTATAAAAGGTTCGTCTCCCTGAATATTTATTATATAACTGAAATCGCCTTCCGTTTTTTTTAATGCTTCAAAGCATCTATCTGTTCCACTCATATGTTTTGTTGATGTCATTACAACTTGCCCACCAAAATTTTTTACATGATCAAATATCCTTTCGTCATCAGTTGCAATTACAACTTTCGAAAAACACTTCGCTTTTATAGTTTGTTCATACACGCGTTGAATCATACTTTTATCAAGTATATCAATGAGTGGTTTTCCCGGAAACCGAGAACTGGCATATCGTGCGGGTATTATTCCAAGTATCATTTACTCATCTCAGTAAAATATTTATGAAAATACGGAATGGTTTCAATTCCTTTTAAATAATTAAATATTCCGTAATGTTCGTTAGGCGAATGCAATGCATCGCTGTCTAATCCAAAACCCATAAGCACAGATTTTAATCCCAATTCTTTTTCGAACAATGCAACAATCGGAATACTTCCACCGCCACGAGTAGGTATTGGTTTTTTTCCGTATGTTGTTTCAATTGCTTTTTCGGCTGCAAGGTATGCAGGCGAATCAATGGGTGTAAGTACAGGTTCGCCACCATGATGAGGTCGAACTTCTACTTTTACCGAAGCGGGTGCAATTGATTTGAAATAGTTTGAAAACAATTCGGTTGTTTTTTCGGTTGTTTGATTAGGAACAAGTCGCATCGAAATTTTTGCAAATGCCTTTGATGGCAACACGGTTTTTGATCCTTCACCAGTGTATCCACCCCAAATTCCATTGCAATCTAATGTTGGACGAATTCCGGTTCTTTCCATTACTGTAAATCCATTTTCGCCCCAAACTTCTGCTACATTTAAATCTTTTTTATATTCATCCAAATCAAAAGGGGCTTTGTTCAATTCTGTTCTTTCTGCATCACTCAAATTAAGTACATCATCATAAAATCCTGGAATGGCAATGTGGTTGTTTTCATCGTGCATTTGAGCAATCATTTTTGCCAAAATATTAATTGGATTAGCAACGGCACCTCCATAAACACCGCTGTGCAAATCACGATTTGGTCCTGTAACTTCTACTTCAACATAACTTAATCCACGCAAGCCACAATCAATAGATGGTGTGTTGTTTGCAATCATTGATGTATCAGAAATCAAAACAACATCTGCTTTCAATCGTTCTTTATTTTCAATACAAAATTTTCCAAGATTTGAACTTCCAACTTCTTCTTCGCCTTCAATCATAAACTTAATATTGCAAGGAAGCGAATTGGTATTCATCATCAATTCAAATGCTTTGATATGCATATAAACTTGTCCTTTATCATCGCAACTTCCTCGAGCAAAAATAGCACCATCAGGATGCACTTTTGTTTTGCGAATGTTTGGTTCAAAAGGTGGCGTATCCCAAAGTTCTAATGGAACAACTGGCTGCACATCGTAATGCCCATAAACCAAAACTGTTGGCAAATTCGAGTCAATAATTTTCTCTCCATAAACGATTGGATGTCCTGCCGTTTGACATATTTCTACTTTATCGGCACCAGCACTTATCAATTTGTTTTTGACAAACTCGGCTGCATTTTTCATGTCAGCAGCATTTGCGCTGTCTGCACTAATGCTAGGAATTCGAAGCAGTTCAAAAAGTTCGTCTAAAAATCTTTGTTTGTTTTGTTCAATATATTCTTTGATCATAAATAATGTGATTAAATTTTTGTCGAAAATATAGATAATGCCTGAAGGTACAAGTAGACAAAGTATGATTTTTTATTTTAGTTCATCTGTAAATTGAATTTCGTTTACTTTATCTTCCACCCAATCTCCGTTTTCTCTTATCAATTCAATTAATTCATTAACTGCATCTGCACTGGAAACACTTCGTTTAACAACTTCTTTTCCTTTATACAATGTAATTTTTCCTGGTCCTGATCCAACATATCCATAATCGGCATCTGCCATTTCTCCAGGGCCGTTTACAATACAACCCATGATCGCAATTTTTATTCCTTTTAAATGCTCTGTTCGTTTGCGAATCATGGCAGTTGTTTCTTGCAAATCAAACAATGTTCGTCCGCAACTTGGGCAACTAATGTATTCAGTTTTTGAAATACGAGTTCGTGCTGCTTGAAGAATATTAAACGCCAATTGGTTGTCTTTATCCAATGTGTTTATTTTATTTTTTGCAATCAAAATTCCATCTCCAAATCCATCAATAAATAAAGATCCAATATCTGTTGAAGCATGAAGCATTAAATCCGTTTCGGAATTTATTTCTGATTGAATGTTCCATTTAATTACAACTGGATTTTTAATTCCAATTTCATTTAATTTCAGAAATGCATTTCGTAAATCAGGCAAAGGATGTGTGCAATTACTTTCTAAAATCAGAATTAAATTTGTGCTTGATTTGATTTTATTAAAAATTGTATCATTTAATTCATGTGTAAATACATTTAAGAAATTTAGTGTTTTTGAATTTGAAACCCATTGCATTTCATCAACAAAATCTGAACTTGCAAACAATGGAAATGCATTTGATTTATCCGCAATCAAATTCCAAACTTTGGATTTATAAATAGCTTTTAAGCCATTGGGCAACATAAAGTCAATCTTGTTTTCATCAATAAAAACATAATCTGCGCCTTGATCACTCATGTGCCATTTGTCAAGTTTAGCATCGTAAATATGTCCGATTGATTTTAAATCTTCGGGCAAAATATTTTTGAGATTACTAAAGTCTGCAATTACTCTTGGAACATTGTGTCCCGCAAAATTTGAAACTTCAAAAGTTACTCTTCGTTTATATTCGTAAGGCGACCAATACGAATCAAAATTTTGAACTTGAGAAAGAGTGATTGAATTATGAATGTACGGCTCGTATCGCGAAATTAATTTTTTTGCAACTGGCAATTCAAATTCTGGTTCTTCAGTAAGCGAAACTCTAACCGTATCGCCAATTCCATCTTCTAACAATGCACCAATTCCAAGCGCAGATTTTATTCTGCCATCGTTTCCTTCGCCCGCTTCAGTTACTCCTAAATGCAATGGATATTGCATATTGTTTTCGTTCATTGTTTTTACCAACAAGCGATATGCCTGAACCATAACTTGTGTGTTGCTGCTTTTCATTGAAAACACAATGTTGTAATATTTTTCATCTTCACAAATGCGTAAAAATTCCATTGCGCTTTCAACCATTCCCAATGGCGTATCGCCATATCGGCTCATTATTCTATCGCTTAGCGATCCATGATTTGTTCCAATTCGCATGGCAGTTCCATACTCTTTGCAAATGGCAACAAGTGGTGTAAATTTTTTTCTAATACGTTCCAATTCTTCTTGATAATCTGCATCCGAATATTCGATGATATCAAACTTTTTTTTGTCTGCATAATTGCCAGGATTGATACGAACTTTTTCTACTATTCTAGCAGCAAGTTCGGCAGCATTTGGCGTAAAATGTATATCGGCAACTATTGGAACTCGAATTCCAATTTCATTTAATTTCTTTTTTATTTCTGCAAGATTTTGCGCTTCGTTTATACTTGGTGCCGTTAATCTTACCAACTCACAACCGGCATCAACCATTCTTTTAATTTGCTCAACAGATGCTTTTGTATCCATTGTATCTGTAGTGGTCATGCTCTGAGGAACGATAGGGAAATCACTTCCAATACACAAATCTCCAACTTTAACAGTGCTTGTTTTTCTGCGATGGTATGCTGTAAAATTATTTATAAAATGCTTCATTCAGTAATTCAAAATCATTGTAAATTGCTGCTCAAAAGTAATTAATTTTCTAACCCAATAAATTTATATATCGCCCAATTGTGGTCTCAAAACTATTTCTTCCACATCGCAATTTTCTGATAAATTATAAGCAGACCAAACTATGTTAGCTACATCTTCGGGCTTCATAAAACGACTTGGCGGCAATTCAGTTCCTTCCCAACTTGATGTAAAAGTAGCGCCAGGCAAAATTGAAGTTACTTTTACATTGTGAGGTTTCATTTCTTCGCGCAATACTTTGCTAAATCCGTGCATGGCAAATTTACTTATGCAGTAAGAACCACCATTGTTATATGCTGTTATGCTTGCTATTGAGGCAAGATTAAATACATGCCCACTTTTATTTTTTATCATTTGCGGAACAATTTTTCTCGACAGATGATAGGCGCTGCTAACATTTAAAGCCATCATTTTTTCAAACGTTCCGTCTTCTTCATTTGTAATTTGCCCGGGTAAAAATTTTCCGGCATTGTTAACTAAAACATCAATTTTATCAAATTCGCTTAATACATCAATTGCAAAGTCATTCAAATCTGCTTTGTCAGTTACATCACAAGTGCTAAATAGAAATTTTTGTCCCGGAAATTTATTCCAAAGCTCTGTTTTAAAATTATCCAAAGTCGTTTTATCTCTGGCGCAACCGGCAATATTAAAACCATTGGCGGCAAATATTTCGGCAATGGCTCTTCCAATTCCTTTGCTGATACCTGTTATAAGAATTGTTTTATTCATTTTATGTTATTCAAGCTTTGAATTTATTACTGCGATTTTTTTCTTGTTTACAATTAACGAAAACTTGAAGATGCAAAATTATTTTAAGTCTTTATATTTACACGCTGAATTTATAAACCAAAAATGCGCTTTTTTCAACACTTAGGCACTTACATATTATTCTTAAACCGAGTTTTCACAAAACCCGAGAAGTGGAAAATATTATGGAAACAAATTGTATTTGAATCCAATAACATTGGTGTTGGCTCTTTCAATATCATTTCTCTGATTTCAACTTTTGTAGGCGCTGTTTCTACAATAAATATTGGTTATCAATTAGTATCTGGCTTAGTGCCCGAATATTTAATTGGCAGAATAGTTCGCGATAGCAATATTTTAGAATTTGCACCCACTATCACTGCTTTAGTGTTAGCAGGAAAAATTGGGTCAAACATAGCTTCCGAAATTGGAACCATGCAAGTAACTGAGCAAATAGATGCATTGGAAATAATGGGAGTAAATTCATCCCAATATACTTCATTGGCCAAAATAATTTCTGGACTTTTTGCCATACCGCTTTTGGTAATTTATGCCATGTGTTTAAGTTTATTAGGTGGCGCCATTTCTGGTTGGGCATCTGAAATTATTAGCATTGATCTTTTTGTAAAAGGTTTGCGTGAAGACTTTAACGGCTTCAATGTGTTTTTTTGTATAACCAAGGCATTCTTCTTTGCATTTCTAATAACTACTATTTCGGCCTATCAAGGATATCGCACAAAAGGAGGCGCACTTGAAGTTGGAATTAGCTCGACCAAAGCAGTTGTTTACAGTTGCATGGGAATTATATTTTTCGATTACATACTTTCACAATTAATGTTGTTTTAATAGATGATAAAATTACTTGCCATTAATAAAAAGTTTGAAGACAGGAATGTGCTTAACAACATATCCGCTACATTTTACAAAGGCAAATGCAATTTTGTAATTGGAGCCAGCGGTTGCGGAAAATCAGTGCTGATGAAATGCATGGTTGGTTTACTGACTCCCGACTCGGGAAGCATTAGTTTTGATCAACGAGATTTTGTAAGTATGGATTACGAAGGGAAAAAATCCTTACGACAAGAAATTGGAATGCTTTTTCAGGGAACTGCTTTGTTTGATTCATTAAGCGTTGAAGACAATATTGCATTTCCGTTAAGAACGTTTACCAACCTAAATGAGACAGAAATTATTGAACGAGTAAATTTTTGTTTGAATAGAGCTCACCTTGTAAAAATAAATAAACTAATGCCTTCTCAAATTTCGGGAGGTCAGAAAAAACGGGTAGGAATTGCAAGAGCAATTGCTCTCAATCCGAAATACCTTTTTTGTGACGAACCAAATTCGGGACTTGATCCATTAACATCACGCGTTATCGACCATCTGATTAAAGAAATTACAGAAGAATATGGAATCACTACCATCATCAATACTCACGATATGAAAAGTCTTTTTGAAGTTGGAGATAATATCATTTTTATTCACCAAGGCAATAAATGGTGGGAAGGAGATAAAACTCAAATTCGCCAATCGGGCAATAAAGAATTGCTTGATTTTATGAACGCAAGCGAGTTTTAGAAAAGAGAATTTTAATTCGCCTTTATTTACAAAGCACCAATTTCTTTCAACACATTATTCATTGTACGAACCGCGTCTGCACTTTTGTTAAATGCTTCTTGTTCTTCGGCAGTCAGTTTGTAATCGATAATAGTTTCCCAACCGTTTTTTCCGACAGAAACTGGAACTCCCATACAAATATCATTTTGTCCATATTCTCCATCAAGCGAAACGCAACAAGGCGTTATGCATTTTTGATCTCTAACAATATTTTCCACCAATAATGCTGCTGCTGCGCCTGGAGCGTACCAAGCTGAAGTTCCCAACAGTTTGGTTAAAGTTGCTCCACCAACCATAGTGGCATCCGAAATTCCTTTTAATTTTTCTGCTGATAAAATTGATGAAACCGAAACCCCATTTAATGTTGCAAGTCGGGTTAATGGAATCATGGTTGTATCGCCATGTCCACCAATTACAGTAGCTTGAATATCTGAAGTGGGTGCATTTAATTCCAAACCTAAATACCCTTTAAAACGGGCGCTATCTAATATTCCGCCCATTCCTATAATTCTGTTTTTTGGCAATCCTGTTGCTTTCAAAGCAAGATATGTCATCGTATCCATCGGATTTGATACAATTACAATAATTGCATTGGGCGAATGTTTTAGTACATTTTCGGAAACGGATTTAACAATGTTTGCATTTGTTCCTATTAATTCTTCGCGAGTCATTCCGGGTTTGCGAGGTATTCCAGAAGTAATTACAACCACATCGGAATTTGCCGTTTTCGAATAATCGTTTGTCGTTCCAGTAATGCGGGTTTTCATCCCCAGCAACGAAGTGGTTTGGTAAATATCCAAAGCTTTTCCTTCAGCAAAACCCTCTCTAACATCTAACAGCACAACTTCGTCTGCCAATTCGCGATACGCTATTACATCTGCAGTGGTTGCACCTACTGCTCCTGCTCCTATTACTGATACTTTGGTCATTTTATTATTACATTTTTAAAAACTTGAAAAATCAAAAAACTGCTATGCGAAAATAAAAATTGCTATTTGTAAGTAAAAATGATTTTAATTCAACTCCATCTCAGGAATTTCGCCAACAATGAGTAAACGCCCTTCCGTTTTTTCTTTAATGTAATCTACCGAAATTCCAGGTGCTCTCTCTAATAATTTAAACCCTTCGGCTGTAATATCAAAAACACCTAATTCTGTTACTACTTTTTTTACACATCCTAAACCAGTAATTGGCAAACTGCATTTTTTCAAAAGTTTAGAATTTCCTTTTTTATCTACATGCTGCATGGCGACAATTATATTTTTTGCAGCTGCTACTAAATCCATTGCTCCGCCCATGCCTTTCACCATTTTTCCTGGAATTTTCCAGTTGGCAATATCTCCATTGTCTGCAACTTCCATTGCGCCTAAAACGGTTAAATCAACTCTGCCGCTTCGTATCATTCCAAAACTTAAAGCCGAATCAAAAAAGCTTGAACCTTTTGTAGTAGTTACCGTTTGTTTGCCAGCATTAATTAAATCTGCATCTACATCATCGGCAAAAGGGAAAGGACCAATGCCCAGCAGTCCATTCTCGCTTTGAAGAATTACTTCAATTTCTTTTGGAACATAATTGGCAACCAAAGTCGGAATTCCAATTCCAAGATTTACATAATATCCATCTTTTAATTCTTGTGCGATGCGTTTTGCAATTCCAAATTTATCTAACATAGTTTTTAACTTTCAATTATCAGCAATTACATTTTAATTTTTTACTTAGAATTTCGCATTTAAGCTTTTAAACTTGTTGTTACTTGTTCAATTCTTTTCTCATAATTCCTACCTTCAAATATTCGGTTTACAAATATTCCGGGCGTGTGAATTTGATCTGGATCTAGTTCTCCTGCTTCAACCAATATCTCAACTTCGGCTATTGTAATTTTTCCTGCCATTGCCATCAATGGATTAAAATTTCGGGATGTTGCACGAAAAATTAAATTTCCATGCGTGTCGCCTTTCCATGCTTTTACTATGGAAAAATCCGAATCGAATGCGTGCTCTAATAAATAGGGTTTGCCATTAAATTCACGGATTTCTTTTCCTTCTGCTACTTCAGTTCCAACACCTGCAGGAGTAAAAATTGCTGGCATTCCGTAGCCAGTTGCCAAACAACGAGTAGCTAATGTTCCTTGCGGAATTAATTCAACTTCCAATTCACCGCTTAACAATTGTCTTTCAAATTCTGCATTTTCTCCAACATAAGATGAAATCATTTTTTTTACTTGCCGCGTTTTCAGCATGATTCCGATTCCAAAATCATCCACTCCAGCATTGTTGCTGATGCAGGTTAAATCTTTTACTCCTTTTCGGACTAAAGCTGCAATGCAATTTTCGGGAATTCCACACAAACCAAAGCCGCCAAGCATTATTACTGCGCCATCCGAAATATCACGAATTGCTTCATCTGCATTTGCTACTAATTTTGTTAACATATTTCCACTATTTTTTTAATCTACTACTGCTGAAAGTTGCCTATCGCACAATGCTTGACAAATGCTTTTCATTTTTTCTTCATCGCCTGTTTTAACAACTGCTTTGCCTTTAAAATGTACCAGCATGGCACATTGCTCGGCTTGTAAATATTCGTGTTCGCAAATTTCAATCAGGCAATTTATTACCCAATCAAATGTATTTACATCATCGTTGTATAAAATTACTTTTACCCCTTCATCAGTCAATTCTAAAATATCAACTTCGGGTTCCTTTTTGGTAATTTCTTTAAGCATTTTTTACAGAGAATTTTTTATTTGAATGATACTATAAACTTTTTTCTTTCTTCTTAAATGAAAATTTATTTTCGTTTCCATTCATCAATCTTTTAATGTTTGATCGATGAGTATAAACAAGCATGATTGCAAAAAAAATACAAAAACCAATGATTACTGGTTCATTCCAGTTGTATAAATATCCAGCAACAAATGGACTTATCATTCCACCGCTTATGCTTCCTAATGAAATGTATTTTGAAATCCAAACAACTAAAATAAAAACTATCAAACAAATTAGTGCAATTCGATAATCCAATGCAACAATTAATCCTAGTAAAGTAGCAACTCCTTTTCCGCCTTTGAAATTTGCAAACACAGGATAAATATGTCCAACAACTGCCAATATTCCGAAGATCATTTGAAATTGGTAAAATTCACTTGTGTTGTGTTGAATTTCATTATAAAAATAAACAAGATCTGTTGCAATAAATCCTTTCAGAAAATCAAAAAACAAAACAATAAATCCTGCTTTGTTGCCAAGAATTCTAAGCGTATTGGTTGCACCAGCACTTTTACTTCCGTGTTCGCGAACATCGATATTATGAAATATTTTTCCATACCAAACTGCCGATGGAATAGAACCAAGTAAGTATGCTAAAATGATGAGTGAAATTAAAATCATTATCGAATTGTTTTCGGCAAATCTAAATTTTTTTATGTCTTTTCAATTGCCGTTCGTTTAATTAATATTGCTACAAAAAAATAATAAAATGATACAACGCATTCAAACAATTTACCTCATTGCCATTATTATTTTAATTGCAATGATGTGCAACGGAAGTTTAATTTCGATTCAAAACATAAACGAAAATGGAACAATTGACACTTACAATCTCAATGTTTTTTATTTTAACACTTTAGTAAATAATGTAGCCAACAGCCAAATACAATATGGATTAATTGCGATTGCAGGTTCAGTAATTGCATTTACATTATTTATAATTTTTTCGTTTAAAGACAGACAGAAACAAAAGAAATTAGTAAAAATTAATTTTTTATTTATGTTGATGTTAATCTCTGCTTTGTTTTCAAAAGCGGTGATGGATATTCCCAGTTTTAGTTTTGGAAAAATGCTGCCCTACTCTACTTTTGGAGTAATGATGTTGCTATTTATTGTTTATTTAAATTGGCGAACATTAATGCTTATTAAACGAGATGAAGAAATATTAAAAAGTGCTGACAGAATTAGATAAAAAAAAGGCTGCAAATTACAGCCTTTTTCAATATATAAAATCTATTAAAATTATTGTACTGAAATTGGAATTTGAATTGCATTCAAAATTTCATATTTACCTCTAGTAACAAATAAAATTACTTTCATATCAGCAATTTTTGCCATTCCACCACCTGTTGCAAGATCAGTTCCATTATAAAAATCTGGAACCAATACTTCATGATTTGTTAACTTTACTTTTGCACCAGCAGTAGTTGCTGAAGTAATTGCTTCACCCCATGTTCCAGTTAATGATTGTCTCAATACATTATTTTGTTCATAATTATTTGGATCAGGAGTTCCACCAGATTGTTTTGAGAAAATATGATCTTGCAACAACATAATGTTAATGTTATTTGTAACTGTTTCTTCGCTTGTAAAATATAAATCACCACTAACAGTTAACATTTTTGTAGCTGAATTAAATACTGCTTTAGCACCAATATTTACAGAAGATGGCATTGCCATAACAGCAGTTGCACCTTTTGTCCATTCGCCTCTTCCCATTACATTTGGACCTCCACCTGTCATTTGAGCTGTTCCAATTGCAGTATTTGCCATACGGCTAATTGTTCCTGCAGGATATCCTGGGATTTTAGCATCAGCATTGATTGATGTTCCTTCTGTAGTTACAAAATTCATCCAACCAGCTGATGGATTTGCATAACCACCTGAATGATTTGCAATAATTAAAAACTTACCGGGATTTAAGTCAGCAATTGCTTTTGCTCTTAAATGTCCATCAGGGCAATATCCACAACGAACTCCAGTAAAATCTTCTAGCACGGCAACTTTATTCATTTGAGCTGTAGATGCTAAATAAGTTTCAACAGGTTTTGGATTTGATGTTTCCTCTTTTGAACATGAAATTAAAGTAAGCATAGAAAATACTATGAATACCATAGAAAGATTTAATAAGATTTTTTTCATTTTTGTTGTTGGTTTATTTGTTTTTCAAAGTGCATATTAGTAATTAAAATTCAACTTGCAATAAAAATTTCATACTATTTTTAATTGATTGAAATAGATTGATTTATTTTATTTCACAAAAAAAGTCGTTTTGATTGCTCAAAACGACTTTTTATTGTTTTAAATTTTATACAATTATTGTTGCAATTTCAAATTACCATTTACATAGGTATAATCACTTCCATTCTTTTTCCATATCAATGCCATAACACCTAAATTAGCATTATTCCACGATGGATTCAATAAATAGGTAAATGATTTGGTGAATCTAGTATTTACATCGCTGTTGCAAGTCAATGCTTCACCCCAAGTTCCGTTTGCTGCTCCTCTTATAACATAATTGTGTTTTTGAGTTGCATTGTCTGCAGAACCAGTTATTTTTTGACTCGATACAACATTATTTTCGAAGAAGTAAACTGAAATAAAATACTCACCCGTTTTTGCTGTAAAAAATTTCGCATCAATATCAACTGTCATGTTATTATCTGCAGGCGAAACTTTAAAATTAGATATTGCAACACCAGCTACAACAGGATTGTTTGAAATGAATGTATCTACGGCCATTGCAATTTTATTTGCTGTTGCATTGATATCTGAATAAACACCCGCATCAAAAATTAATCCGTTTCCGGCAACTATGCGTGGCACATAACCCGTTTTAAATCTTGGAAGTTCGCCTATTGCATCCATCGATCCATTAGAAAGTGGGTCATTGCTATGAATTGCAAATGGCAAGATCGTTTCTTTACGAAGTGCAATTGCTGCTTCAAAACCAGGAATTCCATAAGCACCGCATGGTGGGCACCAAGTACCAGTAATGTCAATTACGAGCGCTCTGCTTAATTGTGGAATAGTAACACCAGGAACTACAACTGGTGGTTTGGCTTCCTCTTTCGAGCAAGAAGCAATAGCAAGCATAGAAACTGCTACACCTGCCATATAAAATTTTGAAAATGATTTTTTCATATTGTTGTTTTTTTAATGTTTTTCAATGTGCATTTTAGCAAATATTTTTATCAATGCAAGAAATTTTGTGTAATTTTTTGATTAGTGGAAGAATTGTTTCAGGTTTAAGGTTCGATTCCGATGGATAAACTACCTTGAATGTCATGCTCAAAATTGCGCTCGGATAACAGACTATTTTTATTTCGAGAGGATATTAGGCGTAGCCAACTTTAAACACGAAACCTTAAACCTGAAATTAACTAACTTTCAAACTCAAATCAATTCCTTTTGCAGAATGTGTAAGTGCACCGACTGAAATATAATCTACACCAGTAGCTGCAAATTCGCGAATATTTTGTTTTGTGATTCCACCACTTGCTTCGGTTTCAAATTTTCCATTTATCAATTCCACCGCTTGTTTTATTACTGTTGGAGAAAAATTATCCAACATAATTCTGTCAACGCCTCCAACTTGTATTACTTCATTTACCTCGTTTAAATTTCGTGTTTCAATTTCAATTTTCAACGAGAGATTATTTGCTTTTAAATAACGATGCGTTTTTTCAATTGCCTCTTTAATTCCACCTGCAAAATCAATGTGATTGTCTTTAATCATAATCATATCAAACAAGCCCACTCGGTGATTACAACTACCACCAACTTTTACTGCGTGTTTTTCAAGCAATCGCATTCCTGGAATTGTTTTTCTGGTGTCAAGAACTTTTGTATTAAATTCATTTAACATATTGCTAATTTCTCGGCTTTGAGTTGCAATCCCACTTAATCGTTGCAAAAAATTTAATACCGTTCTTTCAGCTGTTAAAATAGAAATTGAATTGCCTGAAACTGAAAATATTTTTTCGCCATTTTTTAGTTCATCTCCATCTTTACAATGGCTAATAAAATTCAATTCGATATCAATTTTTTTAAAAATAAATTCGGCCAAATCTAAACCGGCAATCACACAATTTTCTTTTGCCAAACAAAATGCTTCTCCTGATTTATTTTCATCAACACAAGCAAGCGAAGTATGATCTCCACTTCCAATATCTTCTCTTAAAGAAAGTTCAATAAGGAAAATTATGTCGGGGTTTTGAAGTAGTGTTTTCACTTAGTTAGTTTAAAGTTTAAGGTTTGCTTCGCCTTAAATATAATTTTAAAGTTAGTTGACTCTGTTCTTAAACTTGCTGCCTTTAAATTCTGATTGATTTAAATACTTGATAAAGTTTGAGATTTTTTTAGCTGTTTCATCAGCTAAATTATAACATTCATTAAATTCTTTTTCAATAATATATTTTCGGTCAAATGCACGATAAGGTTGCGATTTGGTTTCTCCTGCAGAAGCCTTTGAAAAGCTAAGAAAATTAATAAGTTCATTTCTTCCGTCTCTTTCAAATCCTTCGGCAATATTATCCATTATTGAACCCGATGAAGCATTAATTTGATTTTTAAGTTCAAAATCTTTGGCAAACGAAACTTTAGAATAAAGCTCTTCAATTTTTTGACAAAGCAATCTTGCGTTTTGCCAAATCTCCAAGTCTTCAAACCTCTCAACTTTAGACATAAACTTTAATTTTTTAAATCATTAATTAATATCGCATAGAAACCTTGAACATGAAACTTTAAACCCTAAACAAAAAATCTATTCCTTTTCCACCCTGAGTTCATGAATTAGCATTCCATGACCGGTATCTTTCATGAAAATATAGACCCTAAATTTTGCGCCTGCATTTGATTCGTAATTTGCAATTGCATATTTGGCTCCTTGTGCTGAAGCACCTCGATGTTGAATAATAAGATTTTTTGCTTGGTGCTTCTCAAAAAATTTTTTTAGCATTTGTTCGGCTTGAACTTTACTGCACAGATTTTCGTTTTCAAGCAATGTAAGTTCTACGTTGTTATTTAAATACTTTGAAACGTTTTCGGCATTCGAAGTTTTCATGGCATTTACTACATCATCAAAACTATCTGCTTGCAATGTGAATGGCAAAAAACAAAGCACTAAAAATATTTTACTTAATTTTTTCATTGTGGGATTCTAAAAAAAATACAATTGCAATTTTGCTAAAAGTATGCCATAAAAAAAAATAATTCTTCGTTTAAAAATTTAAAGTTAATAAATTGATAGTATTTAATTTGAAGTAATAACGGATCAAAAAATTATTTTGCGCCTAATTATTTACAAGTGAAAAAAATATTTCTTACACCGCTACTAATTTTTATTTGCTTAAATTTATTTGCTCAAAAAGGAAGCTTAAGCGGCAATGTAGTTGATGGAAAAAACAATTCGCCATTGATTGGAGTTACCATTTTACTCAAAGGAACATCGCTTGGTGTTGTAAGCGATGAGGAAGGAAAATTCATATTAAAAAATATTAAACCAGGCGATTACAGTTTGGAAATTAGTTATCTCGGTTATCGAAAAATTTTGATTACCGGAATAAAAATAAAAGCAGACGAAAACACAAAAACCGAATTAATTGAAATGTCTGCTAGCTCAACTACAATGGACGAAGTTGTGATTAAAGGCAAAAAACCATTGATAGATATTGACCGAGCTCAATCTGTAAATACAATTGGACAAGACAACATAGAACTTGCGCCATCAAGGCAATTGCAACAAATAGTAAGCACACAACCTGGAGTTATTCAATCGCCTGCTGGTGTTAATATTCGCGGAAGCAGAACGTATGAAACCGGAACTTATATTGACGGTGTTTCAGTAACAGATCCAATGGCAGGAACAGGGTTTGGATTGGATTTAGGATCAAATGCCATCAGCGAAATTGAAGTTACAACAGGCGGAATTGGCGCTGAAATTGGTGATGCAACTGCTGGAGTTATAAGCACAAAAACAAAAAGAGGTGGAGATAAATTAGAGTTCAATGTAAATTACAAACGCGATAATTTTGGATTTAATAAATCGTGGCGAGAAACATGGAACAATCAATATGCAGAAATCAATGTAAGTGGACCATTTTTGAAAAAAGCATTGCAAAATAAATTCAAATTTTCTATTGCCTTGCGCGGTTCATTTAGTGATGAGTTTTATAAAAATCCAGCAAAACAAATTGTCTCTTCGCTGTATCCAACTGAATATTCAGGAGAAAAATTTTGGTCGCCTTTTCAAGATAATAGATGGAGTGCATTTGCAAAAATCAATTACGATTTAGCAAAAAATAAAAAAATCACATTCACATTTTTACGTTCAATTACTATTAATCAAGATATAAATATGTTGCGCATTTTTGGCAATGATGTTCCGTTTGTTCCAGGATATCAATATATTTTTTCACATCAAATGGACAATGCAAATACATTTACTCACGATGCGTATATGCAGATGATAAATTACAAACAATCTATAAATAAACGATTCAGTTTTGATGCAACATTTTCTAGATTTTTTGTTCAATTGCGTGCCGATGCAAATGGTCGTGAATGGAGGCCTGAAAATGTCGATTACGAATTTGATGCTGCTTCAATTAATTTATATCCAACAAAAATATTTTTACCTACAATAAACGATAGCGTTGTTTTTGTCAATTCGCCTTCTGGATTTTATAATAACAATGGAATTGCTGCTTTGTGGCATCATCATTATTTAGAGGAATTTGTTGCAAAAGCTCAAGGAAATTATTACTCAAATAATTCATTGAACAAATTAACTTTTGGTTTTGAAATGAAATTTCAAGACATGCTTTGGATTGATATCATCAAACCATGGATTGGCGCTCCAATCAAATTGGCAGATGGAACTTACTCGCAAAGTTTTAGACTTGGACAACAAAGCGATGTTTGGAAAGTTAGTCCTCAAAGAGGTGGATTTTATATTACAGATCAAATTAAATACAGAGGATTGGTAGCTAACATTGGCGGAAGATTTGAATATTGGGCACCAGGAAAATACATTGATGATGCAGTGAATGATTCTCGTTCGCCCATTCGCGATGAAGTAAGAGAAGATTATATCGCACATTCAACATCGATTGCTGGATTGAGATACAAATTTAGATTACTTCCAAAAATTAGTGCTTCGTTTCCAATTGCAGAAAACAAAATGTTGTATTTTAATTATGGGCACGCAACCATTTTGCCTCACCCATCTTTTATTTATCCAGGATTAAATCCATTGTATCAAGATCGATCAACTGCTGCGATGGTTGGAAATCCAGATTTAAATCCCGAGGTTGATATCAGTTACGAAATCGGATTGAGATCTCAAATTACAAACAACGATGCACTTACAATTTCAGCATTTTGGAAAGACAAATACGATTTTGTTACTTCTGCATCTGTCATCATAAAAGACATTACAGGCAGAGAAGTAACGCGCACCATTCGAATCAATTCGGATTATGCCAGAACAAGAGGAATTGAATTGGGTTATATTAAACGAATTGGCAATTTTTATCAAGGACAACTTGCATTCACTTATATGGTAACCACAGGTCAAAGTGCAAGTGGAAATGAAAAATTGAAAGAACTTTTATCTAGCGGAGCCATCGAAGACACAAAAGAATATTATTTGCCATGGGATGTTCCCTTTGATTTTAAATCTAATCATATATTTAAATTTGATAAAAAAGGCGGTTTATTTGGCAAAAAATGGTTAAATAATTTTAGCATTTATTTTGAAACCGTTTTAAGATCTGGAGTTCGTTACACTCCTTATATTTTTGATAGAATTGACCCTCAAACGAAAAGACCAATGTATATTCAAGATCCAAATCCTGATAATCGTTGGAGCAAAACCGGAGGATATTGGTTTTGGGCAGATTTTACATTTACAAAAAACTGGAAAATTAAACATATCAATCTTTCATGGAATGTACAAATCACCAATATTTTTGACAACCAAAATTCATCTATTGTAAATCCAGTAACAGGCGTTGCATATCAAAATGGCGATAATGTTCCAGACACTTGGGTTGATCCACGATTTATAGATCCTCGATTGGGAAACAGTGCTCCATCACCAAGCAATCCAGCTAGATTTTTACAACAAAGACATATTATAACAGGAGTGGCAGTGAAGTTTTAGGATTAATTATTCTGAAAAGGTTAATAAAAAAATAATATAATTTGATACTTGTTTTTAAAATTAATTTCTACATTCGTTGTTTAACATAAATCTAAAACCCTACACAAATGAAAAAAATTCTACTTAGCATTATTTTATCCATTACTTGCATAGTTGCTGCATATTCACAACCTGCTGGTGCTGCGGCATACAGAACTATAGTTACTTCTGGAAATTGGAACAATATTTCAACATGGCAAAGAAGTACAAACGGTGGAATTACGTGGGTGTCAATTACTTCTTCTTCTCAAATCCCTTCAGTTAACGATTCTGTTTTTATTCAATCAGGCCATACAGTAAATTTAACTCAAGATGAAAGTTGCTACGATTTAAATTTGGGTAGTGCAACTGGAACTCGAATAAATCTTTCAACGTACGCACTCAATTTATATGGAAGACTTCGCTGTGTAAACAGCGCAATAAATACTTGGCCTGTAACGTATACATCAAGCAATCCAAGTACTGTGACTTGGATTAATAGCTATTTGGGTGGATATATAAATGTGGTTGGAAATACACGAAATTTAACAAATCCAAGTGAGTGGGGCAATAATCCTCCTGGTTGGATAATGCAAATTAATTTAAATTCTGGACAAACTGTTACAACAAATACTGGTTTAAAACTAAGAAGACTTATTGTAAATACAGGAACACTTTATACTGCAAGTACCTCAACAGGCGGTTATGATATTCGTCCTGACTCTGGTGCAGCATTAACAGGAGATATTATTGTAAACGCAGGTGCCACATTAAGTTTGGGTTATACAACCGCTCGTACGTCAACTGCAGGAGCACAATTTGATTCATTAGTTGTCAATGGAGTTTGTGAATTGAGAGCAGCCGTTCTTGGATCAGCAGCTCTTGCAATTAATGCTTTAAATTTAGTAGTAAATTATGGAGGCAAATTAAAGATGTCAAATTTGGTTTCCTATACATATAATGTTACAAATTTTTCTCATAACTCGGGTTCCTATGTAGAATATGGCGCAACAGCTGCTCAAACTGTTGGAGGCGAATGGCCAGCAACTCTTGTAGTTCGTAATTTAATAATGAATAATTCAACAGGATTAACAATTCCTTTATCGCGATCTGTTTCAGAAGGTTTAATTATGACTTCAGGCAATATTACTATTCCATCAACTGACAGTTTAATTTTAGGAACTACATCAACGGCTGTTTTAACTCGAACAGGCGGTGCCATTATTGGAAAAATAAATCGATTTGTTGGATTAGGAACAACTGGAAATATTGTTTTTCCTGTTGGCACAGCAACAGCATATCGTCCTTTGGCAACTAATTTTGTGTCGGCACCATTAAGTGCAGGCAATATTTCTATCTTTCATGTTGATAACGGAACAAGCAGTACAGCATGCACTGGATTTACAGACGGCAGTTATACTATCAACCGTAGATCCAATTCATATTGGCAAGGATATTATAACAGTTCAATTACCGGTATGAATATTACATTGAGTGCTGATTTAAGCGGTCAATCAGGAATTTTGAATGCAAGTGAAACGCGTATTATCGCTTCGATTGACAATGGAGTTTCATTTGGTTTAGTTGGTGGATCACACAGCGCAGGTTCAGGAACAATAGCTTATCGCACTGGATTTGTAATGGGTGCCGGACCATTGACTGTGAGAATTTATTTTGGAGGAAATGCAACAACAAATCCATTGCCAGTCAAAATTTATAATTTCAATGCAAAGAAAATAAATGACCATATTTTAGTTTCATGGCATACTGCTTTTGAACAAAACAACGATCATTTTGAAATTGAAAAAAGCGAAGATGGAATTGCATTCAGAACCATCGAAAAATATATTAAAGGTTCGCAAAATTCAAACACACTTTTAAAGTATGAATTTATGGATGTAGAAAAAACCATCAGCAATGTTTATTACAGAATTAAACAAATTGATAACGA
This sequence comes from Chitinophaga pinensis, assembly GCA_945861965.1. Lineage (GTDB taxonomy): Bacteria > Bacteroidota > Bacteroidia > UKL13-3 > UKL13-3 > CAMAWM01. The sequence goes on along the minus strand of CAMAWM010000017.1, from coordinate 10,452 downwards.
TGCAAATTATTCGTATTCAAATGTTATACATTATGTAAATCAATCGGAAATTGAAGTTGTTTTTTCGCCAAACCCAATTACTGATGAATTAGTAATTGCATCATCTAAAAATATTGAAACTGAAATTGAAGTGTATGATATCAGCGGAAAAATTCTATTCAAATCCATTTATCACGACAATTTAATTCAAATTAATACTGCATCATTTCCAACAGGAGTTTTGTTTATTAAAGTAAATCAAAACGGAATGAATACTGTGAAAAGAGTTGTAAAAAAATAAAGAGATTTTTTACTTTTAGACATCACTAAAAATATTTTCAGGTTTGTCTAAATTTAAGTTTAGATTTGCCATGAATTTATTTTTACATGTCTACCAAAAACACATTTATAATCATTCTATTTTTACTGTCAAGCAGTTTTGCTTGCAAACAAATAGAACCATCAGGACCAGAAGAAGAAAATATACTGAATGGCCCAATTGAAGAATTAACCTCTGCCGAAAGAATTCTTCATCTAAAAGGAGATGCAGCATTTGCACAATCGTTTAATTCTGAAACTGGCTTAGGACCTTTGTTTGTAGCAACTTCTTGCCAATCTTGTCATTCATCAGATGGAAAAGGACATCCTTTCACAACCCTCATTCGATTTGGCCAATGGGATAGTACTGGAAATCATTACATAGATAAAGGCGCTCCTCAATTACAAAACAGAGCCATTCCTGGATACTTGCCTGAAGAATTGCCTACTGGAATATCCTATACAAAACTAATAGCTCCTGCTGTTACCGGACTTGGATATATAGATGCCGTAAGCGATGCAGACATTTTAAACTTAGCCGATCCAAATGATGCAAATGGCGATGGAATTTCTGGAGTTGTAAATTGGATTTCAATTCCCAATTATGTTATACCACGAACCGATGCAATACAAAATACTAATGGAAAATACATTGGAAGATTCGGAAAAAAATCAGCAGCTTATGATTTGCTGATGCAAACTTCATTAGCCTATAATCAAGACATGGGAATTGTTTCGGCAAACGAAGCAATTGATACCTACACAAAATTGGAAAGCGAACCGGAAATTAATTTACAAACACTTTTTGAAACTGTTTTTTATTTAAGAACATTAAAAGTTCCACCTGTTAGAAATGCAGATGAGAAAGAAGTTGTTGAAGGAAAACAATTGTTTATGAATGCTGGTTGCGCTTCTTGTCACAAACAAGAATTAAAAACTGGCAATTCAAGCATTGAGGCACTATCCAATAAATCGTTTTTCCCTTATACCGATATGCTGTTACACGATATGGGAAATGGCCTAGATGATGGATACACCGAAGGTTCAGCAAAGACATACGAATGGCGAACACCGGCTTTGTGGGGTTTGGGATTAACTCCAAAATCGCAAGGAGGAAATTATTTTTTGATGCACGATGGAAGAGCAAAAAGCATTCAAGAAGCAATATTGTTACATGGTGGAGAAGCAACAAAAAGCATTTCAAATTTTTCGAATTTGAACGATGCTGATAGATTAAAACTCCTAAAATTTTTAGAAAATTTATAAGCATTGAAACGCAGAAATTTCATAAAAAATTCGTGTATGCTCTGTCTTGGAATAGGAGCAGCAAGTTCGCTTTTAAATTCGTGCAAAATGCCACATTATGCAAACGGAAAAATTGAAGGCACAAAACTTTTTGTGGCCTTGGATGAATTTTATGATGTGTCAAAAGACGGAAAAAAAGTTGAGCGGAAATACATATTAGCAAAACACGATTCGCTACATTTTCCAATTTGCATTTATCGAATTTCAGAAAATAAATTCAATGCTTTATGGATGCAATGCAGCCATCAGGGCGCAGAGCTGCAAGTGTTTGGCGATACCTTGCAATGCCCTGCACACGGTTCCGAATTTAATCAAAATGGAGTTGCATTATCAGGACCAGCCAATAAAAATTTAAGGGCTTTTGAAACCACTGTCGAAAAAAATAATTTAATTATTCATCTGGTATAATAAAAACAAAAATGAAAAATATCTATTTAATACTCATTTCGAATTTGTTTTTATTTCCCTCCGCTTTTTCGCAAAACGATAGCAGTTTATTCAAACAAATTCCGATTGATACTTCTTCAAAAATGAATTTAAATGTAGATGCTATTTACAATCGTCCATTTTTAAATTTTGGTAAATCACCTGTTACACTTGGTGGTTATTTCGAAACCAATTTTCAACATATATCAAACAATGGAATTACAGAAGGATTGCAGTTTCAGGCACGAAGACTTACATTGTTTGTAGCATCAAGCATTCGCAATCGAATTAAATTTTTGTGCGAACTTGAATTCGAAGACGGAACCAAAGAAATAAGTTTAGAGTTTGCGGCTTTGGATGTTGAATTCAATCCATTATTAAATCTTCGAGCAGGAATTATTTTAAATCCAATTGGGGCTTTCAATCAAAACCACGATGGCCCAAAATGGGAATTTATTGATCGCCCAATTTCGGCCACACAATTGCTTCCTGCAACTTGGAGCAATGCTGGTTTTGGTTTGTACGGAAAAAAATATTCGGGCAAATGGGCGTTTTCATACGAACTTTATTTGAGCAATGGATTTGACGATAAAATTATTTCGAACGAAAGCAATCGTACCGATTTGTCGGCAAGCAAAAAAAACACTGCTCGATTTGAAGAAAGCAGCAACGGAGAACCATTATACACAGGAAAAATTTCAATCAAAAATAAAAAATATGCCGAGTTGGGATTTTCATACATGGGTGGCGTGTACAACAAATTTGAAATAGATGGATTGGCAATTGACAAAAAAAGAGGCGTGCATGTTTTTGCGATTGATTTTAACTCAACATTACCAAAACTAAACACCTATTTGGTTGGCGAATGGGCTTGGGTTTTTGTTGATGTACCAAAAACCTATACTCAACAATACGGCAGGCAACAGCAAGGTGGATTTTTGGATATAGTGCAAGCAATAATTAAACGAAAAATTTTTGGTTTTGATAACGCAGTCATAAATATTGCTTGCCGATTGGAATACGTTGATTGGAATGTCGGAAATTTTAATGAAACCGGAGGAAATATTGCTGAAAATATTGTTTCCATTTCACCAGCAATTAGCTTTCGCACTTCGTTGCAAACAGTTTTCCGTTTGAATTTCAAACGCAGTTTGCAAACAGATTTATTTGGAAATCCACCATCACTTTTGGGTGGTTTTCAATTTGGGCTGTCCTCTTATTTTTAGATGTCAACAGTTTGAATAAAAAAACAAAGTCAATGCTTTGCTTTTTATTTCATATTTGCCAAAAAAAATCTTGAGCGAATCATCAGACATATCTTCAAACAATTCTACTCATTATAAAATTGTAATCGTTCCGCCCGAACCTGTTTTTTCAAAAATTATTGAATTCAAAACCTTGATGTATGAAAAATATAAGTATGGTACAACACAATCTGCTTCTGCAGAATTAACGCTGTTGCTTCCATTTAATTGGGACGAAAAAAACGAATACTTAATTATTGATTGTTTGAAAAAATTTGCACAACAAAATTTTTCGGTTGAAATAGAATTATCAGGTTTCGAAAATTCAGGAAACAAAATTGCACTGAGGATTTTGGATAAAAACTCAGTCCAAAAATTACAAATAAATCTTCGAAATCATTTAGATATGTATTTGCGTTTAAAATACAACGAACAAGAACCAAGCGAATACAATCCATACATTGAAACGGGACTTGACGACAGAAACAAAAGTGCCATGAAACGAGCTTGGGCTGAGTTAAAAACCATGCACTTTAACGCTGCGTTTATAGCCAATAATTTTTCACTGGTAAAACAAACTAATACGAATGAAGATAAAATTATTGGTCATTTCGAGTTGGAATAATTTACAAGATTATTACTTCAAAAATAAAAAAATCCCCAACTAAATAGTTGAGGATTTGTACCCGGAGCCGGGGTCGAACCGGCACGCCTTTAAAGGGCACTGGTGTTTGAGACCAGCGCGTCTACCAATTCCGCCATCCGGGCGTAAAAGGGACGGCAAATATAGCGGAATAATTTTCAGTTCAAAAAATATTTACAATAGATTAATTAGTAAACCCTTTGTGCGGTTGATTTTTTTTGCACTTGTCATGCTGAGCAAAGCGAAGAATCTTCTTTTAGGCGAATGATTAATAAAATGCAGATGCTTCGACAAGCTCAGCATGACAAAGGAGGAAAGATGCTTCAATCGTTCAGCATGACAAATAGCCATTCAAACGCACAACGCATAAAACTTAGTAAAATCACCCAATTGGTGTAATCAAATTGTCATATTTTTTACTTTTTAAAAAAAACCTTGCTTTTGCCATAATTAATTGCCAATATTGATTTTTGAAAAACTAAAAAAAAAACAATCAAATAACCATTATGAAAAAAACAATTACTAACTTAATTACTAAAGTGCATGCAGTAATTTGCATCGTGCTTTTATCAAGTGTTTTTGCAATGGCGCAAACCAACATTGCACCATCGGCAACTGCAAGTGCCAGTACCTGTAACACGGGTGCATGTAGCACACTAAACGACCTGAACTTTGGAACTTGCGGAACGCAACAAATGTGGATTACAACAACCACTCCGCCTAGTACAACTCCTGGAGTTAATTGGATTGATTTCGTTTGGAGTTCGCCAAAAACATTTAACAAATTTACTATTCACCACGCACAAACAGGAACACGATTTTTGGCTGGTGGAACTTGTCAGAAATGGGATGCATCTACATCAGCATGGGTAACATTCCACACTTTTTCTGGTTTGCCAAATACAAACTGTAGCAATGTAGTGAATCTTCCAATCTCGGTTACCTCATTAAAATTTCGTATCACAGCATTTTTAGCAAGCGGAAGCCAATTGTCAAATATGAATTTCAGAGAAATTGAAATTTGGGAATCAAGCTCGGCACCAAACGATGCAGGTGTTGCTGCAATAACATCACCAGGCCAGTTTTGTGGACCAGGAACTCAAACTGTAGCTGCAACTATTCAAAATTATGGTACCAACCAAATTTCGGTTGTAACTGTAAATTGGTCAGTTGCCGGAACTACTCAAACTCCATTTACATATACAAGCACATTAGACACATTTGGCGGACCAAACAATACCGCATCTGTTACTTTAGGAACATATAGTTTTCCATCAACATCGGTGGCATTAAAAGTATGGACATCGAGCCCAAACAGTGTAACAGATACTGTGCGCGCAAATGATACTGCATTTGCAACAAAAGGGCCATCAATGAGTGGCGTTTTCACCATTAATCCTTTAGGAACTGGTGGAAACAACTACACAAGCTTTGCAACAGCAACTGCCGACTTGGCCACAAAAGGTGTTTGCGGTCCTGTAATTTTTAATGTATTGGCCGCTACTTATTCTGAACAGGTTAATATTCCACCAATTAATGGAACAAGTCCAACCAATACTGTTTTGTTTGATGGTGGATATGGGAATGCTGCAACTCGTATTATTAGCTCATCAGTCAATACAGCTCCAGCATTAATATTTAATAATTGCGCTTATGTAACGGTACGAAATTTAACCATCGCTACAACAACGGCAAACTCGCAAGGTGTTATATTTACTAATTCATCTACTACAGTTCCAACTTGTAAAGCGAATACATTAAGCAATTGTATCATTAACATGCCGGCTGTTACAGCATCAGCTACATCGTATGGTATTACTTCAAGTACTGGAACAACTTATGGGTATGCAGCCAACGCAGCAGATTCATTAACTATAGACAGTAATTCAATTAATGGATTAACTTATTACGGAATTTGGATATATGGTGGAACTACAGTTATACAAACAACACCAACTCCATATAACCGTAATTTTAAAATTCGTTACAATACATTAAACAATAATTATGGATATGGAATTACTGTTTATTACGTTCAAAACGGAATAGATATTATAGGCAATAAAGTAAACATGAATCCAGCAGGAGCAAGTTATGGATTCTATATTTATTATTGCGCCAATCACACTGGCACAGTTTCGCACCGCATATCAGACAATACCATGCAAGGTGCGTATTACAACTACATTTATTATACTACCAGTGGTGTAAACAATCCAACTATTATATCTAATAACATGGTATATAATATGCGTACCGGTACAAATTACGGATGGTATATTTACAATGCGACAGGTTTTAATGGTGAGTATTGGATTTACCACAACACAGTTAATTTAAATACCAACTCAACCGGAGGATACGGAATTTATTATTACAATACTGTGGGGGGAAACAATACCTATATTAAAAACAATTTATTGGTTGCGGCAACTGCTGCTGTTTATCCTTTGTATTGCAATACCAACCCTACTGGAAATCGAATTAACTACAATGTATATTTCAACAGAAGCGGAACAAGCGGTTACTTGCTTTATAGAGGAGCAACTTACACAGGTTTAAATACAACTTGGTTAAGTTCTTCGGCAGGTGGCGATAGTTCATTTAACTACATGCCATCGTTTGTAAATCCAAATACAAATTTACACTTAATGGATGCTTGTGGCGCTCGCGGTGTTGATTTGACTGCAGTAGTTCCAAAAGACATTGATGCTGATACGCGTTCAAATCCACCATTAATTGGTGCGGATGAAGCAGGAGGATTTACTTTGGATGCACAAGCAGAAGTATTGCTTTCACCCGTTGCACCAATCACTTTAGGCGCACAAGATTTAATTGTACGTGTAAAGAATGTAGGTTCAACCGCAATTAGCTCATTGGATGTTTCGTATAGATTGAATAACGGAACACCTGTAACCCAAACTTGGTTTGGTAGTTTGGCGGCTTGCGATACCACTTCAATTATTTTTACTGGATCGCAACAAATTACTTTGATTTCGATCAACAACTTAAAAGTATACACAGCAAGTCCAAACTTTACATCGGATGATAATCGTAGTAACGATACCATCTTTACTTCTTTGTTTGCACCAATGAGCGGAAACTATACCATTGGCGGCACAGGTGCTGATTTTGCTACTTTCACTGCTGCAGTTGCAGCCTTGTCAACAGGTGGCGTAACTGGTCCAGTTAGATTTATTGTAGCTGCAGGAACCTATAACGAGAATCCAGTTATAAACGGACCCATTATCGGAACTTCATCAACCAACACTGTTAATTTTGATGGTGGAAACGGAAATGCAACAACCAGAATAATTACCTTTAATGCCACAGCAGGTGCAACAGTTGTTGTAAACAATGCAAGATGGATTCATTTTAGAAATCTGACTATCACCAACAGCTCGGCAATATGCGGATACGCAATGGTTGGAAACTCAACAGGTAGCGGAATTCAGCGTTGTATTGTAAATTTACCAATACAAACATCCACCTCATCAAGTGGCTATTGTATCAATGCAACGGGTGCGGTTAATGGAAACGGAATTTCTGCAATGACTTCTGACTCACTTACTATTGATAGCAATATTGTTAACGGTGGTGGATATGCAATTGTAGCATACGGATCGAGCAATGCATCGGCTAACAGAGGTTTCAGAATTCGTTACAATGTAACAAACAATACAAACTACATGGGTGGTTATATTGCATACAATTACAATGCAATTGAATTAACTTACAATACATTTAACATGGTTGGAACCAACTACGGATATTATGGATTGTATTACTACTACAACCAAAATAGCACAACGGCTTCGCACCAAATTATTGGAAACAAAGTATTGAATTTTGGTGGATACGGTATCTATTTATACTATCCCGTTTCATCTGTAAGTGCTGGAACAACAAAAATTTATAACAACATAGTTAAAGGCGGTACAGGTTCTTCATATCCGGGATATTATGGTATTTATTTGTATCAAGGAGTGCAAGCCATTACCGAGGTGTATCAAAACACCCTGTTGATGAACAATTCTGCAGCTACTTCAACTACTTACACTTGTTTCTACAACACTGGTTCTGCAAATACATTTATCAGAAACAATATTTTTGCTGTTATAAATGGTGCGTATACTCCAGTTTATTTAGCTACAAGCCCAACAGGTAATACTGTTAATTACAATTTGTATTACAATGCAACAGGAACATCTGCCAACTTATTGTACAGAGGTACTTTTTTCAACCCAAGTAACTACAGAACAAATACAGCTGGCGGAGATTCTTCTTTCAATTCGAATCCACCATTTGTTAACTTAAGTACTGGTGATTTCCATATCAATAACGGTTGTTTGCGTAGCACATTTGATTGTGGTGTTGGAACAGATATTGAATTCAATACACGTTCTACAACTCCAAATATTGGAGCTTACGAATATCCAGGATCAACACTTGATATTACACCTGCAGCTATAATGGAACCAGTATTCCCCGTTTCAGCAGGAACTCAAGATCTAAGAGTGAGAGTTCAAAACAATGGAACCACAGCAGTAACAAGCTTCTACATTGCATATAGGTTGAACAATGGAACTCCAGTCATTCAATATTGGACTGGTAGTTTAAATTCATGCGATACTACTTCGGTAATATTTACTGGTAGTCAACAAATAACCATTTTGAATGGTTTCAACTCATTGAAAGTTTATACCTCACTTCCAAATTCAAGTGCTGATTTAGTGCCAATGAACGATACAATCAATACGCAGTTATCAACTCCAATGAGTGGTACCTATATTATTGGTGCAGCACCTTCTGACTTTACAACCTTTACCGCTGCAATTGCTGCGGTGCAATTACGTGGAGTGGGTGGCCCTATAACCTTTAATGTTAGAACCGGTACCTATAACGAATCGGTTACAGTTCCTTCATTAACAGGCTCATCAGCTACCAATACAGTTACCTTTAAATCAATGGCAAATCACAGAGATTCGGTAATAGTAAATGCACCTACAACTGCTACAACCGGTTTGGCTTTTGCAGGAGGCTGGTATGTTAACTTCAAAAACATGACCATCCAAAATACTTATACCGGAGGTTCGGTTAATGGAGTTCAGATTATGGCAAGCAGTTCTTACGACTCGGTTGTTAACTGTAAAATTTTGATACCTGTTTACCCAGCCAGTACCCAAACCAATTATTTGGTAAATGGAAATGGTATTGCAGGTAGCACAGGTATGGTGTTTAAAGGTAACCTGATGAATGGAGGTTATTATGGAACGTACTTACAGGGTGGAAGCCAAACAGCACAATTCTTTAACTATGTATTTGATGGTAATACCATTACCAATACTTACTACTATGCCATGTATACTTATTACAGCAATAAATTAAGATATACAAATAATACCATTATTCCTATTCCAAACTCAGTTAACACATACCAGTACATATATTTTATGTACACTGATACGGTAACAGTAACGGGCAACTATTTCAATATGCAAAATCAATATACTTACTGGTATATGGGATATTATGCACGCAACGGAGCTATTGGTACACCTACGATGGGCTTGGTAGCAAACAATGTTGTGATTGGAGACCCTGCGGTTACCTCACCAACTTTATATTGGGGATACCAGTCGAGCAATATGGCTTATTACAATAATTCAATAAGCCTTCCTGCTTCGACCAGTTACGCAGTTTATGTTTACAATTCGGGTAGTTTAAACTGCCATTTCAAAAACAATGTGTTTGCCAATACAGGTGGAGGTAATGCAGCATACTTTGCAGCAGCTCCAAGTTCTACCAGTATGGTAATGGATTACAATAACTATTACACTACCGGAGCAGCTTTAATGGCTGGTACTCCTGCAGCTGCTAATATTTCAGCCTGGAAAACGGCCTGTAACTGCGATATGAATTCAGTTTCTTACCGCCCCGGTTTCACTGGTTTAGCTAACCTTGCACCTCTTGCTACAGATACCGCTTCATGGTCATTGAACGGAAGAGGAAAACATTTGGCGAATAATTTGTCAACCGACTACAACGGTAACCCACGTCCTACAACATTAGATGCTGGAGTTCCTGATATTGGTGCATTTGAATTTACTCCAACCTCAACACCACCATTAGCCGTTGCAAGTGGTGCGCCTTCAGCAGGAAATACACAAACCTTTACTTTTGGTGGCGATACAGTTGCACGCGTTACTTGGGATGCTTCATTAACTCCACCAACTGCTTTGTTTGTACGTCAATACACTGCGAAACCAGCATTGATTGGAACATCTCCTTATTACATGTATTTCTACAATGCTTTATCAGCTAGCAATACTGGTACATTTGGATACGATATGAAAATGTATTACAAAAAAGCTTGGTTAGGAACATTGATTAATTTACCAACTTCAACTTTAGATGGTAACTTAACAGTTGCGCAAAAAGCAACACCAACAACCAGTGCTTGGGCTAACGTTTCATCGGGATCAGGCGATTCAGTACAGAACACAGTAACAGGTCAGTATTTATATAGTTTCGGAT
>CAMAWM010000016.1 GCA_945861965.1 Chitinophaga pinensis | reverse complement strand
AATTTCAATTCTTGAACACACGATTTCAAAACGACCATCCGAGAATGAATTCAGCAATAAGTTTTCAGCACCCGAACTAATTAGGAAAGAAGAAAACAGATTACCAGCAAGAACTGATTTTTATTCTTTGGCTGTTTGCATGTTGTATTCTTTACTTGGACACAAACTTTTTTACGAGGACGAGTCAATGTTCAGTGGTAAAAATCCCGCCCATCGCAAATCTGCAAACCGTTATCGCACAAATCTTATCCCTTATTTTTATAAAAACACGTATTGATTGTTTTGGCTATTAACCCGTAATTTATGCTGCACATAAATTTGTTTATGTCTTCATTCAAAACATTTTTTACATCCTTGTTTAATGATTCGATTAAAACTATTTCGGGCCTGAATTTTTCCCAATTGTTAGATCGTATCACATTCAAATCATTTCCTTCAACATCAACCGACATGAAATCTATCGTTTGGTTTTGACGAATATTTTTTTCTAGTATTTCACTTAGCAAAACTGTTTCAATTGTTTTTTTAAACAAAAGTTTTTGACCACCTTTAATTCTTTCTTCTGAAACCCCTTTATCAAATCCATTGATTGCGGGTTCGTCAAATGCATAATAGGTCAATTCGCTTTTTTTGTCAGAAATAGCAGCTTCAATATTGGTATCTCGCTTTCTGGTTTTTTTAAATTGATCCATACTTCCAGGCATGGCATCTATGTTTATTCCGCACCATGCTTTTTTATAAAAAAAATACGTGTTCGAAAATCGTTTGGGATGATGCGCGCCAATGTCAACATAAAATCCAGAATTTTTTCCTTGAAAATATCTGTTCAGCACCATGTCTTCGCCTTCTTGCGAATAGCTTTTGGTATAAAATCCGTTCAGCATTTGTTTTAATCTAAATGCTTTGTTGTGGTATTTTGTAGGGATAAATTTTTCTAACATGTTTTTACAATCAGTTCTTGCAAATCTTCATCGCTTTGGTGCAAGGCGCAAATATCTAAGTATTTTGAACCGCCTTGATTATAATAATTATGGAAATTTTTTAGTTGCCCTTTGTCCGATGTGCTGAGCGTTGTAATATACAATCCTAAATTATCATAAAGCAACAGTTTTGTGTAACCCAATGTTTCAAACAACTCAAAAATAGCAAGTCCATTTTCGTTTTGCTTTGCCAAATAAAAAGGGTCGTACTCAAAAAAAACAAGCGCTTTCGATTCCTCCAAAAAACTTGTTGCTCCGCGAATTATTTTATTATCGAAACCATCGGTATCAATTTTTAAAAGTTTGGCGTTTTTAAACTCCGTGTGCTTTTCTAAAACTTCGCTCAAGGTTTTTACTTCAATTCCATCGTCTGATTTTTGAAGGTAAGCTGTTCCTAAATTATTTACCGGACTCACTTTTTCTGACCCCTCGCCCAAAAAACATTTTTCGATTTCAATGTCCGTAAATTGCGCGACATTTTTTTCGAGCAATGGAATAAATTTGGGATTGCCTTCAATGCACAAAATTGGTGTTTTTACTCGATGCTGAATAATGGCTACCGAATCGCCAACATTGGCGCCTACATCAATTATTTTGAGGTTTGAATATTTTTGAGAAATTGCTTTTGCTATCACTCCCAAATTTTGACTGTAACTTGGAATTGCCTTAAAATTAATCGGAAAATCGTGCGAAAACGGAAGCGTCAAATCAAACTCTTTGTAACGGTAATTGATAGTTGATTCGCCAAATTTCAACAAGTAATTTCGCGCAGCAAGCAATAATTTGTATTTAAAATTATTTTGCTTTGACGATGAAATTATTTTATCAAAAATGAATTGCTGAAGCATTACAAATAATTATTTAGCGAAGCCGATTCTCCGTTTTCTACATTCACTACCATTAAACTTCCGCATTGATTTATTTTTTCTGTGTCGGGCTCAAAACTAAATTCAGCATTGGCATTTCTGTTTTGTCTGAATTTGCATTTTACATATCCTTCTTCTGCGCTCATTGATTTTAAAAAATTCATCTTGTCGTTTCTTACAAAATACGCATTGTTGCCCGCACTGTTGCTGCCAACAAACGAATATCCTTTTTTATCGGCCAAATGAATCATTGCTTTTAGCGATGCACCAAAAAACAAGTTGCTGTAGTGTTCGTTGCTCACAAAAAAATCGTCTTTATAAGGAACGCTGATTGCCGATTTGTTGCCAAAAACACTGTTGTATTCCATGATTACAATTTCGGGATCAACCACCTGTATGTGTTCCCAAATCCAATAATCGTTTCCGTCAATATCAATATGAAGCAAACCAATTTTTCCTTCAAATCCTGCACTTTTTATTGCTTCGTTTATATTTGATTTTGTAATAAAAAGTGGTTTTGCCGTTAAATCAAATTTCCAATAAATGGAGTCGTTTTGAACATAGTGGATGTTTTTTTCGGAGCCATCAAAAATCAATCCTTTCCAATTGTTGTTGATTAACAAAAATCTGGTGTTTGCCTCTAAATAATTTCCAACCCCAAACTCAATAAAAGTTTCGTTTTCTATGTTTATTGCATGGATTAAGTATTGTATTATTCCGTCATCTCCCCATTGCGAAAACACCGAAAATTCAACGTCATGAATGTTAGCCGGCACTTTTATTTGTTTGATGTGATTAATCAAATTTTTAGCCGACAATATTTTTGATTTGTCGTTTTCTTCGCGCAAGTAATCAGCAAATTTTTTTGCTCCTGTTATGTTTTTTATAAAGTTTTTCAAATCTGTTTTTTAATAAATTTTAATGCCCTTTGCTTAGCGTATGAAATCAACGAAGGATAAAACACATTGAGCGTAAATTTATCGGCTTCTTTGTTTTGCAATATAAAACCGGGATGCGTTATTTCTGCAATTTCTTCGCTTGGCAGATTGGCCAAAGGCGAATGGCTGCTTGTGTGCGTGGCTTCATCGCTAAATCCAATGTTTGAAACTAGGTTTTTATTGGGCACAACGGCCAAAGCATTTTGATTCCATATGGCAAATGTCCATTGGTAATCCCAAGTATTTACTTTGCCATCGTACACGCTTTGAAATATTTTGTTCCAATATTTAATCTCTTTTTGTGTGTCAAATATTGTTTCAGTTTTTTTGTTTTTTACAAAATCTGGAAATTGTTTCATTGCAACATCGTACTGTTTCCAAGCTCTTTTCCATGTTGCCCATCCCCAAATGTGGTTGTATTTTGAAAAATAATACGTTCCATCACCTCTTTGCTTTCCGTTCTGAAAATTTGTTCCGCCAATGTGCATCACCTTTTCGTCATGCCTGAAATGGTCTAATAGTTTTGTACAAAACCTAAAAAAACTTGGGTTTGGCAAACAATCGTCTTCTAATATTATTCCTTGTTCTTCGTTTTCAAAAAACCAATCAATGGCTGAGCTCACCGCTATTTTGCATCCTAAATTTTCGCTGCGAAAAAGTGTTTTAACATCGCATTTCCAATCTACTTTATTCAGTATTTCTCTTGTATTTGTACAAAGCTGCTCTTCGCCATTTTTGTCTTTTCTCGCTCCGTCTGCAGCTACATAAAGTTTTGCGGGTTGCGCTTTGCGTAACTCATCAAACACCCGATTTGTAGTGTCGGGGCGATTAAAAATTAAAAACAAAACGGGCGTTTGCAACTGCATATTTATACCGCGAGTTTACTAAAAATAAACGCTATCTGAAAAATTCAACTATTTTTGAAATAGAATATGGGTATTTGTTTTTCAAGCATCAAACGCATCTTGCGGATTAGACACAATTGGCAATGTCTGAAATGTTTTTTTGCGGATCGTTTTTTTTATAAAAAAAATACATCCTTCGAAAAGATAATTCTGGTAATTAAAACCGATGCTATTGGCGATTATATTTTGTTTCGCAATTTTTTAGAAGTGTTGCGAAACAATCTAGAATACAAAAATTACAAACTAGTTTTTTGTGGAAACGCGGCTTTCAAAAATATTGCCGAAAACTTGGACAAAACATTTGTCGATGAGTTTGTCTGGATTGATCGAAAACTGCTTTCCAAAAATACGAATTATAGAAAATCAATTTTCCAAAAAATAAATTCACTCAAGGCCGAAATTACATTGCAGCCAGGCTACTCGCGCGAGTTTTTGATTAGCGACTCCTTGGCAAAAGCATCGGCAGCAAAACAAATTATTGCTCATCGTGGCGACAATGCAAACGACATAAAATTGTTTACTTGGCTATCCGATTTTTTTTATACCAAATTGTATTCAGAAGGCGAGGATTTGATTTTTGAATTTGATCGAAACAAATTGTTTTTTGAACTTTTTTTGAAAGAGAAAATCTCGCTTCCAATTCCTTCACTTCCAAAAATTTCTAATTCGTTAATAGAAAAAAAATATGCTATATTTTTTCCTGGAGCTGGAGAAAAAATAAAACAATGGGATCCTAAAAACTTTGCCCTTGTCGCCAATTTTATTTTTACAAATTATGGTTTTGAAATAAAAATTTGCGGATCCTCCGAAGATCAAAAACTTGCTGATGAAATTATTTCTGAATTAAATGAAGATATTCCATTCGAAAACTTGTGTGGCAAAACAGATTTGATGGAATTAATTGCACTTATTCAAAATGCAAATTTGTTGCTTACAAACGATTCTAGCGCCTTCCATATAGCAGCTTGTAGCGGAACGCAAACCCTTTGTCTTTTAATGGGAAGACATTATGGACGATTTGCGCCTTATCCAAATAGTCCAAAGAATTTATCTTACGTTTATCCCGATAGTTTTGATACGTTTTTTGAAAATAACAAAGCGAGCATTTCGCATTTAACTCGTTATAACTCCAATTCAAAAATCAATGAAATTAGTGCTGATAAAGTGATTGCAAACATTAAAAAATTTTATACTTCGGTTTGAAAATTCTATTGCTCGATAATTACGACTCGTTTACATACATGCTCAAAGATTATATTGAGCAATCCGGTGTTAGTTGTTTTGTTTATCGAAATGACGAGCTCAATGAAAAGGATTTTTTGCAATTGGAATTTGATGCACTTGTTATTTCTCCCGGACCACAAAAACCACAAAACGCAGGATTGTTGTTAAAATGTATTGACTTGTTTTATTTGAGCAAGCCAATACTTGGAGTTTGTTTGGGTCATCAAGCTTTAGGAGAATTTTTTGGCGCAAAATTGCTTAAAGCAAAAATTCCTCGTCATGGCAAAGTAGATTTAATTGAACATACAGATTCTACCCTATTTTCAACTGTTTCAAACCCATTTCATGCCACTCGTTATCATTCTTTAATATTACAAGATTTGCCTTCTTGTTTGTTGCCTATCGCATTCTGTCGAAATGAAATTATGGCTATCCAACATGAAATATTGCCTTTGTTCGGATTGCAATTTCATCCTGAAAGTTGCCAAACTGAATCTGGATTGCAAATAATCTCTAACTTTATTACTCTATCAAAACAATACATAAAAACGTAACATTTGATATATTTGCTGCATGGAATTTAATTTAAAACACGAAGACGGTTTCAAATATATTGACGAAGGCAAAGGAGAACCATTGCTTTTGTTGCACGGATTGTTTGGTGCGCTTAGTAACTGGAAAGACGTGCTGGTACATTTTTCTAAAAGCCACAGAGTTTTAATTCCGCTTATGCCGATTTTTGAGATGAATATTTTAAAATTAAGCGTTGATGGTTTGGCAAATTTCATAAACGATTTTATTGAATACAAAAAACTACGCAGAATAAACTTGCTTGGCAATTCGCTTGGCGGACACGTTGCATTGGTTTATTTAAAAAAACATCCCGAAAAAATTCGCTCTTTGCTATTAACTGGAAGCAGTGGTTTGTACGAGAACGCTTTGGGCGAATCGTATCCGCGAAAAAGCGATAAAATATATTTGAAGGGCAGAATTGGTGTTACGTTTTATGATCCACAAATGGCAACGGACGAATTGGTAGATGAGGTTTACGATTCTTTGCAAGATCGAATGCAACTGTTGCGATTGATTAGAATGGCAAAATCGGCCATACGGCATAACATGAAAAAAGATCTTCCGCAATTTACTTTGCCAACTTGTTTGATTTGGGGAAAACAAGACATCATAACGCCTCCAAATGTTGCAGAAGAATTTCATCAACTAATGATAAATTCAGAATTGCATATATTAGACAAATGCGGCCATGCGCCTATGATGGAACGACCAAAAGAATTTAATGAAATTGCAGAAAAGTTTTTTCAAAAATTATTTAACATTTAACAAATATGCTCGCATTTCAGTTGATATCAAACGAAGTTTTCCCGCTTAAAAAAACGGACACTTGCGCGGCTGCATTAATCTTTATGAACGATTGGCAAATAAAACATTTGCCCGTTGTTGACAATGGAAAAGTAATTGGTTTTGTTTCAGAAAAAACACTTCCCGATGACGAGAAAAAGAAAATCAATGACCAAATAAACACCTCAGAATGTTTCGTAAATGAGCACATGCATTTGTTTGATGTTTTGAAAAAACTACACGATTTTCAACTCACAAGTATTGCAGTAGTTGATGACGAAAATGTTTTCAGAGGAATTATTTTAACCAGAGAGCTGGCTACAATTATTTACAACAATAGTAGTCTGAAACAAGACGGTGGAATTGTAGTATTGGAAATCAAATCGCATAATTATTCATTGGCCGAAATTGCACGAATTAGCGAAGCAAACAATGCAAAAATAATTTATGTTCATGTGGAGCAAGTTGAAAACAATAATCAACTAGTACATGTATCTTTAAAATACAATGTAAGCGATTTAAAATCCATCATTGCCACATTTGAGCGATTTAATTATACTATCGTTTATGCCACTCAAACCGAAGACGAATCGCATAATTTTAAATCGCGCTACAATTGGTTGTTGAAATATCTGAATACCTAATCCAAATAAAATCTGTTTTTCATTGATAAAAATCGGCAATATATCATTAGGCGAATTCCCTCTTTTACTTGCGCCCATGGAAGATGTAAGCGATCCGCCTTTTCGTGCGGTTTGCAAACAATACGGTGCAGATTTAATGTTTACTGAGTTTATTTCATCCGAAGGGTTGATTCGCGATGCAATGAAAAGCAAAAAAAAATTAGATGTTTTTGATTACGAACGGCCAATTGGTATACAGATTTTTGGTGGTGACGAAGAAGCAATGGCACAAGCAACAGAAATAGTTGCAGCGGTAAATCCAGATTTGGTAGATATCAATTTTGGTTGTCCAGTTAAAAAAGTTGTTTGTAAAGGCGCGGGCGCTGCGGTATTAAAAGATATTTCACTGATGGTTAGATTAACCGAAGCGGTTGTAAAATCAACACATTTGCCTGTAACGGTAAAAACGCGTCTTGGTTGGGACGATAACAATAAAAACATTTTAGAAGTTGCAGAACGTCTGCAAGATGTGGGCATAAAAGCATTAAGTATTCATGGCCGTACGCGCTCACAACTTTACAAAGGCGAGGCAGACTGGACATTAATTGCTGATGTTAAAAACAATTCCAGAATTCAAATTCCTATTTTCGGAAATGGAGATATTGACAGTCCACAAAAAACGCTTGAATACAAAAATAAATTTGGTGTAGATGGCGTTATGATTGGTCGAGCAGCAATTGGTTATCCTTGGATTTTTAACGAAATAAAACATTTTGTGAAAACGGGTGAATTGTTGCAGCCGCCAACAATTGCTGAGCGTGTTGAGGTTTGTAGAATTCATTTACAAAAATCTGTTGAATGGAAAGGCGAAATTGTTGGCCTGTTCGAAATGAGAAGACACTATAGTCAGTATTTCAAAAACATTGAAAACTTTAAAGAGTTTCGCAGCAAATTAGTTACACAAAATTCATTTGTTGAAGTGTTGGAAACCTTAAATGAAATTCAACATCATTATACTTTTGCAAACGAAGTTTCCTTAAATTAAACTTTTAAATTTTGCTGGCCAAAACAAGTGTTTTCTTATAGCTTTTTATGTCTCCATTTTTATTGAACACTTCAAAATAAACTATATAAATTCCGATGGGTAGCTGTTCGTTTTTATCGCTTAATCCGTTCCAGCTTATTGTTCCTTCGGTTCCAAGTAGCATGTTATTCATAAGTTGTTTTATGATGAATCCTTTGCTGTTAAAAACAATTAATTTGCCAATGTTTTCACCCTCTTCCAATCGGTAATTAAAATTTACAATGTCGTTATATCCATCTCCATCCGGACTAAATATTTCAGGGTGAATCGTTAACACATCTACACTTTTTTCGCTTCTCAAAAACTGCGAATTTCTGCAAGTTGGTGTTGCAAATCCTGATGTTTGAGAAGCAGAAGTCCAATTGCTTCTGTCACTTGTTGGGCGATTAAAATCAATGCGCTCCAAGCTAACACCATCCTTCATATCAAGCAAAGGAAAATGCATTTTTTCATCGTACAACAACTCGTCATAAATGCGGGAGGGCTTACTAAAAATTAGCGCACTTCCTTCGTCATCATTAAAAGACGGAAATGCATTTGTTTCTATAATTTGTTTTGGATTTCTTACAAAATACTGCTGCTCCAAAATCTTTTTGTCGGATGTGATTGCATAATATTCATTTGGCAAAAGCATGTAGCCCGAATCGGCAATAGGATAAAAATTGTCTATCATTCCGCTTGCATCTCTATTGGCGATGAAAAGATTTTTCAAGTCAATGAATTCATTCTTTTTGTTATAAATTTCTACAAAATCAATCCCGCCTGTTCGCGGATTAAAAAGTATTTCGTTAATTACAACATCGCTCGTGTCGGCCTGTTTTGTTAGCGCAAACGAAAATATATTGTTGTCGTCTATCAAATTATTTGCACAATCATAAACGCTATCCACTCTAATTTTATACGATTGATTTGCTTTAAAACTATCTGAAAAAATTAATTCCATTTGTGTTAGCGCATCGTTTTTAAAATTAAATTTTGTTGCGCCAAGGATTGCGGGTTCGGTTATAAAATTTTTGCCCTTGCACGATGTCAAGCTGTCTAATGTTTCGTCAAAAAACAAATCCAATGTTTGGTTTGTAGTCGGATAAATTCTTATCAGTTGTGCTTTTTTATTGTCTTTTGATAATCCTTTTATTGAATTTGTTTTTCCTGGCGTTCCGCCAAGGTTTGAATTGCTTGCACTCCAATTTTCGCTTTGCCCGCAGGGGTTTCGGGTGTCTATCATTTCCAAACTGTAAGCGGATGCGGCTTTCACATTGTCGTTGTACCAAGTGTTTTTGTACTGCAATTGATGAATTACAAAACCGTTTTTATCTATCAAAACCAAATCGTCATCGTTGCTAAGCGCAGGAAAATTTTGTAATGAAAAAGCATTTGAATACGCAGCGAATAAAATTAATTTGCTGTCGTCACAAAGTATTAAATGGCTGTCGGGATAAATTTTTATATCGCCAAAAATTCCAAGGTTGCTTCCGTTTTTAAGTGTCCAATTTTTCAGTTCAACAATATTTTTCGATCGATTAAATAATTCTAAATATTCCGCTTCTGGCAATGCCGAAAATGCTTTTGGATTTGGAAACACTTCGGTGATGATAACATCGTTTTGCTTTGCTTCGGCAATTGGAATAAATGTAAATGTCTTTTGTGTATTTGCCTCAATTGTATTGCCCGAACAATCGCTTGCAGCGTTTAGCGTTAGCGTGTACAATTGGTTTTCAATTAGCGGCAAAGCAAGATTAAACAGTAAGGTATCGGCTATTTTTCCGATACTTGTTTTATTAATAATTGTATTGTTTGTAATTGAAACGATAGAATTCAAAACAGAAACGGAATCCATTTTTTCGTTAAAAACCAAACGCAATTGAGTGCTGTTTGTATAATCAAAACTTTTTATTTTGGGCTTTATCGTATCGGTAAAAAGTTGTGTATAAAAATTTTGTTTTCCGGGCGTTCCTCCAATGGGCGATTCGCTTCCTATCCAGTTGTCGCTTTCCTTACAAAGCACATACGGATTAATTAATTCCAGACTAAATCCTCCCTCTTGTTTTGACGTTGATTTGTACCAACTCAAATCATATCGAATCCTATTTACAATATTATTTTTGTTGTCGGTTAATGTTAAATTTTCTCCATCGTTGTTTAAGCCGGGAAAAGAAATTATGGGCAATGTTGTTCCGTACGATTTAAATAAAATTTCATTGGTCGCGCTACACAAAATCAAAAACGAATCGGGTTTTAAAAGTATTTTACTTAGCGTGCCTGTTGTGTTGCCATCGTCAATTTTCCATCCCGTTAAATCAATCGGATATTTTGATCGATTAAACAATTCTACAAATTCGGCATCGGGCAAACCGCTTGTTGGGGTTGGGTCTGGCATCAATTCGTTTATTAGTATATCGTCTTTTTGTGGAAGAAAAAATAAAAAATTTATTGCGTTTTGTGTTTGTGTATTACCTGCTTTATCTTTTATGTTTTTGCAAATTAGAAAATAATTTTTAGGCGAAACAAATGCGCGAGAAAAAGTTAATACAACACTCTTTTCGTCTAACGAAACGGTTGCGGAAATCGGATTTTCTTCCACGCTATCGAGCAAAAAATTTAGCTTGTTTTGTGCCGATGTTGTTTCAAGTTTTTCATTAAAATTTAATTGAACACTGCTGTCGTTTAACAAAAAATGAGAAAACAAAACGGGAGGCAATGTATCTGTTATTGCTGCGCCAATTCGCAAATTGTCAAAATAAAAGTTGCTGACATTGCTTGATGTAAATCGCGCAAAAATGCCCGAGTAGTCAGATGTTTTGAAAGTTGAATCAAATCCTTTTCCTTCTAAAATATAATTTTCATTTGCCGATGTATCCGAAAAAAGTTCCCAATTTCCAATGCTGTCTCGCGTTACTTTTATTTCAACAACGTTATTTGTTTTAGATATCGTTCCTGGTCTTCCGGCAACAATAATCGTTCGCGTAATTCCAGATTGTTTGTTTAAACTTATTGTATCTGTACTTCCTGCGCTACCGCCAAATTGTATGTAATATCCATTTAAATTTCCCTTTAAATTAGACGCGTTTGATGTTAAATAATACCAACAAAAATTTTGTGTGCTTGGACTAAAATTAAATCGTATCCAAAATCTCCATTCGCAGTTTTTTATGTTTTGCGATGCTGTTGCAAGTGAAATGTCTTTGGGTGTTCCTGCCGTTCCTTTGCTTTGAAGTTGCTTGTTTGTATTGATTTGAAAAAGACTGTCGTCTCCAATCCATGTTGGGTTGTTGCCGAAATCGTCATCGTCAAAATTATCAACAACTTGAGCGCTACAAATTGATGTCAATAGTGTCGCAACAAATAAAAGCGCAGCGTTTGGTTTCATAAACTTATTATTCAAATATATTGTTTTGTGTACTTGTGCAAATTTTTTGTGGTCAAGTACACTATTTTTTTGTTGATTTGACAAAAACTTCCGATTGACCTCTCTCAAAAAACTTGCTTCCGAAACTGCCGTTTATGGCATGAGCACCGTTGTCGGTCGTTTGTTAAATTATTTTCTTATTCCCTTGCATACACGCATTTTTATGCCTGCCGAATACGGGGTTGTTACAGAGCTGTATTCTTATGTAGCTTTTTTTACCGTTGTACTTACTTACGGCATGGAAACTGCTTTTTTTCGTTTCTGTCAAAAAGAAAATGAACATCGCGTGTTTGCCACTTCGTTTAATTCAATCTTCTTTTCTTCTGTTGTTTTTTTCTTATTGGTTGTTGTTTTTTCATCGCCCATTGCAAGCGTTTTGCACTATCCAAATCATTCAGATTACATTCTGATATTTGCCGGAATTCTTGCTTTAGACGCCATTTCGTCAATCCCATTTGCTTTGCTCAGGCAGCAAAAAAAACCATTCAAGTTTGCTTTAATTAAAAACATAAATATTGGTTTAAACATTTTGCTCAACCTTTATTTTTTGTTGCTGTGCCCCTATTTGCAAATCCACCAACCCGATAGTTTTATTTTAAAAACTTACAATCCCGAAATTGGAATTGCATATATTTTTTATGCAAATCTTGTGGCGAGTTTAATTACAATTCCAATGCTATGGAAAGAGCTGTCGTTTGCAAAATTCGGTTTTGATAAAAATTTATTTCGCCAACAATTTGTCTATGCTTTTCCAATATTAATCGTTGGGTTGGCCGGAATGATCAACGAAACTTTTAGTCGCATTATGTTTAAATATTTGCTTCCCGAAAACAAAAATGTTATGGCCGATTTGGGTGTGTTTGGTGCCAATATTCGATTTGCGGTTTTAATGAGTTTGTTTATTCAAGCATTTAGATATGCGGCCGAACCTTTCTTTTTTTCACACTCAAAAAGCGAAGACCGACAAATAACTTATGCCAAGGTTACACATTATTTTGGCATCGCTTGTTTGTTGATTTTTTTGTTGGTAACGCTTTTCATTCAGCAGTTCAAAATTTTTATTGGCGAGGATTTTCATGTGGGCTTGGGCATCGTTCCTATTTTACTTTTGGCCAATATGTTTTTGGGAATTTATTACAACCTTTCTATATGGTACAAGCTTAGCGATAAAACAAAATACGGTGCATATATTTCCTTGTTTGGCGCTGCTCTTACTGTTGTGTTAAACATTTTGCTGATTCCTTCTTATGGATATTTTGGTGCGGCTTGGGTTACATTAATTACATACTTTTCAATTGCTGCTATTAGCTATTGGTTTGGTCAAAAAAATTATCCCGTTCCTTACAAACTAAAGCGCTTTTTTGTTTATTTATTTTTTGCATTATCAATTTGTTTTTTGAATGATTTCTTGTTTAAACAAATTACAAACCAAGCGATGATACTTGCAATACAATCACTTTTGTTTGGTGTTTTTATTTTGGGTGTTTATGTCATGGAAAAAAATAACAAATTTGAAGCGCAATAGTTTCTTTAAAATAAATGGAGATTAAATTAGTAAATAAATCAAACAACGAAACGCCAAGCTATGCAAGCAAACTTGCTGCAGGGCTTGATTTGCGGGCGTTTACAAACGAACACATATTAATTAAACCCATGGAACGCAAACTAATTCATACGGGTTTGTTTATTGAATTGCCGCAAGGATTCGAAGCGCAAATTAGACCAAGAAGCGGATTGGCATTGAAACACGGAATTACAGTTTTAAATTCTCCAGGAACAATTGATGCAGATTATCGCGGAGAAATTATGGTGCTTTTAATAAATTTTGGCTCAGATGTTTTTGAAATAAAAAATGGCGATCGCATCGCACAAATGATAGTTTCAAATCACGCTTCGGTTGGGTTTGTTGAAGTATCGGATTTGAATGAAACCGAAAGAGGAATTGGAGGATATGGAAGTACGGGTAAAGAGTAGCTTTACATTACACTTTAGTTTTGTAATGATAAAAAGGATGTTTTAAAATTGAAATAATAATTAGATTTTTGCGCGCTAGATAATAAAACCAACTCAACAAAAAAGAATGAAAATAATAGTTCCAATGGCTGGCATGGGAAAACGCATGAGGCCACATACGCTAAGCACTCCAAAGCCATTGTTGCCGGTTGCCGGCAAACCAATAGTACAAAAAATAATTGAAGACCTTGAGAAAGTTTGCGGCAACGATATAGAAGAAGTTGCCTTTATAATCGGGCCCGCTTTTGGTGCCGAAGTTGAAAAAAAACTTATTGAAATTGCTGAAAAATTAGGTGCAAAAGGAAGTATTTATTACCAACACGAAGCTCTTGGAACGGCTCATGCAATTATGTGTGCAAAAGAAAGCTTGGATGGAAATGTTTTGGTTGTTTTTGCCGACACTTTATTTAAGGCCGATTTTGTTTTAGACAGAACTCAAGATGGAATTATTTGGGTACAAAAAGTGGACGACCCAAGTCCATTTGGTGTAGTAAAAGTGAACAGCGATAATCACATTACCGACTTTGTAGAAAAACCAAAAAGTTTCGTTTCTGATTTGGCTATTATCGGAATTTATTATTTTAAAGATGGGCACTATTTGCGTACCGAATTACAATATTTGTTGGATAACGACATCAAAGAAAAAGGTGAGTTTCAATTAACCAATGCGCTTGAAAACATGAAAAACAAAGGAACAAATTTTGTTCCCGGACAAGTTACAGAGTGGTTGGATTGTGGCAACAAAAACTCAACGGTTTATACCAATTCGCGCATTCTGCATTTTATGAACGAAGCGAACGAAAAGCTAATTGACGAAAGCGTACTTTTAGAAAATGCACAACTAATTCCGCCTTGTTTCATTGGAAAAAACGTTAAAATAATTCGTAGCGTTGTGGGCCCATTTGCAAGCATTGGAGATGATTGTACAATTGAAAATTCTGTGGTTGGAAATTGCATTATTCAAAACAACACGACAATAAAAAATGCAGTAATTGACAACGCAATGATTGGAAGTAATGTTGATTACATTGGCCAAACAAAAGATTTAAGTATTGGTGATTTTTCCGCTATTCAATAAAATAGTTTGGTTTTTGGGTGATTGGTGGGGACACCAACCGCAGACAGAAGAGCTAGTCATTCTGAGCCCTTGGCGAAGAATCTTTTTTTAGATGCTTCGCTTCGCTCAGCATGACAAAGCAAATTAAAAGTGGTTTTTTCTCGGTTGTTGAGGGCTACAAGCGCGGACACAAACAACCCGCTTACGCGTTGTCCAATTATTGATTTTCATTCTACTGCTTTTTGTGTTTTAATTTGTATTTTCGTTTCTTAAACATTCAATCGGTTTTGGTTAAATCTTATCTCTTTTTTCTACATATTATTTTGTGTTTTTTTCTTTCTGCTTCGCAACTTTTTGCGCAGAAACAAACTGAATTAAGCGAAGAAAAGCGCTTGGTTTTCGATCGTGTTTTTTTCAAAGCGATGAAAGAAAAAATGCAAGGAAATTATTCGGATGCGCTTTTGACATTTAAAGAAGCTGCCATTATTAATCCCGAAAACTCGAATGTCTACTATCAAATTGCACAATTGCAATTGGCGCAAAAAAGCTACGGAGAGGCACTTCGCTACGCAAGTGTTGCGGTTAAACTAAATGACGACAACCGTTGGTATAAATCATTGTTGGCCGAGGCTTACAAAGCCACCAAACAATATAACAAATCGGCATCGGTTAATATTTTAATTTACGAAAAGCATGATAAAAACATAAGCAATCTTTATGAGGCGGCAAGCAATTATTTTTTTGCTGGAAACTTTAAAAAATCCACTAAAACGCTAAATCGAATTGAAAAAATTTCGGGCAATAGAGAAGACGTTATTATTAAACGCGAACAGATTTATTTGTCGCAAAACAAAATTGGAAAAGCAATACAAGAGGTGCTCAAATTAATTGTCCTGTTTCCTGACGATATACATTACAAAGGAATGTTGGCCGATTTGTATGTTGCCAACGGAAAAGAAAAAGAGGGTTTAAAAATTTATGAAAACATTTTAATTCAAAAGCCCGGAAACGGATATGCAAGTTTTGCGCTTAGCGATTATTATGCGCAAAAAGGCGACAAGGAAAAATCGTATGCGTTTTTAAAACAAGGCATGGCATCTTCTGATGTGCCTGTAAAATCAAAAATTGATTTGTTGGTTTCCTTAATGCTTGATCAAAAAGGAGCAGTTTCCAAAGTTCAATTAGACGAGCTAAGTGATGTTTTTATTTCTGCAAATCCAGACGAAACTGCTGCTTATATGCTAAAAGGCGATTTGTATTTACACGGCAACGACCTTGAATCGGCACGCAAAAAATACCAAACGGCTGTCGGGCTTGATGGAAATAACATGAATGCTTGGTTGCAAATTTTGTTTTGCAATCAAGAGTTGAGAGATAGCGAGAGAATGAAAACAGATTGCGAATTGGCTTTAACTTATTTTCCGGCAGAGCCTCGGTTTTACAATGGTCTTTGTTATGCCAACATGCAATTAAAAAACTACGAAGCCGCTATTAAAAACGCACAATCAGCATTGGAATATATTTCTGAAAACGAAGACAAAACAAATTTGCTAACGCTTTTGGGCGATGCGAGTCATTATGCAAAAAAATATTCTTTGGCGGATTCCTCGTATGAAGAAGCATTGAAAATTAAGCCTGACAACTCGCTTGCACTAAACAACTATGCTTATTTTTTAAGTGTTAGAAAAACAAAGTTGGATTTGGCAGACAGCATGAGCAAAAAATCGTTGGATTTAGAGCCCGACAATCCAAGCTATCTTGACACATATGGTTGGATACTTTTTCAGAAAGGCAACTATTTGGAAGCAAAAATACCTATTGAAAAATCGTTAAAGGCAAGTCCAAACAACGCTGAAGTTTTAGAGCATTTGGGCGATGTAATGTATAAACTTAATGACAAGGTTGCTGCGGTGGAAAATTGGAAAAAAGCCAAGTCGCTTGGTGGCGGTTCGGTTTTGATAGACAGAAAAATTCAGGAAGAAAAATTAATAGAACAATAAAATACCATGCGCGACTATTTTTTGTTTTTAATGTCATTTGTTTTTTTGTTTTTGTCGTGCAAAAGCAAAAAAAACTTGCCGATACGCGCCCTCGATGTTGAACCAAAAACAACTGTGGCTAATGCTGTTTTGTTAAACCAAATTAACCAGCACTCAAACACGTTTTCTTATTTGTCGGCCGATGTGGATGCAAGCTACAACGATGGAAAAAACAACTACGATTTTGATATAAAACTCGTGCTCGAAAAAGACAAGTATATTTATTTTTCGGCATCTGCATTTTTGGGAATTGAGGTGGCGAGGGCTTATATCACACCACACAACATTCAAATTGTTAATCGCCTCGAAAGGTCGGTTACGGTTGCCGGCTACGATTTTTTAAAAGAGTTTACGCGGGCGCCTTTGGCGTTTGAGCAATTGCAAAATTTATTTATCGGCAACGCATTGTTTGTTTCTGATACTTTAGTTGCCGCTGCAGATTCGTCAGACGAAAAATATTTTTTAACACAATTGTTGGGCGTTGCTTTGTTTCAAAAAAGCGCTTACAACAAAAATACATTTAAACCGGTTTCGGCTTCAATAACTGACAGCGCTATAAATCAAAATATGAATGTTTTTTATTCGAATTTTTATGTTCGTTCAGATAATTTTTATCCGAGCAACATTGCTATCAACATTGCTGCACAAAAAAATGTTGCCTGTACGTTTAAACTTAGCAACTTTGCCTTTGAAAAAAAGCGCGAAATACAATTCAGTGTACCCAAAAACTACAAAGTTATCAATCGCTAAGGTTTGTTTTTTACTGTGCTGCTTTTTGCTTTCTATGGTCGTTGGCTTTTCACAAAAAGCATCTACATCAAAACGCAAAGAGCTTGAAACCAAACGCAAAGATTTGCTTGCGCGCATTACCGAAACCAAGGTTGCAATGGCTGTTGCACGCAAAAAAGAAAGCAGCAAGCTGAGCGAGTTAAAAATTATTAGCGCGCAAATAAAAACTCGCGATCGGGTAATTGGAAACATCGAACAACAAATATTTGAGCTTGATGTTGAAATTGCCGAAAGCAATACTGTAATTGATACGCTGAACGCACAAATTGTGCGGCTAAAACTAGATTTTGGCAAATACATGCTTGCTATTTATAAAAACACAAACGACCTACAAGAGCTGATTTTTATTTTTAATGCTGAGGGGTTTAACTCTGCATATAAACGAATAAACTATTTAGACAAGCTTGCTGTTTATAGAAAACTTCAATCCAAACTAATTGGCAACACACAGGCTTTGATTACAACAGAAGTTAAAAGTATGCAAAGCATTAAAACAGAAAAAAGAGAGCTGGCTGGAATTAAAGAGGTCGAAAAAAAAGAATTGGTGCTTGACAAAGTTGAACAAAACAAGGTGTTAACGCAATTGCAAACCAAAGGAAAACAGCTACAAATACAGCTTGGCGAAACAGAAAGGGCGTACCGAAAACTTAACAAAGCAATTGAAGATTTAATAGCAAAAGAAATTGAAGACGCGCGATTGCGAGAAGCAAACAGAAAAAAATCTGAATCGGGAAAAACTAATGCAAAAAGCCCAAATATTGGCCTGTCGCCCGAAGCAATAAAACTAAGCGCGACCTTTACCGAAAATCGAGGGAATTTACCTTGGCCTGTTGACAACGGCTATGTCTCGGAGGGTTTTGGCGAGCACAAGCACCCAACATTAAGTGGCGTTAAAACAAAAAACAACGGAGCAAATATTACTTGCCGCGAAGGAAGCGTTGTTAAATCTGTTTTTGGCGGAACGGTTAAGGCCATATTTTCGGTTCCTGGGCTTGAGCTTGTTGTGCTTATTAATCATGGGGAGTATTATTCTGTGTACGCAAACATGGAAAAAACATCCGTAAAAATCGGACAAAATATTGTTGTCGGACAAAATATTGGCGTTGTTTTTACAAGCCCAACGGACAAAAAAACGGAACTACACTTTGAACTGTACAAACTAAAACAATCTCAAGATCCCGAGAGTTGGTTGAAAAATTAATTTTATGGCACCGGATCGTATCCGTGTCCGCCCCACGGATTGCAACGCGCTATTCGTTTTGATGTAAGTTTAATTCCCTTAATTATTCCGTGTTTTTTTATTGCTTCTTCTGCGTAGCTGCTGCATGTTGGCGTATATCTACAGCCGTTTGGCAGAAACGGTGAAAGCAAAAGCTTATATGCTTTAATTAGAATTAAAAACGGTATTTGGATTGCCTTTTTCAATTTCGTTAATTAGTTTATTTAATCCGTCAACGAATGTTTGTTCTGACGATTTGTAGATCAATTCTTTTTTTGATGAATACGAAATAAGCAGCGCTATTTGTAGTTGGGTTTTTTCTAGCGCAGCCAATAAATTTCCTTTATTTAATCTGTAAAGTTCGCGCAATTGTCTTCTGATTCTGTTTCTTGAAACTGCGCTTGATTGGTTTTTTTTTGCTGCCGTAATTAATACAGCACAATTGGCCGATTGATTGTCGGTAAATTTAAAAACGAAACGAAATGGCGGGGTGTTAAAACTAAAATTGCCCTTTTCGAAAAGGGAACTAATTGTTTTTTTGCTTATTAGTTTTTCGGATTTTTGAAATGAAAATTTCATATCGCAACCGAATGTCGAATTATTTTTTGTCGAAACGCTCGTCAGAAACGGTCAGTTTTTTTCTGCCCTTTGCTCTGCGCGATGCAATTACTTTGCGGCCCGATACGGATGCCATTCTCTCGCGAAAACCGTGTTTGTTTTTTCTTTTTCTAACCGAAGGTTGATATGTACGTTGTGCCATGGCCTAAATTAATTTGCTGCGAAAGTATGTTTTTTTTGAAAGAAAATAAAGCGAACGATAAAATTTATTTTTTTGTGCCGGTGTCCGCCTCTGTTTTTGTGCTGGTGTCCGTTTCTTCGGGCATCATGCTTGGTTCAAGAGAGTCCAACATGGCCGTGTTTCGCAACACTTCTGATATAGAATCGTTTAGTCTTTGCATTTCTTGTTCTGCCCTTTTCTGTTCTAAGCCAGAGCAAGATCCAAAAACCAAACAAACAGAGCCAATAATAATTGCTGTTTTCATTTTTTGTTAGTGATTGTTTGTTGTGTCTGTATGCGCGCTTTCTGTTGGCTGTTCAACAGGCTGCGATTGATATGAGGCAAGCGAGTCTGCGCTTCTTTGTGCCTTGTCTAAAGAGTCTTTTGTTTTTTTTGCGTTGTATTTAGCCCTTTCTGTATCGCTTGGTCCGCAAGAGAAAATAAGAGTGCTTATCAAAAACAGGAATATTGTTTTTTTCATTTTTGTGGGTTTTAGTAAAAACAAAAAGCTACCCAAATCGTTGGATAGCTTTTGTTTTAGTTTGTGTTAATTACTTAGCTTCTTCAGCAACAACTGCAGCGCCAGAATCAACTTTAGTTGAATCTGTTACCATAGCAGAAGCAGCAGCAGCTTCAGCGCTAGCCAATGAATCGGCCATAGCAACTGAATCTTGCATAGCTTTGTCAGCAGCAGCTTTTTTGTCAGCCTCAGAAGGACCACAAGCAACTAAAGCTATCATAGCAGTAGCAGCAACGATTGATAATACTTTTTTCATGTTTTTGTTTTTGTTTTAGGGTTTCTAATTCGATTGCAAAAATATCTTAAAGAATCAATTATCAAAACTTTTTTATTTTTTTCTAAAAAAAATCATTATCGGTACTCCGCAAAAGCTGTATCTTTCTCTTAATCTGTTTTCCAAATATCGTTTATAGCTTTCAGAAACGTATTGTGGGTGGTTGCAAAAAAATGCAAATTTTGGGCTTCTTCCTGGAAGCTGAGTTGCGTATTTAATTTTGATGAACTTCCCTTTTATTGCGGGTGGCGGATAGGCTGCAATTATTTCTTGCGAAACATCGTTCAGCTCTTTGGTTTTTATTTTTCGTGTTTTGTTGTCGTATACTTCAAGCGCCACTTCTATCGCTTTAAAAATTCTCTGTTTGGTCAGGGCCGAGGCAAAAACAATTGGTACATCGCTAAACGGCTTTAGTTTTTCCTTTATTATTTTTTCGTATTCGTTTGCGGTTTTTGTTTGCTTTTCAATCAAATCCCATTTATTTACCAATATCACCAGGCCTTTGTTGTTGTTTATGGCCAGCTGTACTAGGCTCATATCTTGGGCGTCAATACCAACAGTTGCGTCAATAAGCAACAAAACAATATCGCAATTTTCAATTGCTTTTATTGATCTCATTACCGAGTAAAACTCTATGTCTTCGTGTACTTTCGCTTTTTTTCTAATTCCCGCGGTGTCAATTAACAGAAATTCTTTTTCAAATAATTTATAATGTGAGTGTATCGTGTCGCGCGTTGTTCCGGCAATGTCTGTAACAATATTTCTGTCTTCGCCCAAAAGCGCATTTACCAAACTCGACTTTCCGACATTTGGCCTTCCAACAACAGCAATTTTAGGCAATTCTGCTTTTTCGGTGTCGCTATTTTCGGTGGTTTCTGTTTCAATGTGTTTTGCTATTTCGTCAAGCAGCTCTCCGGTTCCCGATCCCGTCATTGAAGAAATATTAAAAAGCGATTTAAACCCAAGGCCCCAAAACTCGGCCGCTTCGTATTGTCTATCTGTGTTATCTACTTTGTTTACGACAACACAAACCGGTTTTTTGCTTTTTCGTAAAACGTTTGCAAACTCTGTGTCTAGGTCTGTAATTCCAGAAGCAACATCGACCATAAACAAAAGGACGTCCGCCTCGTCTATGGCTATTTTAACCTGGCTTCGAATGGCGGCTTCAAAAATATCATCGCTTCCTACAACATATCCTCCCGTATCAATTATATTGAATTCTTTGCCGTTCCACTCTGTTTTTCCGTAGTGCCGGTCGCGCGTTACTCCGCTAAAATCGTCCACAATTGCTATTCTTCCGCCCGTTAAGCGGTTAAAAAGTGTTGATTTTCCTACATTTGGTCTCCCCACTATGGCTACAATATTTCCCAAAATAAAAGTTTTTTAGCCCGCAAAGATACTTGTTTTTTGATTGCCTATACTACGCTTTTTACAAGCACCAACAGTTTGTCGATTTCTGCTTTGTTGTTGTAAATGTGTGTTGATACCCTTAAAGAGTTAAGTCCGTTTTCGGCAACGCTTCTTATTCTTATTTTGTTTTCGGCACATAAGGAATAAAACTTTGTGTATTCTACTCCTTTTATTCTAAATCCATTTACCGCGCATCGAGACCGATCTTCTGTCGGTGTAATTAATTCGATTTTGTCGCCAATCGCCAACAGGCCATCTTGAACATATGCGCCCAAATGTTTTATTCTGTTGTGAATGTTTGTCATTCCAATGGTTTCAATAAAATCAATAGCCGCATCAACACCCTTGTAAAGCCCAAGCGCTTGTGTGCCACCATAATAGCGGTGTGCGCTTTTTGCGTAGTCGCCCGTTGATATTGGTACGCTTGCCATATTCCACTTTCCGTTGTCGCTTCCGCCACCAACAAAATATGTTTGTAGCGTTTCTTGAAAATCTTTTCTTACATATAAAAAACCCGTTCCTTTTGGTCCCAACATCCATTTGTGACAACAGCTTGCGTACGTATCACAGCCCATATCATGAAGATTAATTGAAAGCATTCCGGGCCCGTGCGCTCCGTCAATAATTGAAAAAATTTCTCTTTCTCTAGCCAAAGTGCAAATTTCTTTTATTGGAAAAATTTGCCCCTGTGTGCACGGAATGTGTGGTGTGGCAATGGCGCGCGTTTTATTGGTTATTAGTGCTTTTATTCTTTCAAGCGTCTCTTCGGCTGTGTTTCCTGGCGTATAGGCCCTAACTACAATTCCGTCAAGGCGCTCTCTGCACAACCAAGGAAAGGCGTTTCCAACATGTTCGTGTGTGGTTAAAATCACCTCTTCTCCTTTTTTTATTGGTATTCCCCAACACGCTATGTTTATTCCGTCTGTCACATTGTGTGTTAGCGCTATTTCGTCCTCGTTTGCTCCGACAAATGCGGCCAACTTTGTGGCCGTTGACTCCCATCCGCCATAGTTTCCAAACTGGTCTCCATCTAACATCCACTTTTTGGTTGCCTCGATTACCGGATAGGGCGATGGGCCCATTGTTCCGTTGTTTAGGTAGGCCCAATCTTTTGTCAGTGGAAATAATTGCCGGACATTATTCCAATAGTTTTCGTCTTCTGGAGAAACCCCTTTTCCTTCTGTTTTTATTTGTTGTGTTGCCGCCATTAAATCAATTTCACTTAATGAAAGCGCGGCAAGCGCTGATGCTGATTTGATAAAGTTTCTTCTATTTGTTGTCATTGGTCTCGTTTTTTATTCGCCTATAAATTGTCCTAAAAATCGTATGTCGTTTTGAAAAAACACCCTTAAGTCTTTTACATTATATTTTAACATTGTAATTCGCTCAACGCCCATTCCAAAAGCAAATCCAGTATATTCTTTTGGATTTATTTTACAGTTTTCTAATACGTTTTCATCAATCATTCCACACCCTAATATTTCTACCCATCCGCTGTGTTTACAAATATTACAGCCGCTTCCGCCACATATCAAACAACTTATATCCATCTCTGCGCTTGGCTCTGTAAATGGAAAATAGCTTGGCCTAAAGCGGACATTTGTATTTGATCCAAACATTTCTTTTACAAACGAAAAAAGGGTTTGTTTTAAATCTACAAAGCTTACATCCTTGTCGATAAAAAGCCCTTCAACCTGATGAAAATAACAATTTGATCTGGAGGATATGGATTCGTTACGATAAACCCTTCCTGGCATTATAGACCGAATGGGTGGTTTTTGGTTTTCCATTATCCTTACTTGTACTGATGATGTGTGTGTTCTTAATGCTATTTCTTTATCAATAAAAAAGGTATCCTGCATATCTCTTGCTGGGTGATTTTGAGGAAAATTTAATGCCGAAAAATTATACCAATCGCTTTCTATTTCTGGCCCATCTGATACAGTAAAACCTTGTTTTTTGAATATATTTATTATTTCTTTTTCTACTTTTGTCAGCGGATGTCGCACTCCGCTTAAAAGTTTATCAATAGTAAGTGTTTTGTCTTTTTTGGTTGGTTTTTTCTTTGTTTTTTTAGAATAATTGTCAGTTGCTTTTTGAATTTTAG
Organism: Chitinophaga pinensis; assembly: GCA_945861965.1. Taxonomy (GTDB): domain Bacteria; phylum Bacteroidota; class Bacteroidia; order UKL13-3; family UKL13-3; genus CAMAWM01. The sequence goes on along the minus strand of CAMAWM010000016.1, from coordinate 21,200 downwards.
TTTCGGTTTCTATTTTTATTTGATTTAATAGTTTTCCAAGATCCTTTTTTACTTCGTTTGGTGCTTGTTTAAATTCTTCAAATAACTCAGCCAATATTCCTTTTTTTGAAAAATATTTATTTCTAAACAACTCTAATTCTTCAATTGAATTGATGGTTATTTTTTCAATGTTGTTTTTTATTTCTTCTAACTTATTTTTCATTTATTTTATTTTTAAAAGACTTTATTTTTTTATCAAATGAAAAGAAAAAAAAGATAGGGTTATACCCAAAACTAATTATGTATTAATATATTTAATAAAAAATTGTTATAATAATAGAGATGTTAATTGTACTAATAATATTTTTTTTAAAAATTGTTATTGTATTTAACTAATAATTAATAACAAAACAAAAACACCCTTATTTATTGATTTATAATATATTAAACACTTAATAACAGGATGTTAATTGCGACATTAACAATAAATTGTTCTTAATTAAATTTTAATAAATTGTTGTTAAAGGGTTTATTGTTTACCAAAACAAAAGAATAAAAAACCAAAAAACCAAACGAGAAAAAAATATCAACAGATACCAACAAATTAGTTACAGCTTATTCACCGGGTATTTAAAAGCATATCTAAATCAACAGATTGTTCTAAATCCCAAAAGGCGCGAATATTAAATGGCTGATTATATATATAACAACGCTCAGGAAACAATCCGTTTTTTAAATCGCCAGCATCCCAAACACCGTTTTTATTGTCGTCTTTAATTAGTTTAACGCGGTATTCGCCAGGCGATAGATAATTAAAAACAAGGTTTTTAGAACCGTTTATAAGCGCCTCTTTAACAACAACATTGCGCTTTGTTAGCTGTAAAATATAAGTGGCGCCAGAAGGTGTTTTTTCTATGTTTAATACAAGCGAACCATAGTCTTTTATACCCTTACTTTTAAATCTTATTTCTAAAGCTGGGCTGTGTCGACCAAAAACATCAAGCAGCGCAGAGTCTTTAAAAACCAACGAATAGTTTGTTTTTTCTTTCCACGGATGAAAAAGTTTAAGTCGGCTATCGCCATCAAACCCAAAAAACAAAGGCTGGGTTTCGAGCGAGTCTTCATAAAAAAAAACAAGCCTATTATTAAATATGCTTTTTGGCGCACTTAACTCAATTATAATTGTGTCAGAAAGCTCGGTAGCGGCAGCGCCAACTAAAGCAAAACCAGGTCGTTTGATTTTTTTTTGTTGGGCAACAAAAAAAACATAAGAAGTGTCGGGGGTGCTTATTTTAAAACAAACGCTATCTTTTGTAGAAGAATCCGAAAAAAAATAAAACGAGTCGACCCCAAAGGCGCCAGTCTTTTTATTAGAAAGATATGCGCCATCACCAACAACAGAAACACCTAAGTTTTCGGGACGATAAAAAGCAAGACAAAAACAACCGGGCCCTTGGCTAGTTGCGCTAAGAAGTTGGTTTGGCTGGGCGCGCTGTGGGGCAAAAATAAACAAATCACCAACATCAAAATCGCCCGAAACAAGTATTGGATTAGTAAAAATCGCCAAGCTGTCACCAACAGAGTAGGACAAACCTGCACTGGTTTTTTTATAAGCAAACAGCCGAAAACTATCCGAAGGGAGGTTTTTAATTTGGAAGCGACCATCGGCTGCCGTTTTTGTATAATAAGACGGCTTTGTTTGGAACAGAGTAGAGTCACAAAACCCATGGTTGGGCCACAAAGAAACAAGCGCACCACCAACGGGCATAGCCGTAAATGCATTTTTTAAAAAACCAGAAACAGAATTGGAATCGATAAAACCACCCGTTGAAAAAGAAAAGTTTAGATCATCAATCGCGTTGTTTTCATGTATATCGGAAACGGCACCAGAAAAATTGATTGAATATGTCGTGTTTCGCAGAAGCGACTCGCCAAACAAAACCGTCAAAACCTTTCCATTAACCACGAAAACAGGGCCCAACCTTGGCGGTGGCGACATAATTATTGTCTTTTGTGGGTCTTTAAGTTGAACAAACTCGTCAAAGACAAAAATTACTTCTTGTCCGCTCAGAGGAAAAAGAGTTGACCTCTCCTGTGGAAAAACAGAAACAACCACAGGCGAAGACGCGTCTTTTTGGCCCCCAGATGGCGCCACAACCTGAGCGCAAGAAGCCAAAAAAAGCCAAATAAAAAACGGGAAAACCCCGACAGTGAATTTTTTAATCGCGTTTGTCAAGCTTAAAGTGTTTTGACAAAAATAGAAACGAAAATTTATAAAACAAGCGGCCGTTATTTGTTTTTAACCACAAACAAAACACTTGAGTAGTTACCGCTAAACAAAGCAAAAAAATTTGAGTAAGCACCAGAAAAAGCGCCAAAAACAAACGCCAAGATTTTGTTCCCCTTGTGTGCCTCGCTTCGCATACAAACATAGGGCGCATCAAACCACAGCGGCCGCTCTTTTATCACCTCAAAGCCGTGTTTTTCCATCAGCAAGCGAAAGGATTTTCTGTTAAAATGATAAAGGTGCCTAGGCGCATCGTATCCGTCCCAGAACTCGCGATAGTTTTTTGAGTCCAAGCTATTAGAGTTTGGAACCGCAACAAACATAGTTCCGCCCGCCTTAAGAATTCGCTTAAGTTGTTGCATGCGTTCGTTTAACAAATGAACGTGTTCTAACACGTGCCATTGGGTAATTACATCGAATTCGTGATTTAGAAAGGTGTCTAGCTCACCTTCTTTTTTAACAACAAGCCCAAAATTTTTATGAACATACGCAACAGCATCATCGCTAACGTCAACCCCAACAACATCAAACGAATTGTCTTTTTTTGCACCGTTTAAAAAGTAACCCAAGCCACAACCCAAATCCAACAAGCGCCCGCTTTTGTGGTGTTTTTTGATAAGCCTCAGTTTTGATCGTATGCTAAAATTGCGCACCACATCGTATATTTTGTAAATAATGCCGGACTTTGAGCCGCTGTGGGAAATGTATTTGTCGCTTTGGTAGTATTTGCCTATTTCGTTTTCGTCTGGGCGCGGATTGGTAAAAAGAAAAGTACAGTCCGCGCAACGCTGTAAGGAAAAACACTCGCCAGAGGCAACAAAGTCTTTGCAGCTTATTGTGTTGTTAAGCGCGATGCCGCCACAAACGGGGCAGTTTAAAAGGGTTTGCATGTTATCGCCCCAAATGTACCATTAAAATAGAAATATCGGCAGGAGAAATTCCGCTAATGCGAGCAGCTTGGCCCAAAGTGCCCGGGCGTTGTTTGCTTAACTTTTCGCGCGCCTCTTTTGATAGCGACTTTATAGAAAGAAAATCAAACGAATCGTAAATTTTTACGTTTTCCAAACGACCCATTTTTTCCACCAATATTTTTTCTTTCTCTAAATAACCCTCGTATTTAATAATTATTTCAGCCTGAAGTATTGATTCTTTGTCGTATTGGCGCAATGCGTTTTCAATTGACGGGATTCGCTTGCACAAAGCAGCAATATCTATTTGCGGGCGGCTAAGAATAGCGTCTAATTTATAGTTTTGTTTAATTTCGCTTGTCTCCAAATCCGATAACATGGGATTAATTTCACCTGGAGAAACAGAGGTTTTCTTAAAGTAGGCCACAATATCTTCAGCGGCCCTAATTTTCTTTTTTGTTTTTTCTAGGCGCTTTTCGCTTGCAAGCCCAAGCCCGCTTCCAGCTTCGGTTAGGCGAATATCGGCATTGTCCTGACGAAGCATAATTCGGAATTCGGCCCTTGAAGTAAACATGCGATATGGCTCATCCGTACCCTTATTTACTAAATCATCTATAAGCACACCTATATAAGCATCGGATCTTTTAAGTATAAACGGCTCTTTTTCTTTGATTTTTTGATGGGCATTTATGCCAGCCATTAATCCCTGACAGGCCGCCTCTTCGTAACCGGTCGTGCCATTAATTTGACCAGCAAAATACAGATTGTCAATCAAATGCGTCTCTAAAGTGGGTTTTAATTGTGTTGGAGGAAAGTAGTCGTATTCAATTGCATAACCGGGACGGAACATTTTGGCGTTTTCAAATCCGGGGATTTTTTGAAGCGCCTTAATTTGAACGCTTTCCGACAAAGATGTAGAAAAACCGTTCACATAAATTTCAACGGTATTCCAACCCTCGGGCTCAACAAAAATCTGATGCCTATCGCGCTCGGCAAATCTATTTATTTTATCCTCTATTGATGGGCAATAACGAGGGCCAAGACCCCGAATTCTTCCCGCGTACATTGGAGAATCGTCAAACCCGGTTTTTAAAATATCATGAACCTCGGGATTGGTATATGTTATCCAACAGGGTCTTTGGTTTTTGACTGGCACGGTTTCGTCCGAGAAAGAGAACTTGCCGGGGCTTTCGTCACCAGGTTGCACCTCCATTTTCTCATAGTTTAAGCTTCGGCCATCAACCCTTGGCGGAGTTCCTGTTTTCATTCTGCCGCTTTCAAATCCAAGCCCAAGCAGCTGTTCTGTAATTCCATATACGGCAGCATCAGACATTCTTCCTCCGCCAAATTGCTTTCTTCCAATATGGATTATCCCGTTTAAAAAGGTCCCGTTGGTTAACACAACCGAATCAGATTTAATTTCAATACCAAGGCCAGTCTTTACGGCACTTAGGCGCCCACCGCTAACAACAATTTCTTTAACTGTATCTTGCCAAAAATCAACATTTTTGGTTTTCTCAAGCATTTCTCTCCAACAGGAGCTAAACAACATTCTGTCGTTTTGCGATCGCGGGCTCCACATTGCCGGGCCCTTAGAAAGATTTAACATTCTAAACTGGATTGTAGACAGGTCTGAAACAATACCAGAATAACCACCAAGCGCATCAATTTCTCTTACAATTTGTCCCTTTGCAACCCCGCCCATGGCGGGGTTGCAGCTCATTTGGGCAATTTTACCCATATCCGTTGTGATTAGCAAAACGCTGCTGCCAAGATTTGCAGCAGCGGCAGCGGCCTCGCAACCCGCATGCCCAGCGCCAACAACAATTATATCGTATTTTTTTAACATTTATTTGCTTGTTTCACGTGAAATATTGTTGTCATAAAGACCCAAATAATAATTTTCTTTTTGGCGCATAGTCTCTTTTTCTTTTTTTGTCTTGTCGCCAAACCCACAAAGGTGCAAAACACCATGAACAACAACCCTTCTGAGTTCGTTTTCTGTACTTGTTTTATATAAAATAGCGTTCTCTTTAACCCTGTCAGAGCTTATGTATATTTCGCCCTCAATTGCTTTGTTTTTATCGTTTAGCTCAAAGGTAATTACATCGGTATGGTAATTGTGTTTTAAAAATTGCTTGTTTATTTCTAGCAGGCGCGGATCTGTTGTGATGATTATGCTAATGCTTTTTGCCAAACAGCCCTCCTTATCAACACAAGCGCCAACCAGGGTTTTTATTAACTTTTTGTTTTTAATTCTATGCGCAGAGGAAATATTGATTTTACATTTCATTAGTTTAAAAGCGTAACAAAGCCCTCCTTAATTAATGCGCTTCCGTCAATGCCAAAAACAAAGGCCCTATAAAAATAAACCCCAGAAGGGCTTAGCTCACCAGATTCGCCTTTTCCCTCCCAGCCCACGCTCAGGTCTTTTAATGTTGTCAGTTTAGCCCCCCAACGATCATATATTTCCAAATAGCTTTTTTTGAAATCAACATATGCGCCAACGGGTTTAAAGGATTGGATTGTTCCGTCACGATAAAAAGCAGAAGGAAAATATACCGATAGTTGCCCAAGCAAACAGACTTCGTTTGATTTGCTTGTTTCGGATCGCCCAAGCGGAGATCCTGGATTTTGAAGCGCCTCAACAACATAGCAATAAGAAGCACCAACAGGCAAGCCACCAGATTCTGTATCTAAATAAAAAGTATCGTTCGGGCTTGTGTTTATTGGCGAATAGGGTTCTGTTATTTGGGTTCCAATTCTTGTTTCGCGAAACACAGAATAATTTTTTATTCCGGTGTTCCACGTGAAATAGCTGTCCCAATCAAGCAGGTTTCCACCAGCAGTTTGTTTAATCCTCAGCACAATATTATTAGAGGTGTTCGAGGTGTCGTTTGGCAAACCGCACAAATTATAATCGATAAAACGATAATGGTTTTTTGTTGAAGCGTTGGCGATCAAGTCGTTGATTATTATTGGAGAAGGGGCGTTGCTAATTGTTGTAAGCGACACAAAACCAACCCCATCGTTAGACTTTTGAACGTCTAACCTGTTAATTATCGCAGCATCATCTTTGTTTAACGACAACTCAATTTTTCCCAAATTGGTTGTTACGTAGTTAATATAATTGCTTTTTGAATCAATTCTTTTCCCTGTTGTTTCCGTTTTGGCGTTAGAGCTTGAGCTAATAGTCGCCATTGTCCCGTTTTTAAAAGCGCGAATAAAATATTTAATGATTGATTGAAGCGGTAGGTTTTTGTCAATAAAGACAGTATCGTTCGAGCCCAAAATGGCCAGCAAAACAAACCCAGCAGAGTTAATGTTTCTATATACGCGCAGCTCTTTAATTGAAGGCCAGCCTTTATATAAAGACCAAAAAAGTATTGTTTCACCCTTACACGTGTCAATCTTTGTTTTTAGAAGCATTGTTGTGTGTGGATTGATTCCAAAATTAGTTCTGTTGTTGCAGCTGTCCAAAGGCGCTATGTCGTATTCAAGCGCGATAGAGTCTGGCGGAATTGTTGGGTTGTCAATAAAAAACACGTTCGTTGTGTTTGCAACAAAAGGTGTTGGTGTTTTTTGAGAATTATAAATGTTGAAATATTTAAAATCTGGACTGCCGTTCTGCTGCCAGCCAAGCAATATTGATCCGGTGTTAACGTCAACCGAAACCGAATCTAAAAAACTATTTGACGGTGGCGAGTTGTCAATTGATAATGTGTCTGAAAAGCAACTTTGTAATGATCCGCCACAATCAACCACGACCTCAAGAGTATAAACCCAAGCGGGTGGAGGAGCGGGAAGCCCAGCGTTTGTGTGAATAAAACTAGTAATGTTAAAATTATTGATAGAGTCAATAATCAAAAAAGAAGGAATGGGAGCCGATGTGTTTTTCGCATGAATTTTATATTTAACAAACGAACCGCAACTTAGCGAAATTGGAACCCGCCAATAAATTGTGTTGTCGTTTCCCGAACGGCAAATGCGCGCAAGCTCAACGCAACCATTTGTAGCACAAGCGGTAACAGAAGAATAAATCACAAAAAACAATATAAAAAAAGTACGCATTGTTGTTTTTAACCAACGATTATTTCGCTTAAATCTTTTTCTGAAAAGTACAAATTTGCAAGTTCTTGCAATCTTTCTGGCCGAGCGTTTTTAATCGTCTCCACAAATGTATAATAATAATTATAATCGAACCCGAAATCGTGCAAGGTTTTAAATCTGTCTGCAAGACTAAACGGACCATCAATACTTCTTAAAAAAGAGCCAAGCATATAGTTTTTGCAAGTGTTTAGCTCGTTTTCTGAAATTTTAATTTCTCGAAGTTTTTTAATCTCATTATATATTTCTGTCAATCCGCGTTCGCGCAAATGGTGATTTATTTCCGTTTCAATATACCAACAACCATCCTCGCGAAAAGACTCTAAAGCGGAATAAATACCATAAGTCAAAGCACTTTCTTCGCGAATTTTTTTCATCAAGCGAGAACCAAAATAACCACCCAAAACCAAATTTAGCAATTGCAATTCTCTGTAATCTTTATGTGTTCGATTAAACATTTTTCTTCCAATTCGAATGCCCGATTGAACAGAACCGGGCTTTTTTATAAACGACTTTTGCGGCTCAATAGATTCGGAAAACACCTGACTTTTATCTACGGTGTTGTTAGACAAATGAGGGGTTTTCGCATATTTTGAAATGGTAGAAATTACGCTGTCGCTAACCCTTCCGGAAACCAAAACAAAGCGCAAGGCGCCAAAATAATTTTTGTTATAAAAGTCAACGAGCCCAATTCTATCAATTTTTTCAATATCGTTTTGTGTGGCAAACGAACCGTATGCGCTATTGCCACCAAAAAGCGTGTTATAAAAATGCCGTCTTAACAAAAAAGAATTTCTTTGTTCGTTGACCAAAAGCCTTTGAATGTTGTTGTTCTTTATAATTTTTAATTCTTCTTCGGGGAATGTAGAGTCGCTTAAAACATCAACAATAAAAGGCAAACACGAATCAAGGTGCTTGCTTATACAATACAAAGTAACGGTAGCGTCATCGGCCGAAGAATGTGCAGAGAAGTAAGCGCCAAAATAATCTAATCCATCGGCAAGTTGTTTTGCCGAAAAACGCTTGGTTCCTTCGCTAAGCATTTGCGCAGTATAGCTTGCAAGGCATTTTTGGTTTTGATTTCTTGATCCGGCATTGAAAACAAAATCAACACGAACCACATCTTCGTTTCCGGCATTTACATAATACAAATCAAGTCCCGAATCGAGAGGAATTTTTTGCACCTCGATAATATTAAAGTTTTTTATCTCGGCACTATTTGGGGCGATGGCTCGGTTTAAACTCATTTTTGTTTTGAATAATAATAAAGCGTAGAACAATTGTTTTCAATCAAAAGGGTAGTTGCAGAAAGCGCAATATCCTCGGCCGAAACCGCCAAATAATCCTCGGCTTCGGTGTTTGCAAGCTCAATGTTTCCGAGCAACTCGCAATAGCTTAACTTCATTGCTTTACTTAGTGCGGTCATGTTGTTAAAACGAATATTCGTTTCTGTTTTATTTTTTACTTTTTGTAATTCATCTGCACTTACGCCTTCAAGTTTAAATCGCTCCAATTCATTTAATATTGACTTCTCGGCATCTAACATGTTTACGCACTTAGTTAGTCGACCTTCAATAACCAACAAGCCCTCTTCGACATCGCCACTTATGTATACGTCTAATTCACTAAAAAGGTTTTGTTTTTTTACTAATTCGTTAAAAAAACGGGACGATTTTCCGGCACCAAGCAAATCGGATATAAAATCAAGCGAATAAAACGCCCCGTCTGTTCTTGCCGGAATGTGATATGCTTTTACAATTGCGTCTAAAGGAACGTCTGCGTACACGGTTTCTTGCCTGGGCGCCAATTGTTTGGGTTCTTTTAAAATTGTAACAGGATTAAATTGCCTTTGCGGAATATCAGCAAACCACTTTTCGCACAAACGCTTACAATCGTCAAAGGATATATTTCCAGAAACCGCAAGAATAGCATTGTTTGGACAGTAAAAGCGCCCAAAAAATTCTTTTACGTCTTCAATCGTTGCGCCTTCAATGTGCGAAAGCTCCTTACCGATAGTCGGCCACGAATAGGGGTGAACTTTATACGCCAACGGCAAAACCTTTAGCCAAATATCGCCATAAGGTTGATTTAAATAACGCTCCTTGTACTCTTCAATTACTACGCTTCGCTGAATGTCTAATTTTTCTTGATCAAGGTTAAGACCTAACATTCTGTCGCTCTCAAGCCAAAAGCCAGTTTCGATATTGTTGGCGGGAAGCGTTAGGTAATAATTTGTCAAATCGTTGCTTGTAAACGCGTTGCTTTCGCCACCGGCCTTTTGAAGCTCGCCATCAAAATCGGTTACGTTTGCAGATCCGCCAAACATCAAATGCTCAAACAAATGCGCAAATCCGGTCTTTTCCGGGTTTTCGTGTTTTGAACCAACATTGTAAAGGACGTTCAACACACAAAGCTTGGTAGATTCGTCCAGGTGATGAATAACGGTTAGCCCGTTTTGTAATTTAAATTTACTGTAGTTTATCAAAAATAGTTGTGTAAAAAGAAAGCAAAGTTAAGCGAAAACCTATAGGAAGAAAACTGGCAATAAAAGATATAAATCAAGGGGACAAAAACATCAAGAAATATTAACTACTTTTGTCGCCAACAAAAAACATTGCAACACTCCGATTTGCCAACCCCTGTAAATGAGGTTTTTGCCAGATGTAGCCAGCACATTTATCCAAAAAACACATGAAATTTGAAGAATTAAACTTAATAGAGCCACTATTGAAGGCATTGAAAGCCGAAGGGTACGAAACGCCAACACCAATACAACAAAAAGCAATTCCAATTGTTTTAGAAAAAAAAGATTTGCTGGGCTGCGCCCAAACCGGAACAGGAAAAACCGCAGCGTTTGCCATTCCTATTTTACAAAGACTGTATACCGAAGCGGGCGATGAAAAAGGAAGAAAAACAATCAAAACGCTTATTTTAACCCCAACTCGCGAATTGGCAATTCAAATTGAAGAAAGCTTTAAGGCCTACGGAAAATATACCAACACGGCATGTGCTGTAATATTTGGTGGTGTTAATCAACGCTCGCAGACCGAAGCGCTTAAAAGAGGTGTTGATGTTGTGGTAGCAACGCCTGGGCGATTGTTAGATTTAATGAATCAGGGCCACGTTCATTTGCAGCATTTAAAAGTATTTGTTTTAGACGAGGCGGATCGTATGTTAGACATGGGATTTGTTCACGATGTAAAAAAAATCATAACAAAATTGCCGCAAAAAAGGCAGACTTTATTTTTTTCGGCAACCATGCCGCCACCGATTGTAAAACTAGCATCAACAATACTAACCAACCCTATTAGGGTTGAAGTAACACCGGTGTCGTCAACAGCAGATACCATAAAACAGGCGGTATATTTTACAGACAAAAAAAACAAAAAAGACTTGTTAAAGCATTTGCTTAAAGACAATAGCGTTCAAAGCGCATTGATTTTTTCGCGCACCAAACATGGGGCAGACAAGATTGTAAAAGATTTGCAGGGTGCAGGATTTAAAGCACTGGCTATTCACGGAAACAAATCGCAACCAGCCAGACAAAACGCACTTAAAGATTTTAAAAGTGGAAAGATTCGCGCACTTGTTGCAACCGACATTGCGGCCAGAGGAATAGATATTGACGAACTTTCGCACGTAATTAATTTTGAATTACCCAATATTCCTGAAACATACGTTCATAGAATTGGAAGAACCGGAAGAGCTGGATTGAAAGGCATTGCCATATCGTTCTGCGATATTGAAGAAAAAGAATATTTGCGCGACATTCAAAAACTAATTGGAAAAAGCATTCCGGTAATTGACAATCACCCATTTCCTATGCTTGTCAATACAATATCGCCAAAAGCAAAGACGCCCGAAAGAAGAAACAGAAGCCCAAGAGAAAACAACGGAAATCAAAGTGGCGGAAGAAGACAAAACCAAAAACCGGCAGAGCAAAAGCACTTTAGAGGAAACTGGAGGGGGCGATAAAAAAACTACCAGCCCAAAACCCAAGCAAATATTAAAGGAGCTACAATTGTTGCATCGCTTTCAACAATAAATTTTGGAGTGTTGACGTCTAATTTTCCCCAAGTAATTTTTTCATTGGGAACCGCACCGCTATAAGAGCCAAATGAAGTTGTAGAATCAGAGATCTGACAGAAATAACTCCAAAACGGAACATCGTGCCAGCCCAAATCCTGATACATCATAGGCACCACGCAAATTGGAAAATCACCCGCTATTCCTCCGCCAATCTGAAAAAAACCAACGCCTTTTCCGCCCGAATTGTTTCGGTACCAATCTGACAACCAAACCATGTATTCAATTCCGCTTTTCATGGTTGTAGCCTTCAATTCGCCTTTAATTATGTAGCTAGCAAAAATATTTCCCATGGTGCTGTCTTCCCAACCAGGGACAACAATCGGCAAGTTTTTTTCTGCAGCAGCTAACATCCAACTGTCTTTTGGGTCTATTTCGTAATGCTGTTCCAACACACCAGAAAGCAACATTTTGTACATATACTCGTGCGGAAAAAAACGTTCGTCATTGTCGTTTGCGTCTTTCCATATTTTATGAATGTGTTTTTGCAATCTGCGAAACGCCTCTTCCTCCGGAATGCAAGTATCCGTAACACGGTTGTAGTGATTTTCTAATAAATCCCACTCGTCTTGTGGGCTTAAATCTCGGTAGTTGGGGACCCTTTTGTAGTGGCTGTGCGCCACCAAATTCATAATATCTTCTTCTAGGTTTGCACCGGTACAGCTTATGATGTGAACCTTATCTTGTCTTATCATTTCTGCCAATGATTTTCCCAGCTCGGCAGTGCTCATAGCGCCAGCCAGTGTTATCATCATTTTTCCGTTTTCCATCAAATGGGTTTCGTAACCCTTTGCTGCGTCAACAAGTGCGGCCGAATTAAAATGAAGGTAGTGTTTTTCGATAAATGCGGAGATGGGTCCTTTGCTCATGGTGTAAAAAATTTCGGCAAATATAGCGGTTTATGGATGCACGGCACGACTTGCCCTAAAAAAGTTTATGCGTTTTGTAAAGCCCATTATTAGCTTACCGTTCAATATAGCTTAGGTTTATTTTTATCATAATTCCATGCGCCATAACTTCTTGTCCAAGCCCTTGTTTTAAACCTATACCAAAAATGAAGGAGCAAACTTAAAATTAATACAAGAGTCAAAACGGGCCAAAACAAATTACTATTCCAAAAGAAGTAAATGATACTTCCCAATACAAGATATTTCAAAACACTAAACCACATAGGCTGAGCATTCTTGGAGAATGCAACTTCAGATTCGCGCTTTAGGGCATTGGCTTTCTGATCAAAATTATTTTCTCTTATTTAATGCAAAAATCAATGCTGAAGAAACAATACACATGACTAAAGCGCCAACGATAAGTGAATTTTCTTTTTGTAAAATGCCAATAATGAAGTCGCCAACAAACATTACTAAAAAGAAAATATATGCAATGGTCAGCATAGGAATTGATTTTTTATATGTCGCAAAAGCAAAGATAAAACCAAGTGCAAATTGTCGGGCCGCCCACATATAAATCAGGTAGTCAACGCCTTTTGCGCTAAGGTCAACGGTCTCCAAAACCGATTGTGGAGAAAAGCATAAAGAGACACTTACCATAAGCTCCATTATTGCAAAAAGTGCCGATACGATGAGTATCCATTTTGGTAATGATTTTTGTTCTTCTGTCATAATTTGTTTTGTTTTTTAGTTTACTATGTGTAAACCTATTTCAGGACAAGACACGCTTTCATTACTTTGCTTTGGCAAACAAAGTCTGTCTTTGGGATTGTTGTTTCTGCAATTGCTTTAAAGCCTCCTTCAATTTCTGTAAAATTTCTGTAGCCTCTTGCTGTTAGAATACTTGCAGCCATCATACTTCTGTATCCACCTGCACAGTGCAAGTAAAAATGTTCGGTTGAGTTAATGTCCTTTATCCAGTTGTTGATGTCGGCTAATGGTCGGCTATATGCTTCATCTACGTGTTCGGCTGCATACTCACTTTCTTTGCGTACATCTATTACTTTATTTTCTCCAATTTTTACTTCGTTCGCAAATTCAGTTGCACTGATACGGTTTACGATGTCAGTTTCTTTACATGCATTTTTCCAAGCATCAAAGCCTCCTTTTAGGTGTCCAACCAAATTGTCAAAACCTACTCGGGTAAGTCGTGTAACGGTTTCTTCTTCCTGTCCAAGTTCGGTAATTAAAAGTATGCTTTGCTTTACATCGCCAATTAATGCACCTACCCAAGGGGCAAAGTCGCCATTGATACCAATATTGATAGATTGGGGCACAAATCCTTTCCAAAAATCGGTGTTATTTCTGGTGTCTAAAATCAATGCTCCTGTATCTTCGGCTGCTACTTCAAATTCTGCCACTGATAAGGCTCTCATTCCATTATTAAAAACAGTGTCAAAACTTTCATAGCCTTTTTTGTTCATTGCAACGTTTGCTCCAAAATACATTGGTGGGGGCAAAAGACCGTCTGTAACTTCAGTTACAAATTCTGCCTCGGTCATATTGGCTCTTAACGCATAATTGAATTGTTTTTGATTGCCAATGGTTGAAACGGTTTCTTTGCTCATATTTTTACCACAAGCACTACCAGCACCGTGTGCAGGATATACTATCACTTCATCAGGCAAAGTCATTACTTTGGTACGTAAAGAATTATACAATATAGCAGCTAATTGCTCTTGTGTCATTGTTGCTGCTTTTTGAGCCAAGTCGGGTCGGCCTACATCGCCAATAAATAAAGTGTCGCCACTAAATAGGGAATGCTCGTTGCCGTTTTCGTCTATCAGTAAATAACAAGTACTTTCCATTGTATGCCCTGGTGTGTGCAGCACTTTTAGCTTAATGTTTCCTACTGCAAATTCTTCTCCATCTTTTGCACTTATAATATCAAAAGTTGGGTTGGCATTGGGACCATACACAATGGCTGCATTGGTTTGTTTGCTCAAATCCAAATGCCCACTCACAAAGTCAGCGTGAAAGTGGGTTTCAAAAATGTATTTGAGTGATACTCCGTCTCGTTGCAACCTATCAAGGTAAGGTTGTGTTTCACGCAGTGGGTCAATAATGGCGGCTTCGCCATTTGAAGTGATGTAGTAAGCACCTTGTGCCAAGCATCCTGTGTAGATTTGCTCTACTTGAAATTTTGTATTATTCATTTTTTAATTTTTTTTTAAAGTTTATAAATAGTTCTTCTCCTTTTCTTGCTTTTGTTGAATTATAACATTCTTCAAAAGTTTTAAAAGTAAAATATGGGCTGAATAATGGTTCATATTGGCATTTGCAACCACCAAAAGGTGGACCTTGTTTTTCAAATTCTTTGTCAAAAAGCAAGCCTACTAGTTTGCCATTTTCTTTTAGTAATTCGTGCATTTTGACAACATAGTTTTTCCGCAAACTTGGGTCAATAGCACAAAATAAAGTTTGCTCTACAATTAAGTTGTATTGCCCTAGATGTTCAAAAATATTTTGATGAATTACTTTGATAGAAGTATTGCTAAATTTTTCTTTTAAAGCATTTACTAATTCAACTGCAATATCTACCAATGTAATATTTGTGAACCCTATTGAATATAAATATTCGGCTTCGTAAGCATTGCCGCAACCTGCAATTAGAATTGAAATATTTTTATTTTCTAATTGATCAAAATATGCTTTTAATGGTGGCGATACCTGATGTAAGTCCCAACCAATTTCGTTGTTCTTGTATTGGTTATTCCAATACTCAGCGTTAAGTGGCAAACCACAAGTGGTTACACAACATTGCAATTCTTTTTCTTGATTATCCATCTTTATTAAATGTTTTTGATATTAATGGGGAAGTTTTTCTCTGAAATAGCCATACACCCAAGTACCCGCTACGGCACTTAAAAAGGTAACACCTACTACCAAAAAGCCACTGCCGATTTGTGCAAACAATGGTCCAGGGCAAGCACCTGTAATAGCCCATCCGATGCCAAAAATTAAACCTCCAAAAATTTGTCCTTTGCTAAAAGTTTTGTCTTCAAATTTGATGGTTTCACCACTCATTGTTTTGATGTTGTACTTTTTGATAAGCCAAACGGATAGCATACCCACTACTACGGCTGTACCTATGACCCCATACATAAAAAACGATTGCAATCGAAACATTTCTTGTATGCGAAACCAACTGATGATTTCGGCTTTCACGAATACAATACCAAAGGCAATGCCTACTACAAGGTATTTTAAATTGTGCCAAAATGGGTGCTGTACCTCTGCTTCGTTGGTACACATTGCGTCTTGATGACGAGTTTCTATTGATTGTTTATTTTCCATTGTTAAAATAATTTTAAGATGAGTGGTAAAAGAATATTTGCCGAAAAGAAACCGCCTGCCATAAAGCAACAAGTAGCAATAAGCGAAGGCATTTGTAGTGTTGATAAGCCCATAATGGCGTGTCCGCTGGTGCAGCCACCTGCATAGCGAGTGCCAAATCCAACTAAAAAGCCTCCGATTACGAAAAAGAAAAGCCCTTTTAGGGTAAAAATATTTTCTACACTAAATAAATCAGAAGGCATTAAATTGCTAAAATCTGTAATCCCCAATGCCGATAAACTTGCTTTAGTACTATCTGCTATTACAATTGTATCGGGGTTACTTAAAAATTGAGTTGCAATAATACCACCTAGAAGTACACCTACTACGAAAAATAAATTCCAGATTTCTTTTTTCCAGTCGTACTTAAAAAATGGAATATTAGCAGGCAAACACATCGCACAAATGTGGCGAAGCGATGATGAGATGCCGAACTTTTTATTGCCAATGAGCAATAAGGTGGGCACGGTTAAGCCGATTATGGCGCCTGCTACTGCCCAATGCCAGGGTTGTTTGATTAATTCTATCATATTGATATATTTATTTGGTTAATGAATAATTTATTATTGTTTATTTAAAAGTATAATCTACATCTGTCACTTGAGATAACAAAGTTGGTTTTGCATCCAAAATGACAGCATTTTTTTCAGGCGAAGGCGTTACTGGTGAATTCACCAGTAAGTATTCCTTCATTACTTTATGCAAAGTAACTCCTGTATTTTTAGCATCTGTTACACCTTTCAATCTGCACAGCATATCTTCTGGGTCGCCATCTCTTTCACAAGCCAATATTGAATATTGTTTGTTCAGGTCTATTGGCATTCCTTTCACTGTTAAACTTTGTACTCTCTTCCCCATTTCGGCAAAGGCATTAAAGCTCATTTGCATTCCTTTAAATTTAACTACCCAACCGCCTAAGCGTTTTGATGCATCTTTGGAAAATACATTGTTTAATTCTCTTTCAAGCCAATCTTGCAATTGTTTGCCAGTAGCCTTAGCCGTCCTCACAACACTATCCACAGGGAGCATATCAAATATATAACCGACAGTAATTGGTATATTGCCCGTATGATCTGCTGTGGCTCTAGGCGGACAAAATCTAAACCCATTACTAAGCACTACATCAATTTCGGGGAATCGCCAATGTAAGCTGTTTACAATCATCGTGTCGATAGGATTTTCTACTACAAAGTAGCGGTACAAAGGAATGGTGCTGTAACCTACCACAGTATCAATTTCTGCTTTATACAAACTTTCTTTGTCCTTTAATAACTTTTGAATTTTTACATCGGGTTTGATTTTTGTTGCATTTACTTCTAGTAATTCGTAGTTTTCATTTACTACGATTCCATTTTTTATAGTCAAATCTAATTTACCTATGAAACTACCAAATGCACCTGGTTCTACTACTTTTGAATATTTACAAACTATTGGTTTGCGAATTCTTTCGTGAGTATCTCCACCGAGAATATAATCCACACCTTTGCAATCTTGCATATTGGCAAGAGCAATCTGTTGCGATAAACCTAAATGAGATAGAATAATTACAAAACTGCATTGCTCTTGATTTTTTAGAACATCAATGTAATGAGCTAAATTTTCTTCGGGCTTTGTATAAAGTATTCCCTTGCTGTAATTAGGGCTTTGGCGGATAGGAACTAATGGATCGGTATAACCTAGAAATCCAATTTTAGCGCCTGCTACAGTCCAAATATGATAGGGTTGAAATATGAGTTCACCTCGTTTGCCTTCCCCTAAATCGTGGTACATATTTGCACATATTTTTGGAGCATTAAGACTACCCAATAAATTTTGCATTTTTCTTTTACCATAAATTACTTCCCAATTTCCTGGCAGATACAAATTGTAATCGAGTGCATTGAGTATTGGCACAAAAACTTCGCCTGTAGTTTTCACACTTAAAGCACTGCCTTGAAACATATCACCAGTATCTATAATGAAAGTATTTTTATTTTTTATTTTGTAATTTTTTAGCATGGTAGCCATTTGAGCATAGCCGCCTGTTTTACGAAAAACAATCTTTTCATTCTCCCAAAATAACTCATCGTGTGGGTGTATCTGACAATGCACATCGGTGGTTTGAAGAATACTAATGGTTGTCGTTTTTTCACCATTAGCACCTATGGTTTCTATTGTTTTTTCTCCTTTGGTATGTTCTGTCTCCATACTAAAACTAGATAGTGTAGAAACGGAACTTAAACCAAGACCTAAAGTCCCTAGATTTTTTAAAAAATCTCTTCTTTTATTATTGTCCATTTACAATTTCTTTTTATTTTTTTTGTTAAAATCCGCAATGGGTTGATAAGGTCCGTATTTGTGCTGAGCTGTGTTGAAACTATCAGCAAAAGGACCAAAAGGGTAGCCTGCAGGCTTTTCTGCTATATTTGGCCAATCATTACTTAGGTCTTTTTTTGGTCTATCTTGAGAGTTTACATAGGCTGCAATATCCCAAGCTTCTTCATCGGTCAATTGTGGATTTTGATAGGTGGCCCCTTGAGGCATATTGAATTTTATATAGCCAGCAAATCGGCTTATACTGTACAAACCAGCACCATCATTATAAGAATTATTTCCCCACAGAGGTGGGTAAGTGTATTCTTTTTTATCTTCGGCTAATACTCCTTGACCATTGGCTTGGTGGCAACTTGCACATTTAGTAGCATAAATAGCTTTGCCAGTTTCAGGATTTACTGGTCTATTTAGAAAACCAAGTTTATATATTCCACTAGCTTTGGCTTCTTTGCCTTTTTTAACATCACTTCCAATATACTCAATATAAGTTTTAATAGCCTGCATTTCTTTGCTGTTTATTTCCAATGCTTTTCCATTTAAACTCCGCTCTACACAATCATTTATTCTTTTAAAAATATCTTCCTCTTTGCCACTTCTTGCTCTATATTTAGGGTAAGTGCTAAATACTGCACCATAATTGTTCCCCCATGCTTTTGTACCAGCATCTAAGTGGCAATTTTGACAATTCATTCCATTAGTGATTCGGGCTACACTTCCATGTGGTCCAAGGAATTTGGCAGTATGTGCAATAAGATCTTTGCCATATTCTAGTTGAGCCAATTGTGCACTATCTGAAATATTAGAAAAATCTTTAGCTACCCAAAAAGAATCTAGTTCTTTCTGTTTTTCAGGTTCAATTTTATTTTTTTCAAGTTGAGCATCTAAAGCAATTTTTTCGGCTTTTCGTTTAGGTGCATCATCAATATATTTTTGAATATCCTCTTGAAATAACAAAAACAAAATGCAACAAAGAATTAATAAAACTAAATAAATAATAGTCTTAACCAATGAAATAATTGTATCAATGTATTTTTGTTCTTTATTGCTTTCCATTTGCAATTATTTATTAGCTACAAATTGATTTACTTGTTGCTAAGTACCACCATTAGTTTCATTTTTATTTAAAAATGGTTTCTTTGATGATGATGTAAATACCCATTACCAATACAAACCATCCAAAGGCAGGTTTTAGTTTTGCACCGTCAATTTTTTTAGAAAGCATAGTGCCTATAAAAATTCCAGCTATGGCAAAGGCAGATACTTTAATGAGCAAAGCCCAGTCAATAAAAGTTTCTGAGCCTTCTCCAAAAAATCCTATTAAAGATTTTGCCGCAATAATTACTAACGAAGTGCCAACGGCTTCTTTCATTGGCAGTTTAGAAAGTATAACCAATGCAGGAATAATCAAAAATCCACCACCTGCTCCTACTAA
This sequence comes from Chitinophaga pinensis, assembly GCA_945861965.1. Lineage (GTDB taxonomy): Bacteria > Bacteroidota > Bacteroidia > UKL13-3 > UKL13-3 > CAMAWM01. Next base: position 1,805 of record CAMAWM010000016.1, on the reverse strand, counting down.
ACCGGTAAGAATGCCTACTACTGCTCCTTCTATTAATATGATTGGATAATTAAATTCTTGTTTGCTATCGTTTTCAGTAGTTTTCTTCTTAACTTTCTTTATCATACTGTAAGAGGCGGCTATCATCAATATGGCAAATAGCAACATCATTAATATGCTTTTAGTAACCATAAAATCGCCAATACTAAATACTTCTTTTGGTATGGCTGGAACTATATAAGCCCTTGTAAAAAAAACGGCTATGATGGAAGGGATACCAAAAATGATGGCCGTTTTAATATTTACTAAACCATTTTTAAAATAAGAAACTGAACCTACGGCACTTGTTAGCCCGACAATAAACAATGAGTAAGCAGTGGCTGCCACTGCATCTACTGCGAAAAGATATACTAAAACTGGCACCGTAAGAATGCTGCCACCACCACCTATTAAACCAAGCGCAATGCCTATAAAAATTGATGCGATATAACCTATTATTTCCATTTTTTTAAATTTAATATATTTATGAATGATGTTGTGTCTTTGGGTGTTTACGATGCTCCCTGTGTGGTAAAATATAATAGAACTGAAGCAAAAAATTGTTCTCGTGCAAAAATTCGTCAGTACCTCTTGGCAGACGTGCAATATAGATATATCCAGTTTCTATTCGTAGGTATTTGTTTGGCTTATAGTTGAGTATATATGCGTAACGGTCATGGTCCAAAAAATTAACTGGTTTAGCTCCTTTGAGATTTAAAAATATTTCATCGTAAAATGTAAAGTTCAATTTTTTACTAAACTCATAGCGAAGCCCAAGGCGGTTTCGCATTCTGGTAAAATCCGTATTTGTGTTTTGAAAATCACGGTATTCTAAACAAGTACGATCAATAATCAAAAGGCTTTTTACTAGTTCATGGTTTAGGTCGGCTGCAATTGAAAACCGTATTTCTTTTATTTGTGGTTTTTCTTTGTCTGCATCATTTACTATAATGCTATTATGCCAGTAATATGCAAAAGGCGAAAATGAAAAACTTAAATCGTCTTTGTGTTGGTAGTGTACCCAAGTACGAACGCTACTTAATAAATTTTCGTCAAATACATTTTTTCCTTGTTGGGAAAAATCGTTTTGTCGCCTATGCTGTAACTCGGTTTCTGTTCTCCACTTTTCAGTGATGGGTTGCGAAAGTGTAACTCTACACCAAGAATTGAGATGCGGAATGCTTTGGGCAAAAATTGTATTGTTAAAATAGGATAGAATTATAGTTATGTATATATGTTTTATCATAAAAAATTTATAATTCGTTACAGCAATTTTCTAAACAGGTAACAATGTTTTTCATTTTTGGGTGGCGAAGTGAAACAAATTTATTTCTGCTCACTTTTTCAGAAATCAATACGCCTTTGTCCTCCATCAGTGTCAGGTGTTGAGATGCAATGGCTTGTTCTAAATTCAAAGCCTCCTGAATTTCAAGCACAGTCATTTTTTTGTTCTCTGTCAGCAAGTCCACAATAGCCAAGCGAACAGGGTGTGCAATTACTTTCAACATATTTACTGCGGAAAGAATTTTATCTGCTTCAATGCGTTCTGTCAAAACCATTTTTTCTATTTGTTTTAATTAAAGATACAAAGATAGATATGTTTATATCTAATTTCCAAATTTATTTTAAATATTTTTTTGACTCGTCCTAAAAAAAGTTTACAGTTTAATTGATTAATCCTGCAATAAGTTTACAGTTCATTTTTAGTCCTGAACTGGGTTTACAAATGTAGTTTTTTTCGATAGTAGTTTTTCCATAATCTTTCTGTTTTAATTTTTGTTTTTGAA
>CAMAWM010000015.1 GCA_945861965.1 Chitinophaga pinensis | reverse complement strand
TATCCAAACTCTAAACCCAAACGAGGATCAATATTAAAAAAACTGCTGCTTATTAATGTATTTCTTTGTCCATCGGTATTGATATCTAAATCAACTGTAGATAAAATCGAAAATTTCTCTTCAAAAAAAGTTTGTTTGTTAGCAGCCCCAAAAGTTGCTTTTGGTAATGTAAGCTCTAAATTATTTTGCGGCAATGCATTTCCTGTTGCAAGTAATTTTTCTTTTTCGGCTTGACTAAATGTATAATTCCAAGCATTGAAAGTGGATGTAACATCGCGCAAAACAAAGCCTAAATTCCATTTGTTTTTTTGGTATAAAACTGCTGCATCCGCACCAAAACCCCATGCGTCAGCAAAAGTTCCAATTACTCTGCGAATGACTTTTACATTTACTCCAATACTTAGTCCTTCAATTTTTGTTTTGGTGGCGTAACTTCCAATAAATGCATAATCAACGGCTGAAAAAGATGTGATTTTCGAATAATCAATTTGTCCGCTGCTGTTTACTAAAAACAAAGTATTTGGAATATTATCAACTCCAACACGAATAACAGAAAATGCAAATGCGCTTTTATCGTTTAATCCAAACGAGATTGCTGCATAATCGTGTTTTACGATGCCTGCAAATTGCTCGTTGTGCATTCCAATTAGTTGTGGTTTATCAATTGTTTTTATTAATGCTGCTGGATTCCAATATCCTGCCGACACATCGTCAACACTTGCTGTTACTGCTCCCGAAAGCCCTAAACTACGTGCGCCAACACCAAGCGATAAAAACTCATTGCTATACTTTAATTGAGCAAATGTTGTGTTGCTCAATAAAAAAATCAATAAAAAAAGTTTTATGAATTTCATTTAAATAGTGATTTCAAATTTAACAAAACTTCTTGCACATTACTAAATAGTTCATTTTCTATTTCATTAATTAGGCGCAATAAAATAAATTTATTACTCCAATCTAGTTCAACTTTTGTCACATTTCTCATAACACGACTAATGGAGTAAACAAATTCAGTGTCGTTGGCATATCTAAATAAATACTGAACTTTTCTAAATTGATTAAATGAATTGATAAAACCATCAGCTTCTGCGTTTGAATAACGCATTACAAAAGCTTTTAGTGTATTGCAATCTATTTTATTCAACGATGAATAAAAATTCTCGCTAACCTCAATTTGATGTTTTACAATAATTCTGTCCAACAACATTTCAAAAAGAATGTGTGCCAAAAAAAATTTGCGATTTACTTCATTTCCAAAGTTAGAGGCGTTTATTTTTTGATTTATTAATTCGAAATGCAGTTTGAAAAAATTGGAATCATGAAATTTTCTATCGGCAGCATAATGAGCCAAACATCCGCAGTACAATTCTTTTTCATCCGTTGAAAAATCATTGAATGGTTTTGAAAAATCATGAACGATTAATCTTGCCAAATCGGGCAATAGTAAGGCTGTATTGAAATAATGATTGCCTAACTTCTGGTCTATAAAAAAATGAGAAAGGTAGTTCATTTGGTAAATTCAAAATAAATGCAGCGTTCTCAAAAATAAAAAATGGTTTTCAGAATACCTGAAAACCATCATTATTTAATTTGTGTCGGGGTGGCAGGATTCGAACCTACGACCTCCTGCTCCCAAAGCAGGCGCGATACCAGGCTACGCTACACCCCGTGGCGGAGAGAGAGGGATTCGAACCCTCGATACACCTAAACAGCGTATGTCGGTTTAGCAAACCGGTGGTTTCAGCCACTCACCCATCTCTCCAAGTTGAGTCTTGTTAACATCAATTGCAATTACACAAACGCTGTTTCAAAGGGCTGCAAATGTAAAAACTCAATCTGAAACAAAAAACATTTAAATTTCTTTTTTTTGCCTTAACGCTTGTTTTTTTTAAAATCACTTTTGTTAATAGTTAAATTGTCTGAAAACGAATAGTTTATAAATTTTTACATTAATTAATTCTTAAAACTAAACTAACGCAACCAATATAACATTGTATTTGTCTTTATTAGCAACGAGTATTTGAATCATGCCTAAAGAGAAATCAGTAAATTATAAATTTCGCGATTTGAAAATTTTTGGTAGCACCGAATGGCTTGCTAACAATGAAAAAAAATATCGCCTTGTTTATGACGAGTCAGATTGTACATTTATTTACTGCGAACTTTCTTTTTTCAATAAATTATTTGACGAAGACGATTGGGATATAAAAATCAATCTAAAATGTGTAAACCAAAATGACGGAACAGAAATGTGCAATTTGTCGGCAGACAGAGTTATACGAAAAGATGAAAATATTGTATTTGTTCGCGAAGGATGGGGAGTAAAAACTCCAGGCAGTTATTGGAAAAAAGGAAGTTATAGATGGGAAGCTTGGATAGACAATGTTTTTATTATTGAAAAGGTATTTTACATAGATGATTTGGGAATAGTTAACGAAAGCCACAACCCCTATTTCAATATTACAGGACTTAGAACTTACGAAGGGCCGGATGCAAACGTTCCGAAAAAAAACAGAAAATATCTTACAACTTTTGACAACAAAGATACGCGCTATGTTTGGCTCGAACTTTTGGCAGAGAATTTAGTTCGTGATCGAGAAAGTTGGCATTGCGAGTTTTATTATAATTTTAAAACTCATTTAGGCCAATTAAAGGGTTCAATCGAAAAGCTATTTTTTGTTAAAGGAACTGAAGAAGGTTTTGAATGTAGCATTGGTTGGGGAAGCGATTCGAAAGGAACCTGGGGAAACGATAATTATTCGGTTGATGTTATTTTTATGGATACAATTATTGCCAATATTCCTTTTGTAGTGGGCAATGAAACTAAAGACGAACCCAAAGCTACAACTCAATCAAAATCGAAGAGTAAAAGTTCGGAAAAATCTAAAACGGTTGATGGAAATATTGATGAGGTATTAATTGAGCTTGACAGTTTAATTGGTTTAGATTCTATTAAAAAGAAAGTAAAGGAATACACTACCTATCTTAATTTTTTAAAAATTAGAAAAGAAAAAGGATTTGAAGATTCAGAAAGAATAAATCTTCATTCGGTATTCACCGGCAATCCCGGAACGGGGAAAACAACAGTAGCAAAAATGCTTGGGAAAATTTACAAACAATTAGGATTGCTTAGCAAAGGCCATGTGATGGAAGTTGACCGCAGCGACTTAGTTGCAGAATATATTGGGCAAACTGCACCTAAGACAAAAGAAGTAATTAAGAAAGCAAAAGGCGGAATTTTATTTATTGACGAAGCCTATTCGCTTGCACGAAAAAATGACGATTCGAAAGATTTTGGAAAAGAAGCAATTGAAATATTATTGAAAGAAATGAGCGATGGAGATGGCGATTTAGCAATAATTGTTGCTGGTTATCCCGAAGAAATGGAAGGGTTTTTGGAAAGCAATCCGGGAATGAGAAGCCGTTTTCAGATGAATTATAATTATCCTGATTATACGCCTCAAGAATTAATTTTAATTGCCGATTACACTGCAAAAAAAAGAGGAATTATTTTTAACGAAGCATCGCGCGAATATTTTTACAAGCGCCTTGTAGATGCTTATCGCGAAAGAGATAAAATGTTTGGAAATGCTCGTTATGTAAATAGTTTGATTGAGGAAAGCAAAATGAATATGGGTTTGCGAATAATGAAAAAACAAAACCCGAATGAACTAAGCAACGAAGAATTAAGCACTATTGAAACGAATGATATTGAAAAAATATTTGGTGTAAAACAAAAAGCAATTGCAGACATTCCAATAGACGAAGAACTGCTTAAAAGCGCATTGAATGCATTGCACAATTTGATTGGCTTGGCTACGGTAAAAAATGAAATTGATGAATTGGTAAAATTGGTTCGATTCTATCGCGAAATTGGCAAAGATGTCCGACAATCTTTTTCGCTCCATTCAGTTTTTACTGGAAATCCGGGAACAGGAAAAACCACCGTTGCGCGAATATTAGCTCAAATTTATAAAGCACTTGGTATTTTGGAACGAGGTAATTTGGTAGAGTGCGATAGGCAAGCGTTGGTTGGTGGTTTTGTTGGACAAACAGCCATCAAAACAAACGAAGTGTTGAACAAAGCAATGGGCGGAGTTTTGTTTATTGACGAAGCGTATGCGCTAAGCGAAGGCGGAGAAAATGATTTTGGAAAAGAAGCGATTGAAACCATTTTGAAAAAAATGGAAGACTACCGTGGCGAATTTATTGTAATTGTAGCTGGATATACCGACAACATGAAAAGCTTTTTGGAAAGCAATCCGGGTTTGCGAAGTCGTTTTGATCGTGAAATGCATTTTGAAGATTGCGATGCACAACAATTGTATGAAATTGCAATAAAAATGTTTTTTAATAATGGTATTTCTGTTGACGAATTGGCAGGAAACCATTTAAAAAAATACACAGAATTTTTATATAAAACACGCGACAAATTTTTTGGAAATGCGCGCAGCATTCGTAAATTAGTAGAAGAAGCAATAAAAAACCAACACTTACGACTTGCAAAATTAGACGCTGCAAATCGTAAATCAGAAATGATTCATGAATTAATTTTTGAAGATTTGGAAGAATTTAAAATTGATGAGTCGGCCGTTGAAAAACGTGGAATTGGATTTAAGCAAAGCTAATTTTTACTAAAAATTAGCAGCAATATTTAAATGCAATAAAAGCAATTTCATACTTAAACTTTTCTTAATAATTAATTTTGCTAAACACACATTCAATTTGTTTGTTTAATATTGTTCATAAAATCAAAGTAGTATGACAAAAAAATTACAAACTCATATTCTTTTAGCCGAGGACGAAAGTAGTCTCGGTTTTTTAATTAAAGAAAATCTGAGATTTGCAGATTTTAACGTAAAACTATGTAAAGATGGCGAAGAAGGTTGGTATTCATTTCAACACGAAAGATTTGACTTGTGTATATTGGATGTGAATATGCCAAAAATGAATGGCTTTGAAATGGGCATAAAAATTAGAGAAAAAAACCAACACATTCCCATCATTTTTTTAACTGCAAATTCTGGTGAAGAAGACAAATTAATGGGTTTTGAAATTGGCGGTGATGAATACATCACAAAACCGTTTAGCACAAAAGAATTAATAGCAAGAATTAAAGCAATTTTAAAACGAAGCCAGACAAAACCCGATACTACACTTTCTGCGCCTATTGAATCATTGACTATTGGTAAAATCAATTGTGATTTTACCAATAACACCATACTTTTTCCTGATGGTAAGGATAAAAAAATTAGCAATACAGAACGAGAAATTCTTAATATATTTATCAAAAACAAAAATCAACTTATTCCGCGAAGCAATTTATTAATGCATATTTGGGGTCGCGATGATTTTTACACAGCTCGCAACTTGGATGTTTACATAAACAAGATTCGTAAGCTATTAAAACCCGACCCTTCGTTAGAACTTAAAAACATTCATGGAAGCGGGTTTAAATTAGTCGACAATTTAAAAAGCAATTAAGTGTTGCACACTTTAAAATCAAAAATTATTTTCTTTTTGTTGTTTGCAAATATTTTTGCAATGGGTCAAAAAAATGACAGTTTGCAAAATGCATTGCAAAGTCAAACAGACAAAGGGAAAGCAAATTTGCTACAACAAGAAGCGCAAATTGCGTACAAAAAAAACAATACTTCGCAGGCAATAGAATATTACAAACAAGCTGCTGAAGTAGCTGATAAAATAAACGATCGAAGTATAATTTTCTCGACCAATAAAAATTTAGGTTCGATTTATTATGTCATCGGAAATTTTCAGTTGGCAAAAGATGCGTATACAAAAGCATTAAAAAATACGGAAGAAAAATCGATTGAAAAAGCAGATGTGCTTTATGCAATTGGAAACATTTCGTTTGCAAATGGAGGTTTGCCTGCTGCAGTCAAAAACTATTTGGATGCTTTACAAATTTACACATTGCAAAAAAATAGTAATGGAAAATTGAATACGTACTTGGCGCTTGCCGGAATTTACGAAAGGCAAAATAATTTTTCGAGTTCAATTGAATACAATTTAAAAGCACTTTCGATATTTGAAAACAACAAGGATAAATTTCGTTTGTTGAGTAGTTATGAGAATGTCGGAAATATTTTTTTAAACAAAAAAAAGCATGCTGAGGCAGAAAAATATTTTGATAAAGCACTGAAAATTTATCGTGAAATTGGAAACAAAGCTGGCGAAGCAATTACACTTCAAAAAATTGGAAAACTTAATTCAGAGAAAAACAATTTTCATCAAGCAAAAGAGTTTTTCAAGCTCTCATTAACAATTGCGAACAATGCAAATGCAAAACCGTTGATAGTTTTAAATTTAAATGGAATTGCAAAAACGCAATTGAATTTAGGCGAATACGAAGAGGCAGAAAAAAACTATTTAAAGGCTATAAACATATCAAAAGAAATTGGCCAAAGAATAGAATTGGACGAAGCGTACGAAGGTTTGAGGCAATTGTATAACGTAACAAATAAAAAAAATAAATCACTGGCTTTTCATAATCTCAGTACTCAAATTCAAGACTCGATGTTTAACGATTCGATACTAAAACAGATGAGTAATTTGCAATTGATTTATGAATCGGAACAGCAAAAAAATCGAATTGCATTGCTAAATAAAGACAGCGAATTGAAAAACATTGAGCTTGGTCGCGAGATACAAATCCGCAACTTTTTAATTGCGCTTTCGGTTTTGATGTTGATATTGTTTGCAGTGTTTTATTATTACTTCAACAAAAATAAACAGATAAGCAAAGACCTTTCGCTGCAGTACAAACTGCTTGAACAACAAAAGCAAGAACTTACAAGATTAAACAACGTTAAAGACAGATTTTTTTCAATCATAAGCCATGATTTAAGGAACAACCTGACCACGATGAAACTTTATTTTGATTTGGTTAGCAATAAAAATTACGTTGCAAAAAACAATTCTGATTTAACAAATGAGATAGCAATGTCTGTACAAAACAATATTGATTTGTTAGAAAATTTATTGGTTTGGGCATCTGCACAAATCAAAGGAATTCCATTAAAAGTTGAACATATAAAAATCCATAAATTAGTAGATCAAAATATCAAAATACTGAACTCTTCATCAAATCAGAAAAACATTTCACTTTTAAATTTAACCGATGAAAACGAGCTTGCTTATGCAGATTTAAATATGGTTAATTTGGTTTTAAGAAACTTAATTTCTAATGCCATTAAATTTACAAAATCGGGCGGAGAGGTTAGTATCAGTACTGAAATAGAGAATAATTATTTGAAAGTATCTGTAATTGACAATGGAATTGGAATTAGCAAAGACAAATTAAAAATTATGTTTACACAACATGCAGACAGCTCGAGCAAAGGTACGGCAAACGAAAAAGGTACTGGGCTAGGCTTATTGCTTTGCAAAGATTTTATAGAAAAAAACGGAGGTGAAATTTGGGCTGAAAGTGAAGAAGAAAAAGGCAGCTGTTTTAATTTTACCTTACCAATAAAATAAACTTAATTGAATTAGCTCGCGCTTGCGTTTTTCATTCTTTTTCTATCGTTCTCGTTCAACATTATTTTTCGAAGTCGTAAATTTTTTGGTGTAATCTCTACGTATTCATCCTCCTGAATATATTCCATACATTCTTCAAGCGAAAAATTAATTTTTGGAGCAATACGGGTTTTATCATCAGTACCCGAAGCGCGCATGTTTGTAAGTTGTTTTGGTCTGATAGCATTTACCACTAAATCATCTTGACGAATATTTTCGCCAATTACCATTCCTTCATAAATTTCATCACCTGGTTCAACAAAAAATCTTCCTCTGTCTTGCAATTTATCCAACGAATAACCAGTCACTGCTCCTTTGTCGCCACTAATTAATACTCCTGCCGAGCGATGAGAAATATGCCCTTTCCAAGGTTCGTATCCAACAAATCGGTGAGCCATGATGGCTTCGCCTGCAGTTGCTGTTAATACATTATTTCTTAAACCAATAATTCCACGAGCAGGAATTGAAAATGCCAAATGTTGCAAATCGCCTTTGGGTTCCATAACCAACATTTCACCTCTGCGTTGGCTAACAAGTTCAATAACTTTTCCGGCACTTTCTTCAGGAACATCAACCGTTAAATTTTCGATAGGTTCACATTTTTGCCCATTAATTTCTTTAATAATTACTCGTGGTTGTCCAACTTGAAACTCGTATCCTTCGCGTCTCATCGTTTCAATTAAAATAGATAGATGGAGAATTCCACGTCCGTAAACCAATATAGAATCTTGAGAAGCGGTGTTTTCAAGTTTCATGGCAAGATTTTTTTCTATTTCTTTTTCCAATCTTTCGCGAACATGTCGGCTGGTTACAAATTTTCCTTCCTTGCCAAAAAAAGGAGAGTTGTTAATAGTAAACAACATGCTCATGGTTGGCTCATCAATCGAAATGGGTTTTAATCCTTCAGGGCTTTCAAAATCGGCAACAGTATCGCCAATTTCAAAATTCTCGATTCCAAAAATGGCGCAAATATCACCAGCAAATGCCTCTTCAACCTTCATTTTTCCTAGTCCTTCAAAAGTATAAAGTTCTTTAACACGCGATTTCTGAATACTTCCATCGCGTTTTACTAAACTTACAGGTTGATTTACTTTAATATTTCCGCGTAAAATTCTTCCAATTGCAATTCTGCCTGTGTAAGATGAATAATCAAGCGAAGTAATTTGCATTTGCAGATTTCCTTTCTCAACATGAGGCTCAGGAATTTGAGTTAAAATATCATCTAATAATTCAGTGAAATCACTTGTTGGGTTTTTCCAGTCACGGCTCATCCATCCTTGTTTTGAACTACCATAAATGGTGTGAAAGTTCAACTGTTCTTCGGTTGCGTCTAAATTAAAAAACAATTCAAAAACAGCATCGTGCACTTCATCCGGACGACAATTTGGTTTATCTACTTTATTGATAACGACTATTGGTTTTTTGCCAAGCGAAAGTGCTTTGTGTAAAACAAAACGGGTTTGTGGCATGGGGCCTTCAAAAGCATCAACTAGTAACAAAACTCCGTCAGCCATATTTAAAACACGCTCAACTTCGCCACCAAAATCTGCGTGACCAGGCGTATCTATTATATTTATTTTAGTGTCTTTGTATCTAACCGATACATTTTTTGCTAAAATGGTTATACCGCGTTCTCGTTCTAAATCGTTGTTGTCTAATATCAATTCGCCTGTTTGTTGGTTGTCGCGAAACAATTTGGTTTGATGTAAAATCTTATCTACCAATGTTGTTTTTCCATGATCAACGTGGGCAATGATGGCTATGTTGCGAATCTTTTGCATAAATTTTATATAAAAAAATAAGGGTGCGAAGGTAGGAAAAATAAGTAAACAGACTAAGCAGTTAAAAATGACTTTAAACTGTTAAATCTGGGTGGAATTGTCAGTCCTTCAATAATTTCCAAAGAGAAACGGCAAGGCTTGCTCCCAAAGGTGGAGCAACTAAATAAATCCAGAGGCTTTGGATATTTCCTGAAACAATTGCAGGCGCTAAACTTCTGGCAGGATTCATACTTGCCCCACAAATGGGTCCGGCAAACATGGATTCGAGCAAAATGGTTAAACCTATTAATATGCCTGCAAATTGTTTTATTGTCCATATCCCTTGCGAAGTAACAAGTATAACAAGCATTAAAATTAACGTAAGTACAATTTCAAGAATAAAAGATTGGATTTGTGAACCTGCCGGAATGGTTGAGCCCAAATTTAGATTTGCAGGGAACAAAAGCTTTAGTAAAAAAGATGCTACAAACGCCCCTAAAATCTGAAATAAAATGTATGGCAAAATTTCTTTTGGGGTAAAAAGTTTTGCTAATGAAAATCCAATTGTAACCGCAGGATTAAAATGTGCACCCGAAATATTTCTGAACGAATAAATCATAGCCATTACGATTAAACCAAAAGTAAAGGCAATTCCTGTGTTGCCAAAAAAACCTGTTTGATCATTAATAATTATTGAACCTGTCCCGAAAAAAACCAATGCAAACGTGCCAGTAAATTCCGCCAAATATTTTTTCATAAACTTTCTTCAACAAAATTTTTGCAATACACTTTTATCATTTCTCTCACCGTTCTAAATTCATTCGTGATTTCTAATTCTGTTCCAATTGCTTTTGCGGGATCAGGAAAATTGTGATGAAATTTCTTTGCTGTCGAAGGAAAGTATGGACAGCGTTCGTTTGCATTATCGCAAACAGTAATTATGAAATCAAACGCAGTATTTCTGTATTCGTCAATTGCATTTGAGCTGTGATTTGAAATGTCAATGTCGTCTTCTTTCATACTAGCAATGGCCCGAGGATTTACACCATGGATTTCAATGCCGGCACTAAAAACTTCTGCTTTGTTTTTAGAAAAATATCGGATGTAAGCTTCTGCAATTTGGCTTCGACAACTATTGCCGGTGCATAAAACTAAAATTTTTTTGCGCATACTTATTCCTTTTCTTTATCCAAAACACCATCTGCAGTCTTTTTTGTATCGCCAACTTTCAATGCATAAAAAGCCATGTATGCAAAACAAGCTACACCAACAAGGTAACTCCATTGAATTCCAAGCAACTCATCTTTGGCAAGATATCCTTGGAGCAAACTAACAAATCCGCCACCCATTATCATCATAATTAAAAGCCCTGATCCTTCGTTGGTTGATTTTCCTAATCCACGAATTGCCAAAGTAAAAATACATGGCCACAATGTGCTGCAAAATAATCCAACGCTTATAAATGCATAAACACTAAGCATTCCGTCAGATAACATGCCCACCATTAATGCAACAATTCCCAAAATAGAAAATATCAAAAGCTGTCTTGCTGGCATTCCTTTGCTTAAAATATCGCCAACAATTAATGCAACAATTACAAATGCATAAACATAAAATGGAGTGATGTCGTGATTTGCAAGTTTATTTACCAAGAGAAAAAATGCGAAAGCTAAATAGGGCATTATAAATCGTAGAATATTTTTCGTTCCTTTTTTTAATTCCATTGCACCTACAGATGATGTCCATCTGCCTATCATCAAACTTGCCCAAAAAAGCGAAACATAAGGCGCAATCTTGTCGGTTGATGTTTGCAAATGTTGGCGCATAAATTCAGGAAGATTGCTTGCAGTAGAAACTTCAACGCCTACATAAACAAATATTGCTACCATGCCTAAAACCAAGCGAGAATTAGTAAGCAAGTTTTTGCTTTTGCTTGTTGCAGAAATATTTTCTTCTTGTTCGGTTTCAATTTTATCGGGCAATGAAGAAAATTTAAAAAACAAAGCAACCAAAACAAATGCTGCTCCCAAAATCAAATAAGGTATTTTTACACTTTCGATATTCGCAACAGATTTTATGTCGGAACTAACAGCACCAAATATTGCAAGACTTACCAAAATAGGTCCGATGGTGGTTCCAATATTGTTTACTCCACCAGCAAGGCTCAATCTTTGCGATGCGCTTTCTGGTTTTCCCATTGCAATTGCCAATGGATTTGCAGCAATTTGTTGAAGCGAAAATCCCAATCCAACAATAAACAAACCGCTTATCATTAAAATAAATGAATTTGATTGCGCGGCTGGATAAAACAACAATGTGCCCAATGCAGAAATTAACAATCCAAGGGCAATTCCGTTTTTATATCCAATTCGATTTAAGATATCGCCTTTGCTAATTTTTGATACAAAAAAATAAATAAGTGAACCAACTGTATAAGCAACATAAAATGCAAACGAAACCATTTGCGATTGCCATTGCTCAAGCTGCAATGCCTCTTTAAAAACAGGGATTAAAATGTCGTTGCTTGCTGCAACAAAACCCCAAAAGAAAAATACGATGATAAGAGAATAAAGATGTGAATTTTTATATTGTTGTTGCATTTTTTTACTATAATTTTTGAGTGAAATAAAATAAAAGCTACAAACCAAACAATAAAATTTAACCACATTGTTTTACTTGCATAAAAATTAAACTAATGACAATGACCTTAAAAGATGCGCAAAAGCAAGTTGATAACTGGATAAAAACAATTGGCGTGAACTATTTTAGCGAGTTGACAAATACTGCAATCTTGATGGAAGAAGTAGGAGAATTGGCAAGATTAATGGCAAGAAAATATGGCGATCAAAGTTTTAAAAACAAAGAAGAAGAAAAAAAAATAGCCGATGAAATGGCTGATGTTTTATGGATTTTAATTTGTCTTGCCAATCAAACCGGAGTTGATTTAACCGATGCGTTCGAAAAAAATATCAAGAAGAAAACTTTGCGAGATAAAGACAGACATAAAAAAAATAAAAAGTTGAAATAAAAAATTTCATTAGTCAACTAACTGTTGCATATCGGTAAGTTTTCTATACAAACCATCTGTATTTATTAATTCATTGTGTGTTCCTTGTTGCACAATTTTTCCTTTTTCTAAAACCACAATTATGTCCGCATTTTTTACAGTGCTTAGTCTATGAGCTACAACAATTGTAGTTCGGTTTTTCATCACATTTGCCAAAGCTTCTTGCACCAATCGCTCGCTTTGTGTATCTAATGACGAGGTGGCTTCGTCCAAAATCAAAATATCGGGATTTATATTTACCGCTCGTGCAATGCTCAATCTTTGTTTCTGTCCACCACTAAGTTTGTTTCCACGATCACCAATATTGGTTTGGTAATTGTTTTCGGTTTCAATAATAAATTCGTGAGCATTGGCTGTCTTTGCAGCATTTTCTATTTGTTCATTCGAAACTCCAGTTTTGCCAAATGCAATGTTGTTGTAAATACTTTCGTTAAATAAAATAGATTCTTGAGTTACAATTCCCATAATTGCACGAAGGTCTAAAATTTTATATTCGCGAATGTCAATACCATCAATCAAAATTGAACCTTCTGTAGGGTCGTAAAATCGTGGAACAAGATCTGTTAATGTTGATTTTCCTCCACCTGAAGGACCAACCAGCGCAATGGTTTTGCCTTTTTCGATATTTAAATTTATGTTTTGTAAAACATACTCATCGGCATATTTAAAACTCACATTTTTAAACTCAATATTTTTTGAAAATTTAGTTAATGAAACTGCTGCAGGTTTTTCGATAATGATTTCTTCGCTAGTAATAATTTCATCAATTCTTTCTAATGAAGCAAGTCCCTTATTCATATAATTAAATGCAGTAGAAAACATTTTTGCAGGCGAAATAATTTGCGAGAAAACTCCAAGATATGTTATAAAAACTTCGGGCGATAAACTATTGTCATTCGACAAAACCATGTTGCCTCCAATTAATAATATTAGCGCAAAAACACTAACACTAATGGTTTCGCTAATTGGAGAAGATCCATCGCTGGTGCGGTTAGCGGCAATATTTAATTTGGTATAAACGGCATTTTCGGTTTTAAAATTTCGTAAAAAAAAGTCTTGCGCATTAAATGCTTTTATCACACGAATGCCCATCAATGTTTCTTCAATCATTGAAACCAATTCGCCAAATTTCACCTGACTTCTGATGGATTGTTTTTTTAATATTTTTCCTATCAACGATAAAAACAATGCGCTAATCGGCAAGGTCAAAAACACAATTAAAGTTAACATTGGACTAATCCAAATAAGCGAACTTACAAATACAAGTATTGCAATGGGTTCTTTGGTAAATGCTTCAAGAGAGTTCATGATGGCTACTTCTACCTGATGCATATCGCTGGTTAAGCGACTAAGTATATCGCCTTTTTTTTCTTCGCTAAAATAGGAGAGAGGTAAAATTAATATTCTGTTGTATGCCCTAACGCGCAAATCACTCATGATGTAATTGCGCATTGGAATCATAAAATACAAAGCCAAATAACGAAAAATATTTTTTAGCACAATCATAACTACTATCGCAATACATATTAATAGCAATGTTGACGAAGCTCCGTGAATGTTTTTGTAGTTAGTTAAAAATTGTTTTAAATACTCAAATACGTTTGAAGCATTTGAATTTGGCGCTTGCGTTATTGGACTGCTAAATGCATTTTGATCAAACAAAATAGTAAGCAATGGCATAAGCATGGAAATAGAAAACAAACCAAAAATCGTTGACAGCAGATTGCATAAAATATTTAATACAGTAAGCGATTTATAAGGAAGCGTGAAACGAAGAAATTTTATATAACCTTTCATCTATTTTTTTTGTTGTGCAAATATGCTGTAATTAATTTAAATGTTATGGGATGAAGATTTTGTAATGCCATTGATACATTTGAAATGGTCAGTAAGCTTTTTTTGGCGCATTAATTCTTCTGTTTCTTTAGTGCTATTGTAATTTTCGATATGGAATAAATGATACACAATGGCTTTAAAACGCATTGATTTTAGTTGAACTCCATTTCGTTTAAGTCGCCATTCAATATCTGTATCTTCACCAATTCCGGGCTTGATATAATCTTCATCAAATCCATTTATAGCTAATAAATGTTGTTTTGAAATCCCCCAATTACAACCCCAAATCCCTCTACTGCGTTGTTTAAATTTATTTATTAATGGAGAATAAATTCCATCTTCAATTCTTTTGCATTTGTATAGCAGCAAATTGAAAAAATTAATACCCATATTTTTGGATAATAATGTATGTGTTAATTTTTCACTTAGCATTACTCTTCTGCCAACATAGGCTGCATTTCCTTTTTTAATTTTTTTATATTCATCAATAAAATGAGGATGAAGAATGCAATCGCCATCAGTAAAAACTAAAAAATCTGACTCGGAAACCAATATTGCCCGATTCAAAATTTTACATTTTCTAAAACCTTCATCTTCCTGAAAAACATGTTTTATTTTAAACGAATATTTTTCTTTTGAAATTTGAATTAAAGATTTTATTGCATTGGAATTATCATCTTCTGCTATGATTACTTCAAAGTTTTTGCAGGTTTGTTTTTTTAGATAATTTAACAAAAGTTGTAACTTGTCAACTCTTTTATAAACGCTAACGATTAGAGAAATTTCGGACATATCTTTTTCCTCAAAACAATTTGTATAGTACCGGTTTACTTGGGCTTGCATCGCTTTCAAATGAAGCAATCTGAATATTTAGCAAGTACATTCCATCTTCAATTTTAGTTGGCACATAAATCATTTCACTTATTGTAGCATCCAATCTTGGTTTCAGCGGATATTGCCAAAAAGCATGATGAGCCAAAAGTTTTCCTTCGTCTGATTCTTTATCAACCGAAGGCAAATCAAGCAAAAAATGTTTGATGTTTTTTTGAGCTAAAAATTCGCAAAATTCTTCTTGAACGTAAGTTGGATTAGCGCCAGAATAATTTTGAATGCATTTAGATTCATCGTTTGGCAATGTTCGTAATACAATTGATTCAGCCGAATTGTCTAGAATATTTTTCACATCATCCAACATCACTACTTTGTCGCCATTGCTTTGACTTTTTGCTTCGATGCTGATGAGTTGTGCTATAGAAAAAAAAGTTTTTAGCGATTTATTAATTGTTATTTTTTCGTTTGAAATATGTCCTACACATTCAGTATGCGTTCCGTTTCCATGAGCATTTATGCTTAAGTTTTCACAGTTGCAATTTCCGCCCAAAGCTACTGAGCCAATAAAATTGTTTGCTCGTACTGGTTCAAAAATCGGTTCGTTTAAAAAAAAAGTATTTGGATTTGCATTGCCCGATTGAAGCGGAATAGAAATATCAATGGGAATAGCCAAATCGGCTTGGTAGTTTTTGTTGTTGTGACTAAAGGTAATTACCATAAATTAAGGCTTGAATTGCAAAGATTGTGTATTATGCGAACTTTGTTTAAAAAAATATTAATTTGTAAACGATAATTTAAATTCTTCTGTGCAATCATACGAACAAAAAAAGTGGTGGAAAAGAATATTAGCACTTGCTGCCATTTGTATTGGCTTGTTTTCAATTTTGTATACCAATAAACTGGTAAAATTACTTACCTACGAAGAAGACAAAAAAATAAAATTGTGGGCCGAAGCAACACGGCAACTACCAACGCAAGGAGAGAATCCTTTTTTTATTGAAATGATTCGAGGAAACGAAACTATTCCAATTATCTTAACTGATGAAAAGGATGCTATTTTAAGCGCACGAAATCTTGATACATCAAAACTGAACGACACAAAATATTTAAGCACTCAGCTTAAAGAAATGAAATTGCAACACGAGCCAATAAAAATTATTTATGACGAACAAAACGGAAGTTACAATTTGTTGTATTATAAAAACTCAACTATTTTAACGCAACTTAAAACGTATCCAATCATACAACTTGCACTTATAATGTTTTTTGTTGTTATGAGTTATTTAGCTTTTAGCAGCAGTCGAAAAGCAGAACAAAATCAAGTTTGGGTAGGCATGAGCAAAGAAACTGCACATCAACTTGGAACTCCAATTTCATCGCTGAATGAATGGGTAAATATGTTAGCAGAAACACCTAAAGAAAAACAAGATGAAATTGTAAACGAACTGCGAAACGATGTTAAAAGATTGGAATTAATCACCGAAAGATTTAGCAAAATTGGTTCGGAACCAGAACTTAAAACAGAAAATTTGAATACTGTAGTTGAGAATTCAATTCAATATTTGCGTGCACGAACTTCAAGCAAAATTAAGTTTAATATAAATATTGAATCTTCCGAAAATTTAGCAAAAATTAATGTGCCGCTTTTCGATTGGGTCCTCGAAAATATTTGCAAAAATGCAATAGATGCAATGAATGGAGAAGGATCATTAAACATCAAAATTAGTCGGGATGATTTGTTGGTTTACATTGATATTTCTGACACAGGAAAAGGCATACCGAAATCGAAATTTAAAACAGTCTTCAAGCCAGGTTATACCACCAAAAAACGTGGTTGGGGATTGGGTTTGTCATTGGTTCGAAGAATTATTTTTGATTACCACAAGGGCAAAATTGTAGTTCGCAATTCAGATTTAGGAAAAGGAACTACATTTAGAATTTCGTTGAATGCCGAATAGTTTTAAATTAATTTGAAAATTTGTTAATGAAAATTTGGATTCAAACATTGCGCCTTCGAACATTATTTCTCTCGCTTTCATGCATAATGATGGGAATTTTTTTAAGCGCTTCAAAAGGATTTTTTAATTTTAAAATTTCTGCATTTGCAATCCTGACGGCTTTGTTTTTGCAAATACTAAGCAACCTTGCCAACGACTATGGTGACAGCATTCACGGAGCAGATCATGATTTGAGAAAAGGGCCAAAAAGACCTTTGCAAAAAGGCGAAATTTCAAAACGGCAATTGAAAAATGCGATTGCAATTTTTGTAATTCTTAGTTTAATTTCAGGCACAATACTTTTGTATTTTTCTTTTGAAATTATAGGAATGATAAGCATTGTATCGCTTTTTATTTTTGGATTGTTAGCCATTGCAGCAGCCGTTTTTTATACCAACGGAAAACGACCTTATGGATATGTTGGATTGGGCGATGTTTCTGTTTTTTTGTTTTTTGGTTTGCTTGCAGTTTATGGTACTTTTTATATTCATTCCGGAAAATTTATACTCGAAAATATTTTGCCAGCAGCAAGTTGTGGTTTGTTTTCAGTGGCTGTTTTAAACATAAACAATATGCGCGATATAGATAGCGATAGAATCGCAGGCAAAAAAAGTATTCCTGTTCGCTTAGGATTTGATAAATCTAAAATCTACCATTATATTTTAATAAGTATGGCATGCATTATTTCTTTAATTTTTTTGTTTGAGAATGATTTTTCGTTTAAAATTAGTTTAGTTTTTTTAAGTGTTTTACTTTTTGTTTATCATATGATAAAAGTAAAAAAAACTAAAGACAAACAACAGCTTGATCCTTTGCTTAAAGAGCTTTCGTTAAGTATATTTTTATTTGTAATAGTTTTTGGCTTAGCTATAATGCAATAAATTTTTTTTGATAATTCCACATGCCCATTTTATTTCCTTTTCAGTAATAATTAGTGGAGGAACTACGCGCATACAATTATTTGCAAACAAAAACCAATCAGTTAATAAGCTATCCGAAAGGCATGATTTAATCACGGACATATTCATTTCAAAATTTTCCAATTCAATTGCAAGCATCAATCCTTTGCCGCTTATTTTTTTTATTAGATCAATATCTTTTAACTCTTCACGAAAAATAGTTTCTTTTGTTTTAACATCGGCCATCAAATTTTTATCTAGCAATTCGTTTATTCCTGCAAGAGCAGCTGCACAAACCACTGGATGTCCACCAAAAGTTGTTAGGTGGCCAAGCATCGGATTTTCTGCAAGCGAGCTCATTATTTTTTGTGATGAAATAAATGCTCCAATTGGCATTCCGGCACCCAAGGCTTTTCCTAAAAGTAAGATGTCGGGGTGCACATTGTAATGTTCAAATGCAAACATCTTTCCGGTTCTTCCAATTCCAGTTTGAATTTCATCCAACACTAATAAAGCACCAGTTTCATCGCATTTTTTCCTGAGTTTCTGAAGAAAATTATTTTCTGGTGTTATACAGCCAGCTTCTCCTTGAATGGTTTCGGCAAATACACAAGCCGTACGATCAGTAATTTTTGAAAGAGTTTCCTCCTTATTAAATTCAATAAAATCTATATCGGGCAAAAGCGGACGATAAGCTTGTTTGTAATACTCATCGCTATTCAAACTTAAAGCAGCATGTGTACTTCCATGATATCCTTTTTTGCAAGCAATAATTTGACTTCTACCCGTGTATCGTTTTGCTAATTTCATTGCGCCATCTGTGGCTTCGGCACCAGAATTTACAAAATATATTGAGCTTAAATTTTGGGGCAATAAATCACTAAGGCGTTTGGCTAAATGTACTTGAGGTTGTTGTATTAATTCACCATAAACCAAAAGGTGCATATGTGTATCAACTTGCTTTTTTATTGCATTTTTTACCGCCTCGTTTCCGTGACCTAAACTGCTAACACTTATGCCAGAAATCAAATCCAAATAAGGCTTGTTGCTTGTATCGTATAAATAAACTCCTTCTGCACGTTCGATTTCTAACATCAATGGAAAATTTGATGTTTGTGCTTGATTGGATAAAAACAATTGACGATTGCTTAACATGGCAACAAATGTAAGTTTCGGACTATAAACTTTTACGTTTACAGAAATTATTAAGAATTGTTTTGCATGATTATTGTTCGATTAACATAAATTTGTCCTTAATTATGATTAACAAAATAATTTCAACTAGTGCAATTTTGCTCTTGCTAATTGGCAATTTATTTTCGCAACAAAAAGAGAACTTAACACTTACTAAAATTAGAGTTGGATATACCGTCTATCTCGATAATGGTTTTGAAAAAATAGACCTGCTTCAAAAAGGAACCATATCAAGATCCTTTTTTAAACTAGGAACTCCACAATTGTTATTGGTTGCGAAAAGTGGACCATACAGCCGAAAAAATTTAATTATTTCATACACGCTAATAATCAACCCCAAAAGCAATGATATAAACGCAAAGCCCATGAAAAATACATTTACAATTATGGGCTCCCGATTTACAAAAGACGCTAACAATACAATTATAGCTCAGAATGTGGGTGCAACGATTACATTTACTGAAGTTAGTTTGGCTATTACTGATTTGGACGGGCCGAATTCGGCTGGTGTTCGCAATCCAAAACCAGGACAATTGCCATTAGCATTTTTCTTGTACTTAGAATAATCATTGATTTTTTCTAATCAATAAAAATTATTTATTGAAAAATCTATACTTGAGTTTACATTTGTTTATTATTCAAACTAAAAAATGCAAATAGCCATTTTCGGCAAATACTTTAAAAATGAACGCTTTGCTGAAATTCAGCAACTATTTGATTGTCTTGCAAAGAAAAAAATTGATATTTTAGTTTATGAAAAGTATTTAGAGGAGGGTAAAAAAAGCGGAATAAAAGTTTCTTCGTCCGCAAAAACGTTTACTAATTACAAAGATTTTTCAACACAAAAAGTTGATTATGTTATAGGCATCGGTGGCGATGGAACCATGTTAATGTGCCTTGAATTTATTCGTGAAAATGCAATTCCGGTAATAGGAATAAACACAGGCAGACTTGGGTTTTTAGCAAGTGTTCCGGCAAACGAAGCCACGCACATGATTGACGAATTAGAGAAATCGCATTTTAGTATTGACTCTCGAACTGTTTTGCAATTGGAAAGCGATAAACCCGAATTATTTGGTGGAATTAAATACGCATTAAATGATTTTGTAATTCACAAAAAAAATAGCTCAAGTATGATTACGATTCACACTTTTGTGAATGGTGTTTTCTTAAATTCATATTGGAGCGATGGGCTAATTGTGTCAACACCAACTGGAAGTACGGGATATAATTTAAGTTGTGGCGGACCAATTTTATACCCGACTTCAGCAAGCTTAGTAATAACACCAATTGCTCCGCATAATTTAAATGTTAGGCCAATAATAATTTCAGATAGCAATGTTATTTCTTTTGAAACTGAAGGGCGAAGTTCATCGTATTTAGCAACACTTGATTCTCGATCAGAAAGTATTCAGAACGAAGTTCAATTAGCGATACGAAAAGCAGATTTTAAATTTAATTTGATTCGATTGAGCAACGAAAATTATTTGCAAACCTTACGCGAAAAACTAATGTGGGGATACGACAACAGAAACTTCCGCAACTCATAAAGCATGCCATTCGAACGAAAATCATTTAGGAAAAACCCTGCAAAAGATGAAAATCTGATCTATGGAATTCATTCAATTACCGAATCTATTCAAGCAGGAAAAGACATCAACAAAATTTTGATTCAGCAAGGAAATAAAAGCGAATTATTTTCTGACATTATTAAAATTTGCAAAGAACGAAGCATACCATTTTCATTTGTACCAAGAGAAAAATTTAGTTTTTTAACAAATAAAAACCACCAAGGAATTTGCGCATTTGTCTCGCCTATTTCATACCATTCAATCGAAAATATTTTACCTCAATTGTTTGAAGAAGGAAAGGTTCCATTTATTTTAATTTTAGATAGAATTACCGATGTCAGAAATTTTGGAGCCATTGCGCGTACTGCATTTTGCGCTGGAGTTCACGCATTGGTTGTTCCAGCTACTGACAATGCTCCAGTTAATGACGATGCGGTAAAAACTTCTGCGGGCGCATTAATGCATATCCCAGTTTGTCGCGAAAAAAATCTAAAGTCAACGCTTGAATTTTTAAATCAAAGCGGATTGAAAACTATTGCGTGCAGCGAAAAATCAAAAAATAATTTACACGAAATTGATTTAACAACACCCCTTGCGATTGTAATGGGAAATGAAGAAACAGGCATATCAAATGATATAATTCGAAAGTGCAATGACTTGGTTAAAATCCCATTGAGTTTTGGAGTGCAATCGTTAAATGTAAGCGTAGCAGCAGGAATTGCAATGTACGAAGTGGTAAGACAGAGAGTAATTGAAATTTAATTTACAGCAGATTTTTATAGTATGAAAAAACAAATACTTATAGCGCTATTTTTATGTTCGTCCATTTTTGTAAATGCTCAAAATAAAGACTCCATCATTATCAAACAAATTTTTAATGAAGCATTGATGAATGGAAAAGCTTACGATGATCTTCGCGTTTTATGCAAAGAAATTGGACAGCGATTAAGCGGAACTCAAAATGCACAGAAAGCGGTTGAATATACTTTTTCGTTGATGAAAAATTATGGTTTCGACAGTGTTTGGCTTCAAGAAGTAATGGTTCCGATGTGGGTTAGAGGAGCAAAAGAAACGGCAGCAATTATTACAAATGATAAAAGAATTAATACTTCCATTTGTGCTTTAGGCGGATCGGTTGCATGTAAATCGGGCGGAATTTTAGCTGAAGTAATAGAGGTAAAATCTTTTTCGGAATTATCAAAAATAGGCAAAGAAAAAATTGAAGGTAAAATTGTTTTTTTCAATCGCATGTTTGACGAAAAGTACATCACCACTTTTTCGGCTTACGGATCGGCAGTTGACCAAAGAGGAAGCGGAGCAATTGAAGCAGCAAAATATGGAGCAATTGGTGTTGTAGTTCGTAGCATGGCTTATCGAAACGACCCAAATCCACACACTGGCGCAATGCGTTATAAAGATTCAGTTGAAAAAATACCGGCTTGTGCAATCAGTACTGTAGATGCCGAAATATTAAGCGATGAATTAAAGAAAAATCCGAAATTGAAATTTTATTTTAATCAAAATTGTCAAACACTTGATGACGTAAAAAGTTATAACGTAGTTGGCAAAATACAGGGAACAGAAAAGCCAAATGAAATAATTTGTGTTGGGGGGCACTTAGATAGTTGGGATTTGGCTGAAGGAGCACACGATGACGGAGCAGGTTGTGTGCAAAGCATCGAAGCATTGCGAATATTTAAATCTTTGAATATAAAACCAAAGCGCACGCTTCATGCAGTAATGTTTATGAACGAAGAAAATGGATTGCGAGGAGGAATAAAATATGCTGAACTTGCCGAACAAAACAACGAAAAACACATTGCTGCAATTGAAAGCGATGCAGGTGGTTTTGCTCCACGTGGTTTTGGTATTGAGGACTCTGTTGCGTTAATTCGTTTTCAAAAATACATTCCACTTTTGAAGCCATATTTATGCGAACAAATTAAAAGCGGACATGGTGGATCTGATATTGGTCCATTGAAGAAATCTGGTACGGTTTGTATTGGATTATCGCCCGATAGCCAAAGGTATTTTGATATTCATCACAGCGCCAACGATGTTTTTGAAAACGTAAGTAGAAGAGAGCTTCACATGGGAGCAGCGGCAATGGCAAGTTTGATTTATTTGATAAGCGAATACGGTGTAAAATAAAAAAGTATCGCAATTGCACAGTAAAATTTTTATTAATCAAGTGACATTAAAATGAATTGGAGTCAATTATTAAAACCATACAGGTTTGAAAAAAATAGTGCTGAGGGATTATCAACTCGTAGTGAATTTGATAAAGATTTTGATCGAGTAGTTTTTTCATCCGCATTCAGACATTTGCAGGATAAAACGCAAGTAATTCCATTGCCCGAAAATGATTTTGTACACACACGATTAACGCATAGTTTGGAGGTTTCAAGTGTTGGCAGAAGCCTTGGTAGATTAGTAGGCGAAAAATTAATTGAAAAATATCCAGAGTTAAAAAATCAAATTTCAAGTTACGAAATTGGGAGCATTGTTGCTGCGGCATGCCTTGCTCATGATATTGGAAATCCACCATTTGGCCACAGTGGCGAAAAAGCAATAAGCGAATATTTCTTGAATGGAAGAGGAAAAATATTTGAATTGGAAATAAACGATGAAAAAAAATGGAATGATTTTATAAATTTTGAAGGCAATGCAAATGGATTTAAAATTATTACAAATTACAGCGGCAATTCGCGTGGATTGCATTTAACCTATCCAACATTGGCGGCATTTACAAAATATCCAAAAGAAGGATTGCCAAAATACAAAAGCGATTGTGTGAGCGAAAAAAAATATGGAGTTTTTCAGAGCGAAAAAAAATATTTCAACGATGTGGCTGAGAAATTGGGATTGAAAAAAGTGAATGCCAATGAGCATTTGCATTATTATAGACATCCATTGGCTTTCTTAGTTGAAGCTGCGGATGATATTTGTTACAGCATTATCGATTTTGAAGATGGATTGAATTTGCATTTGATTGATTTTAGCTATGCCGAAAAATATTTAATTCCCTTTGTAGAAAAATTTGATGAAGCTAAATTTATTAAAATGAACCAAGAGGAGCAGATTGCTTTTTTGAGGGCAAATGCCATTAACAAACTCACAAGCGAAGTAGCTGAAATATTTTGGACAAACGAAGAAAAAATACTAAACGCAGAGTTTGACAAAGCGCTTCTTGACGAAAGTATTTTTAAGGATCAGATTAAGAAAATTAAAAAAGTATCGCTCGAAAAAGTATATAAAAGTCGTCAAGTAGTTGAGATCGAAGCTGCAGGATTTGAAGTAATTGCGGGGCTTTTGCATTTGTGTATTCAATCGGTTAACCACAAATATGAATCTTCTTTAAATAGTGATTTGAAATTTTATCAAAGCGAAAAAATAGTAGAATTAATTCCCGAACAATTTGTGGGCGATAACAAAATTCCATCAAAAGAATTGTATGTAAGGATTTTAAAAATTTGTGAATTTATTGCAGGAATGACCGATACGTATGCAATAAATTTTTATCGAATGTTAAAAGGAATTGAGCTTACTCAATAAATTAATCGAGAACAAACTTGTACCCAATTCCTCGAGCTGAAAATAAGTATTTAGGATTTTTAGGATCGGCCTCAAAATACTTTCTTAAGCTTAACATAAAATTGTCAACTGTGCGCGTATTCGGAATTACGTTGTAATCCCAAACTACTTTTAAAATGTGCTCGCGACTAACAATTTGATTTTTATTTTCAATCAATATTTTCATCAACAAAGTTTCTTTTTTGGTAAGTTCCAATTTGCCTTTTCTTCCTTTTGCTTCGTGATTTTCAAAGTTTATCCAGTTGTTGCCAAAATGAAATATATTTCGAATTGATCGATCGCCATCCAACATTTTTTTTCTGTTATCCAGTTGTTTTTTAACTCTTAACAACAACTCTTCCAAATCAAATGGTTTGCTTAAATAATCATCGCCTCCTTTTTTAAAACCAAGCACTCGATCTGTAGAAGTATTTTTTGCTGAAAGAAACATAATTGGAACATTTGTATCTTGTTGCCGTATGTTTTCGCATACCATATATCCATCTATTTCAGGAAGCATTATATCTAAAATCACCAAATCGAATTTGCGTTCGCGAAACGCTTCAATTGCCTGCTTGCCAGTAGAAACAGCAATTACTTCATACTTTTCAAATTCAAGGTTAAGTTTTAGTGCGTGTTGTAAATTTTCTTCGTCTTCTACTAGTAAGATTTTATTCATATACGAAACAGGTTCTATGTTTATGAGACTATACGAAGAATGTTATCTCGAAGTTTGCTCCTTTCGGAGAATTATTTTTTACCTCAATTTGAGCCTTGTGTAAGTTTAACAAATTTTTTACAATAAATAATCCCAATCCTGTTCCTTTCGTTTTACGAGTATTTTCATCGCCACTTCTAAAAAATTTATCGAATAATTTGTCTTTATCCTCATTTGCAATTCCATCCCCTTCATCTGCTATTGATAATATTATTTTTGATTCTTCGCTTCGAAGCAAAACAAAAATATTTCCAGCGGTGTATTTATATGCATTGTTCAATAAATTTATAAATACAGCTTCAATTGCAAGTTCATCGCAGTTTAGATAAATTTCATGTTCAATGTTTTTTACAAATTTTTCTGAAATATTTCTTGGTGTCGCAAATTTTTCTATTGCAGTATTTACAAGTTGGCTGAGGTTAATTTTTGTTTTGTTGAGTTCGAATTTTTTGTTTTCAAGTTGTGCCGATATCAGTAAATTATCAACCAACTCTCGCAATCGGTCGCTGTCTGCAATCGAATTTTTAATTATGGTTTCTTGTTGTTCTTTTTCCAAATTTCGTTTCAACAATGTTTCAAGATAAAGTTTAATGCTGGTGATTGGAGTTTTTAATTCGTGCGTAATTGACAGCAAAAAATTATTTTGTTGTCTGCTAAGTTTTATGCTTTGTTGTAAGTTTCTGTACACCCAAATAATACCCCAAAACAGAAGCGATATCATTACAATTCCTTCGCTGGCAAACATCCATTTTTTACGAATGAATTTTTTTTCAATTTCATCGTAAGATTTTTCAGATGGACGAATTAAAAAACTACTTAGAGGCGAAAAGGAATCTAAATAGATTATCTCTAATTTGGGAAAATTGAAATAAAATAATTTGTTTAATTGAACAGTATCTGACAAGTCATCGCTTGCAATTTCTTCATTAATAATTGCGCTTGCTTTGTGGCATGATATTTCAAGTACAGATTTTTGTAATTCGTAAATTTCGCGGCTGCTTCTGTAATGTGCAAAACCCCACCAACCAAAGGCTGTTAAAATATAAAATGCGAGTATTATAAAAATGGTACGCGGCTTGTTCATTGAAAAGTATTTTTAGCTTTAAAGAAATTATAGATTCCAAGCTGTTTTCTTATTTGATCGAATATATTTTTTGATGTTTAACCAAAACGCTAAAAACAAATACACTAAAACTGGCGATGCCACGGTAATGAATGAGGCATAAATAAAATACATTCGAATTATGGAGGACGAAATTCCAAACTTTTCGCCCAAATAAGCACAAACTCCAAATGCGTTTTTTTCAATAAAATATTTTATTTTTTCCACTTTCTATATTTCGAAATTAGTGTAATTAAAATCCTCAAAAATTTATTTTAAAATGACGAGCTTTTGAAATTCCTCAACCGTTTTTGATGCGGTCGCAATTTTTACTTTATAAACGTAAACACCTTTCGCTATTTCATCGTTGTATTCATCTTTTCCGTTCCATTCTAGTTGATCAAAATGCGAATTTGGCGTTACTTTATTTGCAGTCAATGTTTTTACTAATTTACCGCTTACTGTAAAAATCTGAATCATCACATTCATTTCTTCTCCTGCTTTGTTGTGGTCAAAATGAAAAGTTGTTTTTGTTGTAAATGGATTGGGGTAATTCAACACATTTTTTATTGCCAATTCGCTTGATGAAGCCACAAAAAATTCAAGTTCGGCTTGGTTTGAATTGTTGTATACATCGTAAACCCTAAAAGTTAAATGATATGGTTTTGGGCTTGGCGTTAATTTGTTGTATTTATATTTTACTTCGCCTGCCTGATAAGAATTTATTGCAGCTTGAAAATATTCATTCATAATTGTGGTTGAACTATGAATGGTGTTGTTGTTTTCATCTTTCAATGTCATTGTGCCAATCAAATCTCTTCCTATTCCTCTGCCAACAGTATTAATTCCACTTGAATCAAAAATATTGGCAATAAATAACGGATTCTCATCTGTTGTTCCTCCAAAAACAAATTTAGAATCGTTCATGTAAAGTTTTATTTCAGGGCCATTTTTATCTATCGCAGAACTATCGGCAGTTCCACCAACAAATAAATTATCATAACCGCAAGCATCTATGACATCGTTGTTGGCATAATAACTGATTTTGCCTAATCCATACTGGTATGAAATATCTTTAGGAACAATAAAACTGAACTGAAAAGCGCCATTTGTAACTGTGGCTTTTCCTCTATAAATAACATTGTTTTGTAATCGAAATTTAAACGCTGGATTAGATGGACCAATATCAATGGTTTCTAAAGTATCCATCTTATCAAATACTGTTGGATAAACTACACCATTGAAATTAGTTAATGGTCCGCCATTGGCATCAGTTACCATGCCTGTAATGCTTACTTTTGAAAGTGCTTTCAATGTGTCATTCAAACCGCCAATAGGCTTCCCATTTACAGAGGTAGTGCTAACTGACCATTGCGGATAGGCAAGTCTTAATGCAGGGTCGCCAAGTAAAATAAAGTTTCTTGTATTTGAGCTTGGATAGCTGTTTTTAGTATTGCGCATAAGATTGCCTAAGTAAAGTGGCGAAAGCACTTTGCTTGTATCCAATCCTAAGTTGTTGTGCAAATGAAAATTCAATGTTTGATTGCTGCTTGAAAAAACCAAACGAACAGTTGTAAAAAGTGCAATTCCACCGCCATTTGGATTTAACAAAACCATTTCGCCAGCCGAAACTCTGGCAGGATCATCGTAGCGACTAAATTCGCAAGTAGCAGTAATAAATAATGGCAACGAATTAAAATTTGTCCAGCTATTGATATTGTCAGTATTTAAAATTCTTCTGGCGCTCCATCCAACTTCGCCACCATGACCAGTGTAGTTTAACATCAAACAACCGTTTTGGACAGCTTTTACAATCGAATTTTGTGCGTCTGGCGATCTTTTCCCACCAGCGGTGTAAACAGGAATATAGGCATTGGTTAAAACTTTTCCGACATTAAATTTGTGGAATTTGTTTAAAAAAATATCGCCATAATTTTCAATGTCTTCATTAAATCCGATGTTTTCATAATCGTCATCGGCAACATACGTTACTCTGTTTCTCCAATCTCCAAACGATTTGTTGTTCGAGTAATTTATAATTTTATCTACAACGCCCTTTGCATGGTCTAAAGTGATGCATGGAATTCTGCCAATTCCGATATCTAATAATTCTGAATTTGCTCCTGCACCATTCATGTTTCCTTCATTATCGTCAATACAAGCAAAAAAATCATCGGTACAAAATGAACCAATTGGATTCCAACTATCGGTGTTTTCAAACGTTGGGAAATAATTGGTATTTTCTTTAATTCTGTTTTTGTAATCGTAAGATGCTCGGCCAAAAAACAAAGCATATTTCAATCGTTCATTAGCGCTTGGATATTTACTGTAGTACATTTTTAAAAAATCGCGAATTGCACTTATGTCTTGCGATCCAGAACTGAATTCATTATACACATCAAAAGTTGTAACAACTTGAACTTTCATAGCATCTTTTTCGATATGAAACTTTGCCAACCTATCTGCTTCGCTTTTAAAAGCTGGATGGGTAATTATTACAAAATCTGCTGCTGGCAATCCATGTAAATTTTGATTGTTAAGTTTTCCGGCAGGTTTTGGAATCAAATAATTGCTGCCATCAAATGCAACAAATGTTTTTAATGAATCGGTATTTGCAATAAAATTAAAAATGGATAAACCAGAATCAAAAGTCCCATCAATTTTAAATGGCGTTGTAGCAATACTTACATCCCAAATTGTCAAACTTCGACCGCTATTTATATTAAACTGAGTATTTTTTGACATGTTAATGGAACTCAAATCGCTAAAAACTAATTGGCCACTTGTGTTTTTTAAATCTGCTCTTCCTTGAATTCTAAACCAATTTAACCATGCATTTGCTGTTTGACCAAAAGTAGCAGCGTAACTATAATTAATATTTAAATTAGATGAGTTTGGAAAAAAACTTACTGACTTAGTTTGCAATCCATTTGTAAATGGATCTTCAAATCCAAGTGTCCAAAGTGCTGGCAAATCATGTATCAAAACTGACTGACTATTTGAAGTAATGGTTAAAGTTTGGGCTAAGGGCGCTCTAGACGTGGCTTCAGAAGTAAAAAATATTGGATTATCAGTTCGAAGGTTTGGAATATTGATGTTAAAATTTTGACTTCGTTGCCTGTCATTAAACTCTTCGCCAAACCAGGTTCTACCTGATTTTATCAGATTGCTCAAATCGTTTTCGTGAAAATACAAAGCATCGTAGCTTGTAGTAATACTGTCTGCAATTGTCAAAGAAATTTGTGTTTGCGTCCGTTTTCCAATTCCCGCATTTATGGATATAAAATAATAACAAGTATCTGAATACAAATTTGGCGAGTGCAAATATTTTTTCGAAGTATTATCAAATCGCCACACATCGCGCTGAGATTGGCCATAAAATAAAATGTAGTCGCTTGGATTGAATTTCCCATCGCTTTCGCCCTGAATATAAATTGCGTTTTCCTGCAAATCATCGTATCTAAAACTTCGAACTAATTCGGGCAACATTCCTGCGCCATTTCCATATATTTTTATGTTTCTTGGATCTATCGCATCTGCATCAATTCCAATTGTTTTTAAAAAAGTATAATCAATCCGATAAATGCCGTTTGCAGTAGTTGCAATTTTATACCAATCTCCCGTTGCTAAAACGGAATTTGCGGAAAATCCAGCTTTGTTTAAAGCATTATATGCAAAAATAGTTTCATCAAACTCGGCTTTAATTGTAAATGAAATTAGTTTTTGTATTTCAATTCCAACCTTCTTAATTGGTACAAACCAAACCAGCAATTTTGCTTTGCCATTTTCATACGAAACTGTGTGCTCAATTCTTATTTCTGAATTCAGAAATTCCTTGCCTTGAAAATTCTTGTTTTCGCATGGCTCAAAAACTGCATTTTCCAACACAATATTTTTGATGCTTGAACCGCAATCGCCTAGGTTAATAAAATATTCGGGCAAATACCCTTTTTCTAAATTTATTGACGAGCCCGTAAAATCTAAAAATGTAGAAAAGTTCTTGCCTGCAAATTGAATATCTGATTTTTGCGACCAATTTAATTTTGCAAAACGCGAAATATTGACCGCAAACGATTGATAATCTATAAATAATAAAATAATTAAGAAAATATTAAGAGTATTTATTTTTGTCCTTTTGAATAAAAATTGCATATAAGACTTGTTTTTGATTATAATTGAACCTTTTACCAAAGACTAAAAACTATTCAACGACAAACATACTAAATTTGTATATTAATGTTAATTGAATAGGTTTTTTAATTTTGGCAGTTTAAATTTTTCAAAGAAAATCGTATAAAGGAATAATGATTTTGCCATTTACTGCTACTTGCAGATTGATAACATACGTAATGTTAATGCTAATGGCAATATCCTTGCATGCTCAAGATGCGCAATTTTCACAATTCTACGCAAATCCAATTTATACAAATCCTGCTTTTGCCGGAACCAGTAAAGTGGGCAGATTGGTGTTAGCAAGCCGAAGCCAATGGGCGCAAATTGCAGGTTCATACAGTACTGTTAATGCTTCGTATGACGAACATTTTGATGTGATAAATGGTGGCATAGGAATACAAATGCATTACGATGAACAAGGAATTGGAAAACTTCGCACCACAGGTATTGACGTAGCTTACTCATACCAAATTCCGATAACAAAAAGTTTTACTGTTCGTGCGGCATTACAAGCCGGATTCGTCCAAAAATCAATAGATTTTGGTAAGTTGCATTGGTTTGATGAAATTATAGCTCGCAAGGGATTTTTAAAGGCATCTCAAGAGGATCTTTCTAAAATAAACTCTTCACTTTTGTATCCTAATTTTGCGGCTGGAATATTGGGTTATTCCAAAAATTTTTATGCGGGTTTTGCAGCGCATAATCTTACCGAGCCAGCGCAGACATTTTTTACAAATCCATTGCCAGATGGAAAAGCGTTTATTCAGATTCCAATGAAGTATACCGCCAATGCGGGTATTATTTTACCTTTGATTGTTACAAATAATAAAAGGCGTCAAGCCAATTTATATCCCAATGTAATTTATATGCAACAACAACAATTTAACCAACTTAATCTTGGATTGTTTGTTAGCAGAGGAACTTTTGTAGCGGGATTATATTTCAGACAAACAAGCATAAACTCAGATGCTTTTATTTTCTTTATGGGATTAAGAACTCCGAAAGTAAAAATTGGTTATTCGTACGATGCTACTGTGTCTGAAGCGCGCTATGGTGCTGTAAATTCTCATGAAGTTACGCTTTCTTTTGAAATGAGGAAACATATTCGTCATCGCAAACCAAGACCAATGACTTGTCCTGATTTTTAATTTAGTTGACATTCAATGCGCAAGATTTTATTAAAAATACTATTCTCAAGTTTAGGCTTTCTGCTTGTTGCTGAAGATACATTTGCTCAAGATCCACAACTTAGTCAATTTTACGCATCGCCAATTTATACAAACCCCGCTTTTGTTGGTACTTCTCGCAAAATTAGATTTGCTAGCAACGCACGAAGCCAATACATCGGATTAAATAATAATTACAAAACGGCAGTAGTTTCGTTAGATGCTTACCTTGGTAAATTTAATAGTGGATTGGGTGTAATTGCAACACTTGACGAAGCGGGAGATGGCAATTTAAGAACCATTAGTTTTGGGGCAGTTTATTCTTATGGTATCAATATTAATCGCAATTGGTCAGTAAATGCAGGTATTTTAGCTGAGGTAAAACAAAAAAGTTACGATTTCAGTAAATTTATTTTTGGAGATCAACTTGATCCGATTATTGGTTTTTTAAATATTCCCAGCAAAGAACCTCAAGGATTAATAAAACGCACATTTACAAATTTTGGAACTGGAATTCTGGTATATAATCCAATATTTTACGGAGGATTTGCCGTTCATAATTTATTTGAACCCAATCAATCTTTTTACGATGAATATTCGAGCAGAGCCGAGTTGCTTGTTCCACGAAGGTACACAGGGCACGCGGGAATTA
Source organism: Chitinophaga pinensis (assembly GCA_945861965.1). Classification (GTDB taxonomy): domain Bacteria; phylum Bacteroidota; class Bacteroidia; order UKL13-3; family UKL13-3; genus CAMAWM01. The sequence goes on along the minus strand of CAMAWM010000015.1, from coordinate 16,439 downwards.
ATATTTATTTGAGTAAATCAAGGAACGAACAAAATCGAACCATGTTATCGCCCAATATATTATTTATGGCCCAAAAGCAATTTTATCAAGTAAATATAGGAATGTACTATAAAAAACAAGCATTGTCTGTTGGCGCTTGGTTCAGACAAACCTCAAGAAATGCCGATGCAGTTATTTTTTTAGTAGGTATCAGATTTCCTAATTTTAGAATGGGATATAGTTACGATTTGACGGTTTCAAGTGCCAGTACCGCCACAGTTGGCTCGCATGAGGTATCACTAGGGTTTGAATTAAAAACCAAGCAAAAGCAAAGCCCACGTGGAGGAAAACCAATAAAATGTCCCGAAATTTAAAAAAAAATAACATTCAGATTTTTTTTCCGTTATATTTGGAAACTTTTAACATTATTCTGTAATACAATGAAAATAGTATCACGATTTATTTTACTAAGCTTAGCCGCAGGATTGGTTATACTAACCGCATGCACTGGCAATAAATCTACCTCAACCGGATGGCAATACAATAACACCAAATGGGGCGGATTTGAAAAACACAAATTCAAAGAGCAAGAAACCGGTCCAGGGTTATTGTTTGTTGAAGGTGGAACCTATGTAATGGGAAACACCGAGCAAGATTTAACTTACGATAGAAATAATTTGAAAAGACGCGTTTCTGTTTCAAGTTTTTACATGGACGAAACCGAAGTTAGAAACTTTGATTATCTAGAATATTTATATTGGCTTAACCGCAGTTTTGGTGGTGAAAACCCAATAATTGTAACCAATGCAATGCCAGACACTTTGGTTTGGAGAAACAAACTATCGTATAACGAACCTTATGTATTGTATTATCTTCGTCATCCTGCATACAGAGATTACCCTGTAGTAGGAATAAGCTGGTTGCAAGCTACTGAGTATTGTAAGTGGAGAACTGACCGTGTAAATGAAATGATCATGATTCGTGAAGGATTGATGAAAAATAGTCAGTTAGTAAAACAAGGTTCCGAACAAATATTTAATACCGAAGCTTACTTACTTGGAATGACACCTATTGATATTAAAAAACAATTGCGTGATTATGCACCAGGATCAAAAAAGCGTGACGTAAGAATGGAAGATGGAATTTTATTGCCAAATTACCGCTTACCAACAGAAGTAGAATGGGAATATGCTGCAATGGGATTAACTACTGCATCATTTAACGAAAATATTGATGTAAGAAGAATTTATCCTTGGAATGGTTTAACATTACGTAGAAGCGACAACGAAAAAACGCGTGGTCGTATGTATGCAAACTATACCAGAGGACGTGGTGACCAAGCAGGAATTTCTGGAAATCTAAACGATGCTTCGCTTTACACTTGCAGAGTAAAAGACGATAATTATTTGCCAAACGATTTGGGATTATACCACATGGCAGGAAATGTGAGCGAATGGGTAATGGATATTTATCGTCCACTATCGCTTGAAGATTTTAACGATTTAAACGCATTTAGAGGAAACAACTACCAAACTCAAGGAAAAGACGGAGATGGTGCATTATCAAAAGATTCATTGGGAAGAATTGTTTATCGCGATGTAACAGAAGAAGATAACATTAAAAGACGTAACTATAAAAAAGCAAATAATATTGGATACAAAGACGAACTTCAGTACGAAGATATTGACCAACGTTATGAGTATAGTGTAACTTCATTAGTTGACAATGCTGCACGTGTTTACAAAGGCGGTAGCTGGTGGGATAGAGCATATTGGTTAACTCCAGGAACTCGCAGATATTTAGATCAAGAACAATCTACATCAATGATTGGTTTCCGTTGTGTGATGGATAGAGTAGGCGAACAAACTAAAAAAGGAAGAAAATAATTTATATAATTTTCTATTTTTAAAAACCCTACTCATTTTGAGTAGGGTTTTTTGTTTTCAAGTAACAGGGTTTGTGTTTTTATTTATATTAAAAAAATCAACTAATATTGAAGTCTTATGAAATACAATCAAATAAATAGCGAATTATTTATTCAAAATCGAGAACGATTTAAGAAACAATTAAAAGCCAATAGCATTGCAATTTTTAATAGCAATGACGAACATCCTTGGAATGGCGATGCGTTGCATTCGTTTAAGCAAAATAGCGATTTGTTTTATTTAAGCGGAATTGATCAGGAGGAAACAATTTTAGTTTTATTTCCTGATTGTGTTATTGAAGAATTTCGTGAGTGTTTGTTTGTTAAACGAACCGATGAAAAAATGATTACTTGGAACGGATATAAAGTAAATCAAAAACATGCTACTGAAATAAGCGGAATTAAAAATGTGTATTGGACTGATGAGTTTGAGGTAAAAATGCGCCCAATGATTAATTACGCCCAAAATATTTATTTAACATTAAACGAAAACGATCGCAGTGTAGTAAGCTCGCATTACAAAGATTTACGCTTTGCAAACGAAATGCGAAACAAATATCCATTGCATAATTTTGAACGCGCTGCACCCATTTTGCATAGACTTCGTTCAATAAAATCAGTACATGAATTGGAGTTGATGAAAGCAGCAATTTCAATCAGCGAAAAAATGTTTAATCGCGTATTAAAGTTTGTAAAACCAGGAGCTTGGGAAAACGAAATTGAAGCGGAAGTAATACATGAATTTTTAAAAAATAAAGCCAACGGGCATTCATTTGGGCCTATTGTAGCTAGCGGAAAAAATGCTTGTATTTTGCATTATGTTGATAATAATTGTCAATGCAAAGAAGGAGATTTGTTGCTGTTAGACACCGGAGCAGATTATGCAAATTATGCAAGTGATATGACACGAACTATTCCGATAAACGGAAAATTTTCGGCTAGGCAAAAACAAGTTTACAATGCCGTTTTAAATGTAATGCGCGAAGCGAAAAAATTATTAAAACCAGGAGTTATGTTGATGGAATACCAGAAACAAGTTGGATTGATAATGGAAAAGGAATTAATAGATTTAGGATTGATAAACACAAACGATATCAAAAATCAAAATGCAGATTGGCCTGCATATAAAAAATATTTTATGCATGGAACATCGCATTTTTTAGGAATTGATGTGCACGATGTGGGCATGCGATATGAACCTATTAAAGCTGGTATGACTTTTAGTTGCGAACCTGGAATATATATTAATGAAGAAGGAATTGGAATTAGATTGGAAAACGAAATACTTATAACCGAAACTGCTTGTATAGATTTGATGGAACATATTCCGATTGAAGTTGAACACATCGAAGATTTAATGCAAAAATGAAAAAACAATCGCTGCTTTTTATTGTGCTTTTAGTTTGTGCAAACTATTTGTTTGCTCAAAAAAAATTTAAAGTAAATGGAGTCATTTTTCAAACCTACACATACTGTGGAGGAGCAGAACCAATGCCAGAAGTTTTGGTAGAATTGGCTAGACCACGACCAATAATTGGCAAAACTATTTATATAAAAAAAGGAAATTCAAATAGTGGAAAATCAAAAGTAATTGCAAAACTTGTAACAGATAGTGTTGGAGGATTCAGCATCAATTTACCCAAGGGAAATTATTGCATAGTTGATGAAAACAAAACAAAACCTTTGACCATTCCGAAGGACAACCAAGTTATGAAACACGATGTAAAATGTTTGACTGAACAATTTCAAAAATGCGATTTCAGTTTGAATGTTTTAAATAAAGAAGTTGCAGACATTCAAATTATTTACCATGAATATTGCTCTTGGGCAAAGCCTTGTATTCACTATTCGGGTCCATTGCCACCTGGAGTTTCGAGGTAAAGCTTCGACACTTCGGCAAACTCATTGTGACACACTGTGAACTAATTTTTTCTACACCAATCAATAATATTTTGCGCAAGTTCCAATCCTGTTTGGGCTGTTTTTTTGTTCAGGTCTCCATCATATCCACCTAAAAGATGCAGATAGTTGTAGCTACTTACAAAATCATTTAGCACTTTCTTGTTTTTAGTGGTGAGGTATTGTTTGTAGGTATCAACCGATTTACGTTTCACTTTTGAGTGTGCAGGAACTTTTTCATCAAGCGCAACCAATATTCCGTTCCAGGCGGTATTGCAAGCCATTTTTACATATTTGGCATCAGAGTAATAACCAGGCACACCATTGCCACCTTTAGTTTTTAAAATCTCTACGGCATTTGCAAGGTACCTTTCAGCCTCTTCTATCTGATTTAGTTTTGTCGCCTTCTTCATAATGCAAATATAAAAATAAAATTTTAGCTCAAATAAATTTATTTTTTTTGAATATTTATCAAGCCACTTTATTATTTATACTTTCATTTTAGAACATAATATTCCAAGTAAGGTTCAAATACATAAGTCTGCTCATTTTTTTCTCTTGGGGCTTTGTATCCTTTTTTAGCATAACTAACCTCAATTTGAATTAGGATATTTTTATCCTTTCTCATTTTATTATGTAGTATCATTTTTATTCGTGTAAAATAGGTTTCACTTGAGTCTATAAGCCTTACTCCTATAGAATCTCCAATTTTTAAAGTTCGAATATATGAAGTATGCAAAACAATAGTTTTTCCTCCTAATAACATTTCTAAGGTTGGACGGTCAACAATAAACGTTTCTGAAGCCATAACTAATAAATTTATTTACAAATTAAACGATCATAATATCCTAATGTTTTATTTTCTAAAAATTTCATTTCACCCCAAGCCCCAATTCGCCCAACTGCTTCCCATCAATCGCACTTGGTGCATCAATCATAACATCTCGTCCTGAGTTATTTTTTGGGAATGCGATAAAATCTCGAATTGAATTTTCTCCGCCAAACAAAGAACAAAGTCTATCAAACCCAAAGGCTATTCCGCCATGTGGAGGTGCGCCATATTCAAATGCATTCATCAAAAATCCAAACTGGTTTTGGGCTTCCTCTTTGGTAAAGCCCAAAATACCAAACATTTTACTTTGCAATTCTTTGTTAAAAATTCGTATTGAACCGCCACCAACTTCAACACCATTTATTACCATATCATACGCATTGGCGCGAACTTCTTTTGGCTTAGTATCTAACAATAAAATGTCTTCTGGTTTTGGCGAAGTAAATGGATGATGCATTGCAAAATATCTGTTTTCTTCTTCGTTAAACTCTAACAATGGAAAATCCAAAACCCACAAACACGAAAATTTATTTGCATCACGCAATCCCAAACGTGTTCCCATTTCCAAACGCAATTCGCACAATGCTTTTTTTGTTTCTTCGTTTTGCCCTGCCAAAATTAAAAGTAAATCTCCAGGCTTTGCATCAAAAGCATTAACCCATTCTTGCAAATCGTCTGCAGTATAAAATTTATCAACCGAAGATTTTATTGATCCATCAGAATTAACTCTTGCATAAACCAAACCGCTTGCACCAATTTGAGGTTTTTTTACAAATTCTGTTAATTCATCCAACTGTTTTCGTGTGTATTCGGCACAAGATTTTGCGCAAATTCCAACAACAATTTCTGCATTGTCAAAAACCGGAAAGTTTTTTCCTTTTACAAGTTCTGTCAACTCAACAAATTTCATTTCAAATCGAGTATCTGGCTTATCGCTGCCATATTGTTTTATGGCTTCAGAAAATGTAATTCGTTGCAAGGGCTCAATATCAACTCCCTTTACAGTTTTAAAAAGATGTTTTACCATTTGTTCAAATAATTGCAGCACATCTTCCTGATCTACAAAACTCATCTCGCAATCTATTTGAGTAAATTCTGGCTGTCTATCCGCTCTTAAATCTTCATCTCTGAAACATTTTACTATTTGATAATATCGGTCCATTCCAGCAACCATCAGCAGTTGTTTAAATGTTTGAGGCGATTGAGGCAAAGCATAAAATTGTCCTTGATTCATACGCGATGGAACCACAAAATCTCGCGCACCTTCGGGAGTAGATTTTATTAAAACGGGAGTTTCAACTTCAATAAATTTTTGATTGCTTAAAAAATTTCTCGTTTCAGTAGCCATTCGAGCTCTTAACAATAAATTATTTTTTACTGGATTTCTGCGAATATCTAAATAACGAAATTTTGCTCGCAAATCATCGCCACCATCGCTATTGTCTTCAATTGTAAATGGAGGAGTTTCGGATGAATTTAAAACTGTTAATTCATTAACAATAATTTCAATTTCGCCAGTCGCTAAATTTTTATTTTTATTGCTTCTTTCAGAAACAATTCCAGAAACTTTTAATACAAACTCTCTTCCTAATTTGCGTGCTTTTTCACACAATTCAGCCGAGCTTTCCATATTAAAAACTAGTTGCGTAATTCCATATCTATCTCGCAAATCAATAAATGTCATTCCACCCAAATCACGGCTTTTTTGTAACCAGCCACAAAGGGTTACTACATTTTTTACATCATTAATTCTTAATTCTCCGCAAGTGTGTGTTCGTAACATAAACAATAGTTGTTGGGTTGATTTGATGATCAATTTAATTATCCTATCAACTTTATTAAAGTGCACGAAAATAATAATTCTGTTTTAAGCTACTTAACTATTTTTTAAAAGTGATTTTAAACCAAAACAATTCGTTCTCATCTCAAAAGCTTATTTTGCCCTAATTTTTATGAAAAAAGTTTACACCATCCCTTTAATTATATTCCTTTCGATTAGTGCAATTGCTCAGCCACAGGGCAAAAAAATAGCTGGAATGGTTAGCGAAAAATCCAATAACCAAGCATTAATTGGAGCCCATGTTTCAATAAAAAATATGGATGACACAACGGAGGTTTTAAATCAAATTACGAACGATAGAGGATTTTTCAGATTTTCAGATTTTAAAGGAACAAAATATGTTTTAAAAGTATCGTATGTAGGTTACGAAAATTATTCGGAACAAATAAATACCGAAAAGGGATTTCCATTTTATAAAGTGGAATTGAAAGAAGACCTTATTTTAAAAACGCTGGTGATAAAAGATAAAGCTCCTGCAGCAGTTCAGCGAGGCGATACAAGCGAAATGAGTGCAAGCCAATACAAGGTAAACAAAGACGCCAATGCCGAAGATTTGGTGAGCAAAATGCCAGGAATTACAATTGAAAATAATGGAATAGTAAAAGCTCAGGGCGAACAAGTTCAAAAAGTTTTGGTTGATGGAAAACCATTTATGGGTGACGATCCAACGGCAGCTTTAAAAAATTTACCGGCTGAGATAATTGATAAAGTACAGGTGTTTGACCAACTGAGTGAACAATCGAGATTTACGGGTTTCAATGATGGCAATACTTCAAAAACAATGAATATTGTTACTAAACAGAATCGCAAAAACGGGACTTTCGGAAAATTATATGCCGGTGCTGGAAACGATAATCGCTATCAAACAGGATTAACATTTAATCGCTTTAAAGGTGAAAGAATGTTTACATTGTTAGGTATGTCAAATAATATTAACCAACAGAATTTTGCCATGCAAGATTTATTTGGTGTGATGGGCGGAGGCGGTGGCAATATGAGACAAATGGGAGGAATGATGGGAAGTATGGGAATTAATTCGGGAGCGATGTTTAGAGGTGGTGGAGATATGGGAGGAATGGGAAATTTTTTAGTTGGACAGCAAAACGGAATAAGTACTACCAATTCAGCGGGAATTAATTTTTCTGATAAATTGGGAAGTAAATTAAATTATTCGGGCAGTTATTTTTTTAATGCTACCGATAATAAGAATGAGCAATTAACAGATAGAAAATATTTTTTAAGCAACGATAGTTTGCAGTATTACAACGACACAAGCAGCACTAAAAATTACAATTACAATCACCGATTGAATGCGCGAATTGAATGGAACATTGATACGATGAATTCAATTGTGATGTTGCCAAAAATAAGTTACCAAAACAACCACAGTTTAAACCAAAACGAAGGCGTAACTTTTTTATCAGAAAGCAATAAATTGAATGATTTGTTTAATAATAAAAGGAACGATAACAATGGATATAATTTCAATAACGAATTGCTTTTTCGTCATCGTTTTGTTAAACCGGGACGAACTTTTTCGGTAAATTTAGGAACTGCATTCAGTTATCGAGAGGGGAATTCAAACCAAGAAACCGCAAATACTTTTTATAAAGATACATTCACTTTTTCAATTCCAATTGTACAAATTAGCGACAACGAAACCACTGGGAAAAACATTTCATCGCAGGTAAATTTTACTGAACAAATAGGAAAATTCAGCCAGTTGCAATTCAGCTATAATATTTCAAACAATGAAAATACTACTCAGAAATATACCTATAAGTTTGATACCATAACCAAAGAATTTACGCAGTTAGATAATAGACTTAGCAACGAATTTCAGAATCAGTATCTTACAAATCGTGCTGGAGTTTCATATCGTTGGGTAAAGGATGCACATAATTTTTCGGCAGATTTAAATGTTCAAAAAGCAGATTTAAATGCTACTTTGATATATCCAAAACCAGATGTTGTTAAGCGCAATTTCGAAAATATTTTACCTTCAATTCAATATCAATACCGCAAAGGAAATTCAGCGGGATTGCGATTTAATTACCGAACTTCAACCAATGCGCCTTCAGTTTCGCAAATGCAAAACGTAATTGATAATTCAAATCCATTATCGCTTAATGTCGGCAATCCAAATTTAAGTCAATCGTATTCGCATTCCGTTAGTTTGCGCTTTAATAAAACACAAAGCGAAACTGCAAAAATGTTGTTTGCATTTGTGTCTGCAAATTTTACACGCGATTATATTGGCAACTCAACAACTATTGGAACAGGAGACAGTGTTTTTGTAGATGGAATTCCACTTAGGCGAGGTGCTCAAATTTCAAAACCAATAAACTTAGATGGAAATTGGGGGATAAATAGTTTTTTAACTTATGGTTTTCCGATTAAAAAAATAAAATGCAACCTGAATATGAATTTAGGAGTAACTTACAATCGGCTGCCGAGTTTAATTAATTTACAAACTAACTTTAGTAACTCAACTGCTGTACTTTCTGGGTTTGTACTTTCAAGCAACATCAGCGAAAAAATTGATTTTACATTGGCGTTTACACCAACTTATACATTTGTAGAAAATACAATTCAAAAACAATTGAACAGCAATTTTTATTCTCAAAACTCAAACATCCGCCTCAACTGGGTTTTTTATAAAAATATTTTTATCAATTCAGATCTTAGAAATATTCTTTATTCGGGTTTAAGTGGTGGATACAATCAAAATTTTACATTGTGGTCAGCGGCAATTGGCACAAAATTTTTAGCTAACAATTCGGCAGAAATAAAACTAAGTGTATTTGATGTGCTGAAACAAAACAACAGCATTAGCAGAAATGTTAGCGATACCTATATTGAAGACATAAAAAGTTTGGTGCTTACGCAGTATTTTATGTTAACTTTTACTTACAATCTCAGGGTGTTTAAACCAATGCCAAACTAATTTTACAAAAGTTTTTCTGATAGTTTTTCAATCTCTGATTTTGCAGATGCATTCTTGTAAATTATATTGTAAACCGCTTCGGCAATTGGCATTTCTGTTCCAAGTTTTTCATTTAATTCAAACAAACTTTTTGTAGCGTAATATCCTTCGGCAATCATTTTCATTTCGGATTGTGCTTCCGAAACTGAATATCCATTTCCAATCATTGAACCAAATTTTCGGTTTCTACTATGAAGCGAATAAGCCGTAACCAATAAGTCGCCCAAATATGCAGAGTGATTTATTTCGCGCGGATGAACATGAATTTCATATAAAAAACTTTCCATTTCGCGAATGGCATTTGAAACCAATACCGCTTGAAAATTATCGCCATATCCCAAACCAGAACAAATACCTGCAGCAACAGCATATATGTTTTTTAAAACCGCTCCGTATTCCGTTCCCGTGATATCTGCTGAGTATATTGTTTTAATATAACGACAGGCAAGCAATGAAGCAAAATGTTTTGTAACCTCTTCGTTTAATCCTGCAATTGTTAGATACGATAATTTTTCGCTCGCAACTTCTTCTGCATGGCATGGGCCTGAAATTACCAATAAATTTTTGTGAGGTACATTGTATTCATCTTGCAAAAAATCGGCTACGATTTTTCGGCTGTGTGGCAACAATCCTTTTATGGCCGAAACAATAAATTTATCTTTTAAGTCATCGGCCGAAATAGTTTCAAAACTTTGTTTTAAAAACGCAGAAGGAATAGCCAAAACAATTAAATCGCTTGATGAAATAATTTTTTTTATGTCACTTCCAATTTCTACAACATCCGAATTTATTTCTACCGAACTGATGTAATCGGGATTGTGTTTTTTCTCGCGAATAAATTTTGCTTTTTCTTCGGAACGTACCCACCACTGTAATTTTTTTATGTTTGAATTAGGCAGAGTTTTATGCTCGCTCAACATTTTGACAATGGCTGTTCCCCAGCTTCCACCACCAAGCACTGAAATGTTTTCGGGTAAGTTTTTTTGCATAATTATGATTTGCTTAAAACGTAATAGCAAGTTGTTGTAAAAAAATCTCTTAGCCAAGGAATTTTAGAGAGCCAAGCAAATTGTTTTTTTGGTGTTGTCCCAAATTTATGTTTATAGCTTGGATTGATTAAGTAAAATTCTCTTTTCATAATTTTTAGTCCAACTTGTTCAGTAATTTTTTCAAATCTGTTGATACTGATTTGTGTTTCTTTTACTTCAAGTGTGTCTACAATTCTTCCAGATACTTCACCAAATAATTGCATAATGAAACGATAAATTGGAGTTGGCAAAATATGAAAATAGGGAAGTTTACTTAAAAATTTACTGTCTAAACTTTGTTGGTGTCCGCCAAATGGCATAAACCAAGGTGGAAATGCAAAAAACAATACACCATCATTTTTTAAAAACGGATAAATATGTTTGATAAATTTCGCCTGATCGTGAATATGTTCAATGGTGTCTTTTAAAAGAATGATGTCAAATTTTTCAGGAAATTCTTTTTCTACATCAATGTCGTAAATGTTTTTATTTATCAATTGAATGTTTCCATTTTTCAAATCTTCTTTCAAAAAATCATTAGCGATTTTTGTAGCATATTCGCCAAGTTCAATTCCTGTAACTTTGCATCCAGCATCGGCAAATGCCTTGCAAATTCCACCATAGCCACTACCTACTTCCAGAAAATTTAATCCCGATTTAACTTTTTTTGTTTCGTTAATAAATGGAATAATAAATTCAACTACGGTATCGTATTGTTGTTTGAAATATCTTTTAAAATCTGTTTGAAGTTCTATCATTAATTAATTACAAAATTGAAATTATTTAGGTAAACGCATTTTATAATCTACATCTGCACCACCTTTTGAAATATTTATTAATTTATTTTTCAATAATCTTTTTTTCAATGGACTTAAATAATCAACAAAAAGTTTTCCTTTCACGTGATCATATTCGTGCTGAATTACTCGTGCTGGCATTCCATCAAAATCTTTTTCGTGCCACTTAAAATTTTCATCCTGAAAACGAATTGTTAAGTTGCTATGTCTTTTTACATTTTCACGAATCAATGGAATGCTCAAACAGCCTTCTTCAAATTCCCATTCTTCGCCCCATTCTTCTTTTATTTCCGAATTAATAAAAATCTGTTTAAGTTTTGTATACGTTTTATCTTCAAATGCACTTGTATCAACCATAAATAAATTTATTGACTTGCCAACTTGTGGCGCTGCCAACCCTACTCCATGAGCATTTTCCATTGTCTCTCTCATGTTTTCTATCAATTGGTTTAGTTCAGGATAATCAACAGAAATTTCAACGCCAATTTTACGTAAAATTTTATCACCGTATGCCACTATTGGAAAAATCATTTTCTAATTTTTGTGTTTTTATTTTTTTATTGCCATATAATATTGTAAAATTAATACAGCGCTAACTTGATCAACATTTGATTTTATTTGTCTGTCTTTTTTCTTCAATCCCATTTCGAGCAAACTGCGTTGTGCGATGACTGAAGTATAGCGTTCATCCACGCGTTCAATTTTAATATGCTCAAAATTTTTGGCCAACAAAGATATAAATTTTTCTACGTGAGGAGTAGCGTCTGTATCTCTTCCGTCAAGTCGCATGGGTTTTCCTACAACAAAACATTCTACAGATTCGGTTTGTAAATATTTTTTTAAAAAATTAATAATCTCTTTTGTATCAATTGTAGCCAATGTATTTGCAATAATTTGCAATGGATCAGTTACAGCAATACCAACACGTTTGGTACCATAATCGATTGCTAATATTCGTGACATAAAGGTAAGTTTTTAAAATTATTTTACTTTTCTTCAGGCAAAATCAATTCAAGTCGATTAACAAATTGCTTTGCAATTTCCTTTTGCTTTTGAAAATCTGTTTTCTCATTTGCATTTTGTGCGCTCGCTATTTTTTTATCTAATTCTGTAACTCTTTGATTGTATTTTGCTATGAGTTGATTTATAACATTTGGCAAATAATATTTAGCATAGCCCAATTTTTTAGTAGAAACAAACGCAGTTAAAATAGTAATTCCTTCATCTGTTATTTCATCGTTTTGTTTTAACAAATAGTTTCCGTACGATGCCATTATTCCCATGCCTTGATAGCCGAATTTTCCGAGTATAGATTTAAAATAACTGTTTTCGTTTTCGACAGAATTGCTAGATAAAATTTTTGCAATACTGTTTTGAACTCTGCCATTTTTTAAACTTTTGAAAGATTCTACAGTGCTTAAATAGTGTGTTGAGTCTGCATCATTCAATGCCAAAATAGCTTTTGCTAAAACTTGATACGAAGAATCATTCAATGCATTTTCAAAAACAGATTTATGTTTTTTAGCATTCCATTTTGCCAATGTTTCAATAGCTGAATAACGAATGTCGGATTTGGATTTGTAATTTGCCAGTTCAATCAAGGCTGGTTCAAATTCTGTGTGAAGTGAATCAGGTAATTTATTAATTAAATTTAGTGCTAATTCCTTCACACCCCAAAAACTATTTGTCAAGCAATACCGAATGGATAATTTGTAGTCGTTGTTGAAATTTTTTGTTTTACTAAAATGCTTACTGATTTCATTTGTTGCATCGCGTTTATCAATGTACAAATTTGCATGAGTAAGTTTGAATAAATTCTCTTCAATTGACAGTTCTTCTTTTATAGTTCCAAGCAAAATATTTTCAGCATCAAAATTTATCAGTTCTATTTTTTCATCAGATTTAAAAACAAATTCTTGAACTTTTTTGTCAATAAAAATGCGCTCACGATATCTTTTGTTGTTGCTGTAAACATCAACATCCAAAGGCAATTGATACACTCCACGAGTTGAATCTTGAACTTGCTTTACAATTAATTTTGCCTCAGTTTTATCAGTGTTGAATTCATATTTAAGTTCCAACTCTGGATGTCCGGCTTGTAAAAACCATTGGTTGAAAAACCAGTTTAAATCCATACCGGTTATTTCTTCGAATGCAAGTCTAAGCTCATGTATTTCTACCGTTTTGAATTTATTTTTAGTAAGATAAAGTTGCAAGGATTTAAAAAAAGCATCATCGCCAACTGCATAGCGAAGCATGTGCAAAATTCTTCCGCCTTTCGAATAACTCACCGCATCAAACATGTCTTCTTTGTCGTGGTATTTGTAACGAATTGGAATTTTATTTTCTGCGTTTTTTGAGTTCAGGTATCCTGCTAAATTTTCATCAAAAGTATAATCTGCTTCCATTCTTCCGTGTTTCCATTCGTTCCACAAATACTCGCCATAAGTTGCAAAACTTTCGTTTAATGGAATGTTACTCCAGCTTTCGCAGGTTACCAAATCGCCAAACCATTGATGAAATAATTCGTGCGAAATAATGTCTTCGTGTGTATTGTCTAAATGTTCACGCGCATCGTGTTGCACTAATTCATAATGCACCACAGCACTTGTATTTTCCATTGCGCCACTCACAAAATCGCGGACTACAACTTGCGAAAATTTATCCCAAGGATAATCAACTCCCAAGCGTTGCGAGAAACATTCAATCATTTCAGATGTTGTCCCAAAAATTAGTTTTGCAAAAGGTGCATAAGCAGGTTCTAAATAATAATTTACTTCTACCGTATCTCGCCATTTATCTTTTGTTACCACAAATTCTCCTACAGCCATCATCGTTAAATAAGGAGCATGCGGCAGCATTTGTTTCCAATAATCTGTATGCGTTCCGTCAGCATTTATTTTGCTATAAATTAAATCACCGTTGCAAAGTGTTACATCGTTTTTGTCAGCGGTAATATAAATTTCTTGTGTGTGTTTTTCGTTTGGAGCATCAATAGTTGGAAACCAACAACTGTTACTTTCAGTTTCGCCTTGAGTCCAAATCTGTCTCGGTTTGTCAGCAGTTTCTCTCAAGGGGTTTATAAAATACAATCCTTTTGCATCAGTAATTGCTGCACTTCCTTTTGTTTTTAAATCGTTTGGTTTTGCAGTGTAATCAATAAATATTTTGAAGCTTTCGTTGCGTTTATACGTTTTGTCTAATGCAATGTTTATTTGTAATGTGTCATACGAATAGTTCAAATCCAAAGTGTCGTTATTTTTTAATAACGCAACTCTATGCAAATCCATTCCTTTGGCATCTAAAACTAATTTATTGTTAGCATAAAACCAGGGTTTGAAACTAAGACAAGCTTTACCTAATAAATGCTGTTTGCTGTAATCAAATTTTACATCAAGCCAAGTGTGCTGCAAATCCATTAAGTGAGTTCTGCTTGCTTGATAAATTGGATCGGGCATTTTTTTTTGCTTTATGTCAACTATAGCCGGATAAACATTTTCAAAAGCCAACGCATCCTTGCTTGTTTTTCTTTTGCCAATATTGCATGAATTTAAAAAAATAATAGCGAATAATCCAATAATAAATAACGTGAAAGTAAAGGCGATTTTATTTCTCATTCCGCTTGTTTTTTTGCCGCAAGTATAGGTATTTCTTTTTATGAGATTTTGAAGATTTTTGATAAAGCGCCACGTATAAAAATCCAATTGTTTGAAAACAAAACAGCCCACGCAATAAAGCATGGGCCGTTTAAAGCCAATCAAACTTAATTTTAGTTGGCTACAACAATTTTGTTTGAAGATTTGCCTCCATTAGCAGTATTGATGTTGATTATATAAACACCATTGCTCAAATCATTTGCATTAAAGTAAACCGAGTGTTCGCCTGTGGCAAAACCACCGTTTTTAATGTCCATTACTTTTTGACCAACTAGATTGTAAACTTCAATGTTCACGTTATCTGTTTGCATCATATTAAAATCTATTCGTGTAATTCCATTGGCTGGGTTAGGATAAACATTGCTGCTTATTGAATTATTTGTATTTTCTTTTACAGATGAAGCCCACATCAATGGAGCTTTATTTGCATTTATTACCATACGTTTTTTAATGTCAGTATCGTAATAGGAAACTAAAGCAACTATACTTACATCGGTAGGTTTGTTCTGTGCAGGTCCGCTAAATGTATTTTGGAACTCAGTATAAATGTTTTGAAATCCTGGATAATCAGTAGCTGAATTCATGCTAACCATTGCTGGCAATGAATAAGTAAAGTTTTTTGTATACGATCCTCCTTGAGCTGGGCTTGTTGCAATATCTCCGGCTACGCCCCATGCCGATGGTAATATTGCTCTAACTACATGTCTGTGCATGTAACCATAGAAATAGGCTGGTTGTGTATACAATTCATGCGATGCACCACCGGCACCAGCATCGTTCATGCTATAATAGTTGTGTTGATTCCATTGAGTATTGGTTGTACTAATCAATGGACCTCTAACTTTATCTTCAACTATAAATGCAGTAATACGCAAATCGCCAGGTAAGGCATAATCAACAAAATCAACCTTAACATCAAAGCTAATTTGACGAGTAACTGCATTGAATGATTTATTTATAATACTAACATTACAAGGAGTAGGAGTTGCAGCTTGATCAGCAACTTTTTGACCCCAAATTCCACGATTTGATGTTGCAACTGTAGCAACATCCGAAAATTTTGTTCTGTCAATAAATGCTGATGGATATCCTGTTAAAAAGCCCGCAGCATTTATGGTATCGCTTTTAGTGTGTGCCATTCCATCTGAATTGTGGTGCACCACGCCAATTGCTTTGTAAATCGTTCCGCCAACATTGTAATTAGCTTCTAAAATATCACGCATTTTTATATGTCCGTCTGGGCAAAAACCACACCATCCACCCGAAGCTTCTTCAATCAACACGCGTTTGGTTCCAGTGATTCCTTTATTTACAAATATTTGAAATG
This sequence comes from Chitinophaga pinensis, assembly GCA_945861965.1. Taxonomy (GTDB): domain Bacteria; phylum Bacteroidota; class Bacteroidia; order UKL13-3; family UKL13-3; genus CAMAWM01. The sequence continues at coordinate 171 of CAMAWM010000015.1, read as the reverse complement.
AAATTGTATCTGAATTTCCTTTGTTGATATTGATATCTGTAAACCACGCTTTAACATTTTTATATGTACCAGCATCAGCTAAAACTGCTGTGTAGGTCATTGGATGAACCGCTTCAACAATATCTTGCCCATCAGAATTTACAACAAAAGGGCTCAACATTTGTGATTTTG
>CAMAWM010000014.1 GCA_945861965.1 Chitinophaga pinensis | reverse complement strand
TTAGATGAATTTAAAAATATGCGTATTGATTTTTTTCTAAATTTTGGAGGCGAACTTGATAATTTGGACTGGCGAAAATTAAATCCGTATCAGCTTTTTCAACAAGTTCAAACTGTTATATCTCGAAGATTAGGGTGAATATTTTAATCAGTTGATCTTAGATTTTTCAAGTATTCCTCTGGCGAAATCCCATATTTTTTAACTCTTCTTTTTTTGCCAACTAATAAGGTTTGTGGCAATCCTCGAATTCCTAATTTATTGCTGATATTTTTGTGTCCTAATGCTAAAATATAATTGGGTTTTGCTTGACTTGAGAAATAACGCAATTCGAAACTTTTGTTTACATATAAGAAAAGAATTACTCGAATTTTATTGCTATCAATTGCTGCAATTTGACGCAAAAAAGCAGTGTCATTTTTGAAATTTTTTGAAGTTGCAGATGAAAAATACATGAATACTTCTTGACGCTTAAATTTTTTAATATTTTTTTTCTCGCCTTTGTAAGTTGTAAAAATAAATTTCGGAATTTTTTTGCCGACTTTGATTTTACCAAATAGCGATTCGCTTTTCGTTGGTTTTATTTTAACAAAATTTCCTGCTTCGTCTGTTTCTAAAATTTCGAATACTTGTCCGTTTTTTTCGAAATATGTTGTCTCGTTTTTCTTAGCAAGTTTTGTGCTGAACAAATCGTTTGTGTTGTCAAATATGGAATCGTTGTAATTAATTACAATTACTCTATCGGTATCTGCATCGTTGTACAATCCATTGCTATTCCCATCGTACAGTGCAATACGGAAACTGTCGTTGCCAAATTTTACAATTCCGGATTTGCATAAATACCGTTGCTCTCGATAGGTATAATCAAGGCCAATAAATTTTCTGTCTTTGTAAAAAAAATCATAATATTCATTCATTTGTTTTCGGAATTCGAATTTTCCAAACAACGAAGTACGAGTAAAAAGAATTTTATTTTTTCCGTTCTGATTTTTCTGATTCGGTAAAAATACTTCCGTTCCTTTCTCGTTAAAATAAGGCAATAGATAATTAGGATCGTCTGTAAAATCAAAATTTTGGTTGTAGTCAATCCATATTTTAGGATTTTTGGCCAAATAGTTTGTTACCATAATTGTGATGTAATATGGATTTAATTTGTTTTCAGTTCCCGCAAAAAAAATAAAACCATACGCATATAATTTATACCCTTCAGGTTTTTTTATTGTAATTGTTTTTGCTTCGCTAAGCCCTTCAAATGTTGGTGTTTTTATGGTATCTCCATTAACTAAAAACAACTCGCGTGTAATGTGATATTTGTTAAACCGATCGTCTTTTGCAAAACTGTCGGTTTGTATAATCAACTCATCGTTTTGAGCAATAGATAATTTGCAAAGAAGAAATACAACTACCAGCAAGAAAAAATATTTCATGAGTCGAATTTAACAACTTGATTAAATATAATTTCGATTAAAGTATAAAATAGTGCCGTCACTTAAAATTAAAATTCCTGCCGATGCTAACACCAAACCAAGTTACTAAAACGTTATCGCGCAAATGTGGAGTATAAGCAACTCTAAAAAATGTACCGTTCGTTTCCGTTACTCTAAATCCTAAAATAAATGTTGGGATAACTTGATTGCTAGAAAAATCTTGAGTGAGCAAAGTATATCCAGCACCAATTTCAATTCGTTCTTTTCTGTTTCCATAAAAAATACTGCTTGTAAAAGGAAACATAAATGATTCATCTTCCAAATAAACCGAATTGAGCAAGCGATATGGAATTGGGTTGTAGCCTCCTCCAATTCTACCTGTCCAGGTTAGTTTTTCGTTGAAGCTTTTGTATAAATATTTTTCATAATTTATTGAATAGAATAAGCCTGCACCGCCTAATTCTACAAAGCAATTATTTGTTCCTTTTGGCTCCTTATATGTTTCTTCTTGAGAATAACTAAGCTTAGAAATAAAGCAGAATGAAATCAGAAATAATATAATTTTAGTTCGTAACATTGTCTGCAATGTTATGCTAAAAAAAATAATTTTATTCTTAAATTACAGCAGTATCGATGTTTGCATTGGAGTACTTTCTTTGATGTTGCCACTTGCCAATTTATTGGCTGAAAATCCAAATGTCTCATGGTATATTGTTGTTCCTTTAAGTGTATTGCTTGTTTATTTTGTTGATCATTTTTTGGATCTTAAACTTAATCCTAATAAAATTATCAGTCATAGACATCAGTTTATTCAAAACAATTTATTGTCAATTTCAATCGTGTCAATATTAATTATAATAATAAATACTGCACTAAGCATACTATTTTTCAATATTAAAATATTGATTTGCGCTTGTATTTTAACTACTGTTATTGCATTGTATTATTTTCTAATTTCAAACTATAAAAAATTATTTTTCAAAGAAATTCTTGCTGCATTTATATACTCATCTGGAATAATCTTATATCCTTTATGTATAGAATTTGAATTCAATATTTTGCACTATGGATTATTGATATTTTGTATTGCATTGATTAATCTTATACAGAATTCGCTGAATGAATTCAATATGGATAAGAAGTTACAGAGTAAAAGCTTAGCAATTATTACAGGAAAAAAAACGAGTACTTCAATTCTTTTAATAATTTATGGATTGCTTATGTTTCAATTGTATTTTTACGATTTAAATTTACAATTGAAAATTTCATTTTCAATTCTCATGCTATTGCATGCATTTTTTTACTTTGTGTTTTTAAATAAATATTATCGTGTTTTAACGGATTTATGTTTTTGGATACCTGGGATTATTTTTCTATTTTTTAACTAAGAAAAAATACAATTTTCTTTATTCCACATAAAGCAGCAATCCTTTTAAATATTCACCTTCAGGATGAAAAATATTAATAGGATGATCATCGGGTTGTGAAAGTTGACGCAGCACACGAACATTTTTTTTGCAATCGGCAGCTGCTCCAAAAATAATTTTTCGGAATAAATCTTTGTCGATATGTTGACTGCAACTAAACGTAAAAATTAAGCCTCCAGGTTTTATTTTATTTATTCCTAGCATATTCAAATTTTTATATCCTCGTGCTGCATTCTTAACAGATCTAGAATGTTTTGCAAATGCAGGCGGATCTATTACAATTATATCGTAAAAATTTTCTTGGCAGTTTTTCAAAAACAAAAAACAATCTTCAGTAAACGATTGGTGGTTTTTAAAATTATTTAATTCCACATTTTTATTACAGAGTTCAATAGCGTCCTTACTGCTATCTACCGAATGAACACATTTAGCGCCACCTTTCAAAGCATACAAACTAAAGCCACCCGAATAACTGAAAGTATTTAGCACGTTTTTTTCATCGCTTAATTTGCCTAACATTTTTCTGTTTTCGCGCTGATCGATGAAGAAACCGGTTTTCTGACCTTGCTCTACATCTATATAAAAATCAATTTCATTTTCTGTAGCAGTCAAAGGCATCAAAGTCTTTTCAGCAATCCAACAATTTCCTTCCGAAACACCTTCAAGCAACTGTGTATTCTGTTTAGTTTTTAAATAAATATTTGCAAAACCAAGCTTATTCAAAGCATAAAAAATGTCTTCTTTAATTAATTCTACTCCTTTAATTAAAATTTGGCAAACAGCAGTTTTATTATAAATATCAATAATTACTCCAGGAAAAAAATCTCCTTCGGCATGTGCAAGTCTGAATATATTTGTCTGTGTTTGATTGATAAATTGTTTTCTCAATTCAAATGCGGCTTCAATTTTTTTCAACCAAAATTTTTTATTAATTGAAATAATTTCATTTGTAAATTCAAATACGCGACAAGTAATTTGACTATTGGGCGAAAAAAATCCGTAACCTAATAATTCGTTTTTGTTCGAAAGGACTTCAATAATTTCACCGTTTGATGCTTTGGGCAATTCTTTAACCGCACCGCTAAATACCCAAGGATGACGGTTAATCAAAGATCGTTCTCGACCGCTTTTTAAAATAATTTGTTTGAACATTTTTTCTTTAATTTGTTTTTGCAAAAATGCCTATACCTACGCTTAAAAAGAAATTTATTTTATGGCTAATTTTTCTATCAGCCACAAATTTTCTGTCTGCCCAATCTTTTGATCTAAAAGGTTTGATTGTAAATGAAAACAACTCTGCGCTTTTGTATGTAAATATTAAACAAATTCCAAAAGGCAATAGGTTTAAAACTAACACTTTTGGGGCTTTTCAATTAAAAGCAAACATTGGCGATACACTTATTTTTGATGTCATCGGCTACAGATCTGATACGCTTTTCGTAAATTTTTACGAGGATACAACAGTCAGGATTGTTTTAAAACGAAGAGGAAAGAAAGTAAAATCATTTGATGCGCGAATGGATTCAATGGCACGCGAAGTTGCTCTTCTTTTAAAAACTGATTTGTTGTTGAATGATTATACAAAAATTGAAAAATGGCCTGGTAAAAAAATAGAAATCGAACCGATAACTTTATTAATTGCGCCTGGAATTGAATTGCTTCTACCTGGAATTCAAATTCGAGGTTTATTTAGTGCTATTTGGTATAAATATTCGGATCGTGGAGAAGAGATGCAAAAGTTATTATACCTGCTGGATTTATACCGCGAACAACAAAAAGCGGATGAAAAGTTTAACACAAATTTCGTGATGAGAAATTTGAATTGCACAGAAAAAGAAGCAGAAAATATTTTACTAAAATGTCGTTTGGCAAACTCCTTTATTCTTAAAGCAAACGAATACGATTTGATTGTTGCGCTGAAGAAGTGCAAATGAAAACTATTTCATTGCTTTCACAATGTCGACAAATGTTCTTGATTGAAGGGCAGCGCCACCAACCAATGCACCATCAATATCCGGAGCAGAAAACAATTCAACTGCATTGTCTGGCTTCACACTTCCACCATATTGAATAGTAAGGTTCTCAGAAATATCTGAACCGAATTTTTCTTTTACTAAATTTCGGATAAATGCATGTACTTCCTGCGCTTGTTCTGTACTTGCAGTTTTGCCAGTACCAATAGCCCAAACGGGTTCGTAAGCAATCACAACATTTTTCATTTGCTCATTTGATAAATGAAAAAGGCCTTCACTTATTTGCGAATTCAACACATCAAAATGTATGTTGTTTTCTCTTTCTTGTAGCGTTTCGCCTACACAATAAATTGGAAATAACTTGCTTAATAATGCTGCATTAATTTTCTTAGCAAGCCAATCGTTATGTTCTGCAAAATACTGTCTGCGTTCGCTGTGGCCAATTATAACATATTTTGCACCTATCGTTTTGAGCATGTCGCCACTTATTTCGCCAGTGTACGCGCCACTTGCATGATTGCTGCAATTTTGCGCACCACTGCTAATGTTGCCTTCAAGCATTCTGCTAACTGCGTTGATATAAACAAAAGGAGGAATCAACACCGTTTCTGCACTTCCTTTGTACTCATCTTTTAACATATTTACAATTTCTGAAGTAAGCGCCATTGCTTCTTCAAAGTTTTTATTCATTTTCCAGTTTCCTGCAATTATCTTTTTTCTCATAACTTTATTTTTCCCAAAATCTATATTTTTTTGTTTCGTCAAATACTGCGCTTAGTATATTTTTTTCTGTTCCGTCAAACGATACATTTCTTCTTTTGCAAACCATTTCGGCTGTGGTAAAAAATTTATTTAGTACAAACGTATCGTATCCTTGTGCACCTCCCCATGCAAAATCCGGAATGAAATTTCTTGGGAAACCCGATCCGAAAACATTTGCACCTACTCCAATTACTGTTCCTGTATTAAACATAGAATTTATTCCGCACTTTGCATGATCAGCCATCATCAAGCCACAAAATGTTAATCCGGTTTTGTCAAATTTTTCGGATCCGTAATTCCAAAGTTTCACCTCATCGTACGTATTTTTTAAGTTGGAATTGTTAGTATCTGCTCCCAAATTACACCATTCACCAATAACGGAATTTCCTAAAAACCCATCGTGTCCTTTGTTTGAATATGAAAACAAAACCGAATTGTTTAGCTCTCCGCCAACTTTACAATATGGACCAACAGTAGTTGCACCATATATTTTTGCTCCCATTTTTAATGCTGCATTGCTACACAATGCAAATGGCCCACGAATTCTACAACCCTCCATCACTTCGCTATTTTCAGCTATATAAATTGGTCCATCAGTTGCATTCAGAATTGAGAATTCAACCTTAGCATTTTCTTCAATAAATATTCTTTCTTTGTTTACAACGCCATTTGTAGAAGATATGGCTTGTGATTTTCTTCCTTTTGTCAGCAATTCAAAATCTTCTTCAATTGCTTGTGCATTTTTCGAAAATATAGAATGGCAATATTCTACATGCAATATGTTTTCTAATTTAGTTTCAATTCTATCGCCATCAAATTTTTGTTCGTCAAATGAAGCAATATTATTTTCATCAACGCATGCCGCAATCAATACATCTCCTTTTACTAATGCTTGTGATTTTTTTAATGCGTTAATCTCTTCGATTAAATTTTTGTTGGGACAAACGCTTCCGTTAATTAAAATATTTTGATTAGAAATTTTAATCGAAAATTTTTCTTGAAGGTAATCCTGTGTTTTATATGAAATAGTTTCGCCCAAATGTTTTTCCCATTTTTCGGCAATAGTTAAAATTCCAATTCTTATCCCAGCAATAGGACGAGTGAATGTGAAAGGCAAAAGATTAGTCCTTTCTTTTTTTGAATCAAAGAGTATGTAATTCATCTTTCAAAAATAAAAAAGCCCTCCGAAGTTGGAAGGCTTTTTTTAATAAGATTTTTATGCTTCTTTTTTTGAACCGTAACGTCTTTTAAATTTATCAATACGACCTGCAGAATCAACAAACATGTGCTGACCCGTAAAAAACGGATGTGATTTATGTGAAATCTCCATTTTAAATAGTGGATATTCGTTGCCATCTTCCCATTTTATGGTTTCTTTTGTTTCAACAGCAGAGCGTGTAACGAAGGCATATCCATTAGACATGTCTTTGAAAACCACCATTCTATAATTTGCTGGATGTATTCCTGCTTTCATGATTTTTTTAAAATTTTGGAAGGCAAAAGTATGTATTTTTCAGATAAATGCAAACAGTTTTTTAAATTTTAAGAAGCTGACTTTTATCGATGTTTTACACTTATTTAATCTGCTTAAAAAAAATCTGCTATTTATTTGACTAAAAACTATACTTGTAATCAGAATGAAAACTCAGATTTTAGATAACGAACAAGTCAAGAAAATTATCAAGCGCATGGCTTTTCAAGTTTATGAAACTTTTATTGATGAAAAGGAATTAGTGATTTCGGCTATTGATGGAAATGGTGTCCAATATGCAAAATTATTAATTAAGGAAATAGAAGGAATTTCAAAACTAAAACTTCATTTTTTAATTGTTTCCTTAAATAAAAAAATGCCTAAAGAAGATCAGATTTCTTTAAGCGATACGAAACTGGATTTAAAAAATAAATCTGTGCTTTTGGTTGATGATGTTTTGAATACTGGTCGAACTTTACTTTATTCATCCTTACCGTTTTTAAAAGCAAAAGTAAAACGATTGAAAACAGCAGTTTTGGTAGATCGAAATCACAAAGAATTTCCTGTGGCTGCCGATTTTATTGGACTTTCATTAAGTACAACACTTAAAGAACATGTAAGTGTTGAAATAGAAAACAAAAAAATTAATGTGTATTTAAAATGATTTTTTCGGAATTAAAAATAAAAAAAGCCTCACAATTTTGTGAGGCTTTTTTTATTTAATTTATCTAAAAGTTTATCTAACTTTTGCTGATAAATTAGCACCTGCTTTGAATTTAACAACTTTCTTTGCAGGGATGTTAATTTCTTTTCCTGTTTGAGGATTACGTCCTTTGCGAGCAGCACGTTTGTTTACTGAAAATGTTCCGAATCCAACAAGGATTACTTTTTCGCCTTTTTTCAAAGCGCCTTGGGTTGAAGACATGAATGAGTCTAAAGCAGCCGCAGCTTGTACTTTAGTAACTCCGGCAGCTTTTGCCATGTTGTCAATTAAGTTTGATTTGTTCATAATAATTTTTTTTAATTTTTGTTAATACGATTCGAAAGTATGCATTGAATTTGAATTGCCAAGTCCTTTCACCGTTTTTTTTCGTTTTTTAGCAGAAAACATTTTCACACTTTTTCAACATTGACGGTTGTTGCGGGCAGAATGGGATAATTATTACTATATTGATATGCGTGAAGATACTATTTGTATAAGGGCTTGAAGGCTTTTTAATGGCACTTTAATTTGTAACTGCGCTTTGGTGTAGAAAGCTTCTCTTTGAGTTAGCATTTCGGCTAATTTATTTTTCAAATCAGCTGGTTTTAGTCCTTTTAATAGCGGTCTGTGATTGTAATTCTGACTAACTCTATCGAAAATCAATGAAGATGATGCACAAAAATAAACGGTTAATCCATGCTTATTCATCCAATTTATATTATCAAAAAAACATGGCGCTCCACCACCGCATGAAATTATTGTGTTGTTATATTTTAATGTGTTGTGTAAAATACTTTTTTCTGTTTCGCGAAATCTTTCTTCGCCAAACTTTTCAAAAATTACATCTGTTGTTTGCCCAAAGTAATTTTCAATTTCTTTATCCAAATCTATAAAGTTAAAACCTAACTTATTTGCCAATCGCTTTCCCCATGTTGTTTTTCCTGAGCCCGGCATTCCAATAATAAAAATTCGGGTTTGCGATTTTATGTTTGGATTAATTTCAATTATCTTGTCAATAGCCATACTTTTCTTTCCATTTTTTTCTTAGAAACTCTCGTTGTTCTTTTTCTCTTGGATTTTCTCCTGGTTCAAAAAATTTTGTGTTGCTTATTTTTTCTGGAAGAAATTCTTGTTCGACAAAATTTCCTTCAAAACCATGCGCATATTGATAATCGTTTCCATAATTTAATTCTTTCATCAATTTAGTTGGCGCATTACGCAAATGAAGTGGTACTGGCAAATTCCCTGTTTGTCGTATTCTGCCAATTGCATTTTCTATCGCCATGTAACTCGCATTGCTTTTAGCCGAACAAGCCAAATAAATTGCAGTTTGTGAGAGTATAATTTTAGCTTCTGGCATGCCTATCATTTGTATTGCCTGAAAGCAATTGCTTGCCATCAGCAATGCATTTGGATTTGCATTTCCTATATCTTCACTAGATAAAATCAACATTCTTCGCGCAATAAATTCTATGTTCTCGCCTCCTTCGAGCATTCGAGCTAAATAATACACTGCTGCATTTGGATCACTACCACGCATCGATTTTATAAATGCGGATATAATATTATAGTGCTCTTCGCCTGATTTATCGTAAGAAGCAATTTTTCTTTGCAATACTTCACTTACTATTTTATTATTGATTAAAACTTTTTCGGCTGAGTTTTGATTAATAATTAACTCTAATAGATTTAGAAGTTTACGAGCATCGCCTTCGCTATGTAATAATAAAGCGTCCGTTTCAATAAATTCAATTTCAATAGCACGAAGCCATTCGTCTTTTATTTTTGCAAGATCAATTATCTGCAACATTTCAGCTTTGCTCAAATTCTCTAAAACATAAACCTGACATCTGGACAACAACGCATTATTAACTTCAAAACTTGGATTTTCGGTAGTTGCACCTATTAATAATACACTTCCGTTTTCAACGGCACCAAGCAACGCGTCTTGCTGACTTTTATTGAATCTATGAATTTCATCTAAAAATAACAATACTTGCCCTAATTTTTTTGAAGCTTCAATTATTTTTCTAACATCAGCAACACCTGCATTCACTGCGCTTAAATGATAAAAATGCAATCCTAATTCATTTCCAATAATTTTGGCAAGTGTTGTTTTACCCACTCCAGGCGGTCCCCAAAAAATGATGGATGGGATTTTTTTATTTTTAATTGATTCATGCAATATTTTTCCATCAGCCAACAAATGTTTCTGCCCTATAAATTCATCTAAAGTTTGCGGTCTAACTCGCTCTGCCAATGGTTTCATAATTGTAATCTGAAAGCTTTTTGATTTTATATTAACGCTTACAAGTTTGAACAATTTATCAACCAATATCCAAACATTCGCAATTAAAATTTACTTTGCAATTACGAATGATAAGTACGTATATCAAAATATCATTTTTATTAGGTTTGATTTTTTGTGTTACAAACGGATTTGCACAATCGGGCGATTCGCTTCGAAACACTTTGCCAAACTTATTTTCTCAGAAAGGTTACGCTAGTTTTTATGCGCAAAAATTTGAAGGAAGAAAAACTGCAAATGGAGAAAGATACTCGAATAAACTTTTGACGGCAGCGCATAGAACTTTGCCTTTTAATACCTTGATAAAAGTTTCAAATCCTCGCAACGGAAGGTGGGTGATTGTTCGTATAAACGATCGCGGCCCATATGTAAAAAAAAGAATAATTGATTTATCGGAACGAGCTGCTCGCCACATTGGAGTTTTTATGCAAGGGCATGCCAAAGTGCTTATACAAGAACTTCCTGTGGATACATCTCAGGTTTGGAAATTTGAATCTTGGTAAGGATTATTTTGTTTTTATATAAGGAATAAATGTCGCCACTCTTCTAAGGCAATTTTATTATCTTCGCCTCCATTTTTTTAGAAAATCATGTTCGAAAATTTAAGCGCTAAACTAGATAAAGCATTCAAAACACTGAAAGGCCAAGGCCGCATTTCAGATTTAAATATAGCAGAAACCGTAAAAGAAATTCGCAAAGCATTAATTGATGCCGATGTAAATTATAAAATCGCTAAACAATTTACCGATACTGTAAAAGAAAAAGCAATTGGTCAAAATGTTTTAAAAAGTGTTTCGCCAGGACAATTAATGATAAAAATTGTGAACGATGAACTCGTTACACTTTTTGGCGGAAAAACAGAAGGATTGAGTAATTCCGGAAATCCTACAGTAATATTAATGGTAGGATTACAAGGAAGCGGAAAAACAACACATACTGCGAAGCTTGCAAATTTTTTGAAGAAGCAAGGTAAAACAGTGATGATGGCAGCAGCCGATGTTTACAGACCTGCAGCAATTGAGCAACTAAAAGTTTTGGGCGAGCAAATAGATGTGCCTGTTTATTTTGAAGCTGAAAATAAAAACCCAGTTCAAATTGCAATCAACGCATTAAAGGCGGCTAAAAATAAAGACATCCGAGTTTTACTTATTGATACTGCTGGTCGATTAAGTATTGACGAAGAAATGATGCAAGAAATTGGCAATATAAAATCTGCTGTAAATCCACATGAGATTTTATTTGTTGTTGATTCGATGACGGGACAAGATGCTGTAAATACTGCAAAAGCATTTAACGACATTCTTGATTTTACAGGCGTAATTCTTACAAAACTTGATGGAGATACAAGAGGAGGAGCAGCACTTTCAATTAAAACCGTTGTAAACAAACCTATCAAATTTGTTGGTACAGGAGAAAAAGTAGATGCTTTAGATGTTTTTCATCCAGACCGAATGGCACAGCGAATATTGGGCATGGGCGATATTGTGAGTTTGGTTGAAAAAGCACAGCAAGTTTTTGATGAGGATGAAGCTGCTCTTATTCAGAAAAAATTATTAAAAGACCAATTTACTTTTCAAGATTTTTATAACCAGATTCAACAAATCAAAAAAATGGGAAACATTAAAGATTTGGTCGGAATGATTCCTGGTGTTGGAAAAGCGATAAAAGATATTGACATAAGCGATGATTCATTTAAAGGAATTGAAGCTATCATAAATTCAATGACTGAAAAAGAAAGACAAACGCCTGATATAATTAATGGTAGTCGAAGAAAACGACTTGCAAGCGGAAGCGGTACTGATATTCAACAAGTAAATCAACTGCTAAAGCAATTTGAGGAAATGCGAAAAATGATGAAAAATATGAGCAAAATGCAAGGCGCTGGAAGAAGTTTAAAGGGATTGCCTTTTATGAAATAATAAGTTATTCACAGCATTTTTTGGTAGTAAATTAATTAGATATTTTCGAGCCATGAAAAAATATTTCTTTGCCGTTTTTTTATCCTACAGCGTGTATTTTGCAAATGCGCAAAAAACAATTTTAACACATTCGTTTTTATTGCCAGGACATAATGATGATGTAACAATTGCAACATTTTCACCCAAAAATAATTTTTTGGTTTCGGCAGGTATTGACAAAAAGATTTGTGTTTACAATTCAGAAAGTCCATTTGAATTAATTAAAACAATTTCTGTTCATCAATCACCTATAAATGTTTTAAAATTTAATAGAAGTGGAAATATGATGGCAAGTGGCAGCAACGATTTTTCTGTACTTGTTTTCGATTCTGTTTTTAACATTCACCGAAAATTAATAGATGCAAATGGTGGTCATACAGGAAGTATAAGTGCAATCACATTTGATCCCACTTCTAACTATTTATTTTCGGGAGGAAAAGATGGGAAAATTTGTATGTGGGAAATAAATTCAAGCAAAAGATTTAAAACTATAAATTTGGGGACACCAGTAAATAGTATTGCCATGAGCAGCGATCCAAGAATACTGTTTGTAGCTGGAGCCTCGACACAAATAAAAGCAATCAGTCTTCCAAATGGACAAGTAAAAAAGGAGTTTTCAGGACATACAGATGTTGTGAATTCAATTCAAATAAGTTCAGATAATAAATATTTATTGAGTGGTTCGAATGACAAAAGCGCAAGACTTTGGGATTTAAAAACAGGGAAAGCGATTCGCAAATTCCCAGTTGATTGTTGGAAAGTAACTGCTGTGTCTTTTAGTAGAGATAATAAATATTGCATTACAGCATGCAACGATGGAAGTGTGAAAGTTTGGGAACTTGCAAGTGGAAATTTACTTTCAAAAGTAGATGCTCAATTTTATAATATAGGCGATGTTTCGATTAGCAAAAATCTGGAACATATTGCGATTGCGCCAATGTTGCGAAACACAAATGATTTTGGAGTTCGGATATTTGAAAGTGGACTTGAAAAAGCAAACCCAATAAACGGTGATGTTAACACAAAATCAGAAGCTGAAAATACAATAAAAACAAGTGATTCTTCTGCTACAAAATTAAATTCAATTCCGATTAAAAAAGTAAAAAATAAATAAGCAAATTGGCTTGATATTATAATTTATATTCTTGACCTTGATAAGGCATTTCTACTTGCATTAAACCAATCTCAAATAATCTATTTTGCATCAAACTCATTTGTGATTCTTCGCCATGAACCAAAAATATTTTGGTTTCAATTGCGCTTGATTTATTTTTATTTGAAGTGGCTGTAATGTATTCAAAAATTTCATCAGAACCTGGATGAGAACTGAATACATCTGTAGAAGCAATTCTTGCTTTGATGCGCTTTTCTTTTTTGTTGATATAAATACTTTGCTTGCCTTGAAGTAAAGAGTGCCCTAAAGTTCCTTCAGCACAAAAACCAGCAATCAAAATTGTAGAATATGGATTTTCGATATTGTTAGAAACATGCTCCTGAATTCTTCCTCCTTCAACCATTCCGGCTGATGAAATAATAATGCAGGGATCGGAATAATTAAGCAGATCATCGTGCGCTTTTATACCGTCAATGTAATGCAAATTTTCAAATTCAAACAGTTTTCCATGTGTTGAATGAAAAGTTTTTGCTTCATCATTTAATAAGTTTAAATGTTTTTCGTAAACGCCAGTACTTCGTAAAGCCAAAGGACTGTCAACAAATATTTTTATGTCGGGTAATAATCCTCTTTGTTTCAATTGATGAAGTGCGAAAACGATGGATTGTGTTCTGCCAACGCTAAAAGCGGGTATTACCAATCTTCCACGAATGTCAACGCAAGTTGAAAGCACATAACTCAACAATTCGTCTTCAGCATTTTTTGATGGCTTATGATTTCTTCCTCCGTAAGTACATTCGGCAACTAAATAATTTAGGTCTTGCATTACAGTTGGGTTGCAAACAAGTTTGCTATTTTTTCTGCCCAAATCGCCTGTAAAACCTAAACTCTTTTTCGCTCCATTTTCGCCCCATTCAATTTTAATGCTTGCAGCGCCAAGTAAATGTCCGGCTTCTAATAATGTTATCTCAACAAAATCATTAAACTGAAAGGGCGAATTAAAATTTAACGTATAAAAACGCTGCACAGTTTCTTTAACTTGTTTGGCAGCATACAATGGTTTTGGAATAAGATGTCTTCGATTTTTTTTGGCTGCATTTAAGTTTTTTTTGTAGTTGCCCATCTGAATATTTGCGCTATCGTACAATAAAAATTCAGTTAAATCGGCAGTTGCAGGCGTACAAAAAATATGTCCGCTAAATCCTTGTTGAACAAGTGCAGGTAAATTTCCAGAGTGGTCAACATGCGCGTGCGTTAATATCACAGCATCAATATCTGTAGGATTAAACGGGAAAATATTTTGTGTTTCGATAGGATTGCGTTTTAGTTCATAATCCATTCCGCAATCGAGCAAAATTTTATATCCATTATCCAATGAAAGTAAATGCATGCTACCAGTAACTTGCCTTGCGGCTCCGCAAAAAGTAATTTTCATAAATTGTATCGCAAAATGGTGTTTATAAAACTAAAAAAAAAGCGATTTGAAATTCTCTGTTTTATATTTCATATTGCGGAAAATGTTTTATGACTAAAAGAATTTCTGAAACTGAACTAATTCTAAATCCAAATGGAACTATTTATCATTTGAATTTATTGCCAGATGAAATTGCTGATACAATTATTGTTGTTGGCGATCAAGGACGAGTTCCACTTGTTTCAAAACATTTTGATAAAATTGAAGTTAAAAAAAATCACCGTGAGTTTTTAACTCACACAGGATATATAGGTGATAAAAAAATTAGTGTTTTAAGTACCGGAATTGGATCAGACAATATTGATATTGTAATGAATGAATTGGACGCCTTGGCTAATATTGATTTCACATCACGCGAAGTAAAGGAACAAAAAACCAGTTTAAAAATCATTCGAATTGGAACAAGTGGTTCTATTCAGTACGATTTGGATATTGATACAATTGTGATGTCTGAATCGGCAATAGGCCTAGATAATTTGATGAATTTTTATGAGTTTGAACGTGAAACAATTTTGGACGCAGAAATTAAAAAACAGTTAAACATTGATTTTTTGAATCCTTATTATGTTAGCGCATCCGATAATTTAATAAAAAAATTTGGGTATAAATTTTATCGAGGAATTACCGCAACTTGTTGTGGATTTTACTCTCCACAAGGAAGAAAACTAAGAGCCGAATCAGTTATCAAAAATTTAATTAGCAAGCTCAATGCCATTACAATATCAGGGAAACGCATTGCAAATTTTGAAATGGAAACATCAGCAATCTATGGATTGTCAAAATTACTTGGGCATGAAGCCCTCTCTATAAATGCTGTGTTGGGAAATCGAATAAAAAATACGTTTTCAAAAAATCCAGAAAAAATAATTGAAAAAGCAATTACTGAAACATTAGAAATAATTGCATAAAGTTTTTATACTCATCAGTTTTTATGAATAACGATTTACTTTATAAAATAGCACTTGGATTAATTCCAGGTATTGGTGATGTGCTTACAAAAACAATTGTAAGTTATTGTGGTGGTGTTGAAAATGTTTTTAAGCAGGGGAAAAGCAGACTTATGAAAATCCCTGGAATTGGCGATGTTACCGCACATAGTATTTCAAGTTTCAAAAATTTTGATAGAGCCGAACAAGAACTCAACTTTATTGAAAAACATAAAATCAAAACTTTTTTTTACTTGGATAAAAATTATCCAACACGATTAAAAGACATTCAGGATGCTCCATGTTTATTGTATTATTTAGGAAACGCAGATTTAAATCACGAGAAAATTGTAGCTGTAGTGGGGACAAGAAAAGCAAGCGAATACGGAAAATATTTCACTGAAAATTTGATTGAAGAGCTACAATCAACAAATGCATTAATTTTAAGTGGACTTGCATTAGGCATTGATGTGTGTTCGCACAAAGCGGCATTGAAAAATAATTTACCTACAGTTGGTGTTTTAGGACATGGATTGGATAGAATTTATCCAGCAAGTCACGATAAAATTGCAAAACAAATGATAAATCAAGGTGGAATATTAACTGAATTTATGAGCGGCATCATTCCTGATGCATCAAATTTTCCAAGACGAAATCGCATAGTTGCAGGCTTGTGCGATGTGTTAGTTGTAGTTGAAACTGGAATAAAAGGCGGTGCCAGAATTACAGCAGAAATTGCAAACATGTACAACAAAGATATTATGGCATTGCCTGGCAGAGTGAGTGATGAACATTCGCAAGGCTGCAATTATTTAATCAAACAAAACAAAGCGAGTGTGATAACATGCGCAAACGATTTGTTGGAATTGATGAATTGGGATTTAAAGCTTAAAAACAATACTAAAACAAAACAACAGACTTTGCCAATAGATTTATGCGAAGAAGAGTTGAAAATTATTTCATTTATCAAACAAAAAACAAAAGCCGGAATTGATGATCTGAGTTTTGAATTGAAAATGGATTCTGGAAATTTATCTTTAAAATTATTAGACCTTGAATTTAAAAACATAATTCGAACCTTGCCTGGAAAGTTTTATGAAATGGTTTAATTGTTTATCTATTTTAAAACAAACTTCTAAAGCCAATACTGAAATAAATTATCTCATCGGTCTGTGTTTAAATTTTAAATTTGCTTTATGAAAAAAGCTTCAATTATTAAATTTTCAATATTAATTTCTATAGCAGCAATATTTTTTTATTCGTTTAAATACGATTCGAAAAGTACAAATAGCAATAAACCTAAAAAGGTAATTTTCATAATTGGCGATGGTATGGGATTGGCACAAATATCGGGCGTCATGAGTATTTTTGATGGGAGAAAAAGCTTTGAAAGATTTCCAGTAATTGGATTGATGAAAACTCATTCGTCTGATAATTACATAACAGATAGTGGTGCTGGAGCAACGGTTTTTAGCATCGGTGAAAAAACGTATAATGGCGCTATTGGAGTAGATAAAAATGAAAAAGCGAAAGAAAATCTTTTTGAGAAACTAAAGAAAAAAAATTGGGCGACAGGCGTAGTTGTTACCTCATCTATAACACATGCAACACCTGCTTGTTTTTATGCTCACGCAGCATCACGTTCAAGTGCTGAAGATATTGCGGAATTTTTGCTGCAAGGCAATTGCGATATTGCTGTTGGTGGAGGAATGCAATATTTTACAAATAGAAAAGACAAAAGAAATTTATTTGCTGAATTGCAAGCAAAAGGGTTTGTAACTACGTCTGATACAACTTCAAATTTTATCCCGCAAAATTCATCAAAATATATTTACACATTAGCTGCAGATGGAATGAAAAAAATACTTCAAGGAAGAGGCGATTTTTTAAAACAAGCTTCGTTGAATGCCATTCAAAATCTATCAAAAAACAAAAATGGGTACATGCTGATGATTGAAGGAAGTCAGATAGATTGGGGTGGACATGAAAATAATTATGAATACATGAAAACTGAGTTGCTTGATTTAAATGATGTAATAAATGCAGTTTTGGATGAAGCACAGAAACGAGATGATTTATTAGTTGTAGTTACAAGCGATCACGAAACTGGTGGACTTGCTTTGAATGCGGATACAAAAGACAAGAAAAAATTTATTGGAAATTATTCAACCAAAGGCCATAGTGGAATTATGGTTCCTGTTTTTGCATTTGGTCCAGGTGCAAATGAATTTGCTGGAGTTTACGAAAACACTGAAATATTTTTTAAGTTTAAAAAACTTCTAAACCTAAAATAATTACATTATTGCTCTAAACAATAGGAACAATCCACCTGATAAAAGTATTGTAACTGGCAATGTAAGAATCCATGCTAATGCAATGTTGGCAATGGTTTTTCCTTGAAGATTTTTAATTCCTTTGCTCGCAACCATGCTTCCGGCAACACCCGATGATAAAACTTGTGTGGTGCTTACTGGCAATCCCAACCAAGTAGCCAAACTTATTGTACCCATAGCAACCATTTCGGACGAAGCGCCTTGAGCATAGGTTAAATGTTGTTTTCCTATTTTTTCTCCAATAGTTTTTACTATTCTTTTCCAACCAAACATAGTTCCAATTCCAAGTGAAAGGGAAATCATTAAAATTACCCAATACGGTGCATATTCTGTAACTCCTTTTAAATCGGCAGTAGCTTTTTTCAACGCACTTTTGTCGGTTGTACTTAATGGAAAATCTTTGCTCTCTGTTAGTTTTTTAATGGTTTTTCCGATAACAATAATATTTTTTCTGATAGCAAATTTTTCGTCTTTGTTTAATTCATTTAATGTGTTGACACCACTATCAATTTTTAAATGAATGTTTGCGCATAATTTATTCACTTTAGCCATGTCGCTACTGTCTTCAATAGAAAGTAAGTTATGATTAACTTTATTAGTAACAAGTTCAATTCCAACCAAATTTTTTCGAATGGATTGAGGGCTTTCTAATGTATTAATTGCATAATAGCCAGGAACAACTGCAATTAAAATTAGCATAACTAATCCAACACCTTTTTGACCATCGTTGCTACCGTGACTAAAACTAACTCCTGTACATGTAAGTAACAATATAGTACGTATCCAAAGTGGTGGCGGGTCGGTGGTTTTTGGCGATTTAAAAATGGCTCTGTTTTTAACAAGTATTCTTAATATATACATCATTACAACTGCAAGACCGAATCCGAAAAGTGGAGATAAAAGCAAACTCATTCCAATATCTGTAGCTTTTGCCCAGTTTACATAACTACCCGATTTTTCGGCAATAAATGAATATGCCAACCCAACACCCAAAATGCTTCCAACTAATGTATGCGAACTTGAACATGGAATTCCATAATACCAAGTCCCTAAATTCCAAATAATTGCCGTAAGAAGTAGAGCCAAAATAAGCGCAACGCTATGGTAAACATTGGGATCAATTAAAACCTCGATAGGTAAAAGATTGGTAATTCCGATTGCAACGGTAATTCCGCCTGCAAATACTCCAATACTATTCCAAATGCCACTCCAAATTACTGCAACCCATGGCCGCAATGAATTTGTATAGATAACTGTTGCAACAGCATTTGCTGTATCGTGAAAGCCATTGATAAACTCAAATATACAGGCTGCCAACAAGCAAATCACTAGAAGAATGGTTAAAGTAGTATCTAAACCGAACATATTTTTTTCTTTTTATTAATTTGGCGAATGTAATTTATGACCTAAACATTGCAACATTAAGTTATTGTTAATCGATTTTTTACATTGTTACTGAAATATTAACTGAAATATTGCGTTGAATAAATATTTTTGAGCAAATTTTTTAATGAAACGAATAGTTCAAAGCATACTTTTTAGTTTTTGGAGCATCACAATTTGCCACGCACAAATTGGTGGCACATCCGTTTATAATTTCTTAAATGTGTATCCCAATGCACGAATAGCGGCATTAGGCGGAAGTGCAATTGTAACACCTGATAACGACATGAGTTTGGTACTTGCTAATCCTTCGCTGCTTACAAAAAAAATGCAGAACCAATTTTCAATGAATTACCTGCGTTATTTTGCTGATATGGGAATGGGATATTTTGGATATGCCTGGAATACTAAATCAGCTAGACCACTTTCGGCAGGAGTGCATTATATAAATTATGGTGTATTTGACAAAACAGATGAAAGCGGAAATATTATTGGTTCGTTTGCGGCCAACGATTTTTGTTTTCATTTCAGCACGTCCCGAATTTACCAAAACTGGAACATTGGTGTTAATGCAAAAGTAATTTACTCTGAAATGGAGTCGTACACATCGCTTGGCTTAGCTGCAGATGTGGCAGCATCGTGGCTAAGCGAAGATAGTTTGATGATGGTTACTGCTGTGGCAAGTAATTTGGGAAAACAACTAATTTCATACACGCAAAACAATTCTGAAAATTTGCCGATGAACATTCAAATTGGATTCTCAAAAAAGTTCGCTCACAATCCATTGCGATTGTCTTTAATTGCACATAATTTACAAGATATTGGAAATTTGCTTTATCAAAATTCAGGAAAAAATTCAGGAAATACAGATTTGGTTACAGGACAAATAATTCCTGAACAATTTACTATATTAGATTATGCAATGAGTCATTTAATTGCCAATAGCGAAGTGATTTTTGGTCCTGGTTTTATGTTGCGTTTTGGATATAATAATTTACGAAGAAGAGAATTAAGCTTGCCAGATACCAGAACATTTGCAGGTTTTAGTTGGGGTTTTGGAATTAAAATTAACAAGTTTCATTTTTCGTATGGAAGTGCATCTTTTTATGCAGATAACGCCACAAACAATTTTTCGATAGTTACCAATTTGAGTGAATTTTATAAAAAGAAATGAAAAAAATTACCATAGCAATTGACGGACATTCATCGTGCGGAAAAAGCACAATTGCAAAAGAATTGTCAGCTATTTTAGGATTTCGTTACGTTGATTCAGGTGCGATGTATAGAGCTGTAACTTTGTTTTTTTTGAGAAATCAAATTGAATTTCGTCACTTAAACTTAGTTCAAGAATCATTGAAAGATATAAGTATTGCATTTAAAATGAATTTAGAAAACAAGCTACAAGAAATTTTTTTGAATGGTGAAAATGTAGAAATTGAAATTCGTGTAAATCCAAGAGTAGCAAGTGCCGTTAGTGATGTAAGTGCCATTAGTGAGGTTAGGAAATTTTTGGTTAAGCAGCAACAAAAAATGGGAGAAGAAGGAGGAATTGTAATGGATGGACGAGATATTGGCACAGTCGTTTTTCCTCAGGCAGAAATAAAAATATTTGTTACTGCAGATGCTAAAATAAGAGCTCAACGAAGGTTTGATGAATTAAAAAGTAAAGGCCAAGAAACTACTTTTGAGGAAGTATTAGCAAATTTAGAAAAAAGAGATTCCATAGACAGTACGAGAGATGACAGTCCATTAATAAAATCTAAGGATGCAATTGAATTAGATACAACAAATCTTTCACGCGAGCAGCAATTGGAATTTGTTTTAAAACTGCTGAACGAAAAAAATGCAACGATGTCGTAGAATTCACAAAAACCAAATCTCTTTTATTTCAATGAAAAATAGTTTACGTATTCAAATAAATATTCTGCTCTTCGTTTTATTTCCAAGCTGTTTATTTTCACAAACAGATTATTCAAAAATAGTAAATCCATTTATCGGAACAGGCGGACACGGACACACTTTTCCGGGTGCAGTTGCTCCATTTGGAATGGTTCAGTTAAGCCCTGATACTCGCCTTTCTGGATGGGATGGATGCAGCGGATATCATTACAGCGATTCGGTAATTTATGGATTTTCGCACACACATTTAAGCGGAACAGGATGCAGCGATTATGGCGATGTTTTAATTATGCCAATGATGGGTGAAGCAAGTTTTGACAACAAAATTTACAGTTCGAAATTTTCACATTCAACCGAAAAAGCACAAGCTGGATTTTACAATGTTCATTTAAAGGATGACGATATTGATGTTGAACTTACAACAACAACAAGAGTAGGTTTTCATAAATATTCGTTTAACAAAAGTGGAACAGTAAATTTTATTTTGGATTTACTTCATCGAGATAAATTATTGGATGGAAAAATTAAAATAATCAATAACAAAACCATCGAAGGATTTAGAAGAAGTGAGGCTTGGGCACTTGACCAACGTTTGTATTTCAGAATTGAATTTTCAAAAGAATTTATTTCAAATCAAATTGTAAAAAAAGACACGCAACAAACACAAGCTGCATTTGAATTTGAGGCAAAACAAGGCGAAATTATTTTTGTAAAAATCTCAATAAGTGCAGTAGATAATGAAGGTGCAAATAATAATATGCAAGTCGAATTACCCGGCTGGAATTTTGAAAATACAAAACAAAATTGTCAATCGCTTTGGAATTATGAATTGAATAAAATTCAAATTAATGGAGGCACTACTGAACAACAAATTATTTTTTATACGGCATTGTATCATTGCTTCATTCATCCAAGTATTTACAACGATGTAGATGGAAGATATCTTGGTAGAGATTTTTTGATTCATAAAACCGATGGATTTAATTACTACAATGTATTTAGTTTATGGGATACTTTTCGTGCATTGCATCCATTGTTAAACCTACTGCAACGCAGTCGGAATTTAGATTTCATTAAAACTTTTTTAGAGCAGTACAAACAAGTTGGCAGATTGCCCATGTGGGAACTTAGCAGCAACGAAACCAATTGTATGATTGGGTATCATGCTGCAAGTGTAATTGCAGATGCGTATGCTAAAGGAATTAAAAATTTCGATTGTGATTTAGCATTGAAAGCAATGACGGAAGCCAGTGAAAATTTTCATAAAGATCTTCCTGTTTTCAATTACAAAGGATGTTTAAGTGTGGAAGATGAACACGAATCCGTATCGAAAAATTTGGAGTATTGTTACAATGCATTTTGTGTAAACGCATTTAAAAATTCAATCAAAAATTCAATTGGAAATAAATCTACTTCTGTTTATTGGAAAAATATTTTTGATAAAGAAACTGGTTTTATGCGAGCCCGAAAAAATGGTGGCTGGTACAAACCTTTTAATCCATTTGAAGTAAATCAAAATTATACCGAAGCAAATGCTTGGCAATATTCTTTTTTTGTGCCACACGATTTGGAAGGATTAATTCAAGCGCACGGTGGAAATAATTTGTTTGAAAAACGATTGGATAATCTTTTTAGCGCTGAACAAAAAATTGATGGCAGACAACAGGCAGATATTACAGGATTAATTGGTCAATATGCTCATGGAAACGAGCCCAGCCACAATTTTGCATATTTGTATAATTACACGGGCAGCTTTCATAAAACACAATTTTTTGTAAATAAGATTTTGACCGAACTTTACGCAAATAAACCGGATGGACTTTCAGGAAATGAAGATTGCGGACAAATGAGCGCTTGGTATGTGATGAGTGCAATGGGTTTGTATAGCGTTTGTCCTGGATCTAGCATCAAGCAGTACCAATTATCTACGCCACTTTTTAATGAAATTACAATTAACTCAGATGAATCAAAACTTGTATTAAAATCTGCATTGCGAAATGAAAATACTTTTTATATCAAAGAAACTCGTTTGAATAATCAAAAGCATTTGAACTCATTTTTGCAGCATTCTGATTTGTTTAATTACACAATTCCTTCAACAACTATTTTAGAATTTGATTTAAGCAACAAAGCGGAATCTTCCTTTACTTTCAATGAAAATGATCCATTGAAATCATTAGACGAAAATTATATTCCAATGCCTATTATAGAAACAAAAAGCCACTCATTCAAAGACAGTTTGCTTGTAAGCATAGTTTCTAATTTTTCTTTTAAAAACAAATCAAACTGTAAGTTTATGATGAAGATAAACAAAGATGAATTTACAGAATATCGTACTCCGTTTTATATTTATAAAAACACAACTATTGTAGCGAAAATCGTGGACGAAAAAAATTTGAAAAACAGCAGTTCTGCATTTGGATCATTTTATAAAATACCGCACAACTGGAGTATTCAACTAAACTCAAAATACAATCCGCAATACACTGCTGGTGGCGATGAAGCTTCAATTGACGGCATTCGAGGAGATACAAATTGGCGCAAAGGGAATTGGCAAGGATACTGGGGAAATGATTTTGAAGCGGTGATAAATTTCAACAAAATCAAAAATACGAATGAAATAAGCGTAGGGTGTTTACAAGATATTAGTCCATGGATTATGCCTCCAAAAACAATTGAAATTTATTCGTCTAACGATGGTGCGAATTTTATTTTACAAAAAATAGTTTCTGTAATTTTTGATGAGAAAAAAACTTCGGCACAAATGCATATTATAAAAGTTAATTTAGATAAAACTGTAAAAACGAGTTTTATAAAAATTAAAGCAATCAATTTTGGGAAACTTCCAGCATGGCATGAAAGTGCAGGAGAATCATCGTGGTTGTTTATAGATGAAATTGAAATTAAATAATTATACTCGAAGCACATGCAATTTATTTATCCCACTTTTCTTTATGCACTTTTAACCGTTTCAATTCCAATAATAATTCATTTATTTAGATTCAGGAATTACAAAAAATTTGTTTTTAGCGACATTCGTTTTCTAAAACAAGTTGTCGAACAAAACCAAAAACAGCGAACAATTCGCGAGTGGCTTGTGTTGGCTTGTCGTGTTTTTGCTTTGGCAGCTTTGGTTTTTGCTTTTGCCAGACCCTACATTCCGCTTGATGAAAAAACAAATCTAAAAGGATTAAAAGCGGTAAGTATTTTTGTAGATAATAGTTTTAGCATGAATCAGAAAGGTAGAGATGGAGAACTTTTTGAAACAGCAAAAAATAGAGCAAGAGAAATTGTAAGTTTTTATAACGAGGATGATTTGTTTCAATTGCTTAGCAATGATTTTGAAGGAAAACATCAGCGCTTGTTAAGCAAAAAAGATTTTTTATTTTTTCTGGATGAACTTAAAACCTCATCGAAATCCAAAAAAATAAACGAAATTATTTCGCGTCAGAAACAAGCATTCGGAAACTTAAAAGATGCTCAGAAAACTGTGTTTATTATTAGTGATTTCCAAGCATCACAATTCAATCAAAATTTGGAAGAAGATTCAACTATTGAGTTGCAATTTGTTTCTGTCGAACCCAATCTTCAAAACAATATAAGCATTGATAGTGTTTGGTTTTCTGAGCCCATTATTAAAGCAAACTCGCCATTAAAACTAATGGCAAGAGTTAAAAATTACAGCTCGGAAAAAGTGGATGATATTGCTTTGCTTTTGAAAATAAACAAGGTTCAAAAAGCCATGCAAAATATAAGTTGCAATGCGGTTGATTTTGCCGATGTTGAAATCAATTTTTCATTAGGAAATAACGATTGGCAAAAAGCAGAATTAAGCATCATTGACAATCCTGTAACTTTTGACGATAAATTATTTTTTGCATTTAAACCCAATTCTAATTTAGATGTTTTAATTATTAATTCTGGTCAGCAGAATGGTTTTATGACAAATGTTTTTCAAAGCGAAAAGTTTTTTAATATTTCACAAATAAATCAAAACAATATTGACTATTCGAAGATTGCAAAGCAAAGTTTAATCGTACTGAATGAGTTGTCTGAATTGTCTTCAGGTTTTCAGCAAGAATTAAAAAAATATGTTGAAGAAGGTGGAAACATATTCGTTATTCCGCCAACAGAAAGTGAGAATATAAATAAGTTGAATGAATTTATCCAATCCTTATTTGCTGCAAATTTCGGAAATCAAATTGTACAAAAAGTTCAAGTCAATGAAATTAATTTGAAAGACGAGTTGTTCCAAAATGTGTTTAGTAAATTACCAAATTCTGTTGACTTGCCATACATAAATAAATTGTATGAATTGCAAATTTCAAATGCCATTCGTGGAAATTCAATATTGAAATTAAACAATGGAAATTCATTTGTTTTCAAGTCAAATTATATGAAAGGCTGCGTTTACTCCATAGCAACTCCTTTGCAAAACGAATGGAGCAATTTTCAACAGCATGCCTTGTTTGTTCCGTTTGTTTTGCGAATGCCAATGGCAAATAAAAAATCAGAAATTGTGTATCATACCATTGGTTATAACACTTCGGCTTCCATTGAATTAAATGAAAACGAAAATTTATTGCATGTTGTAAATGAAAAAACAGATGTGATAATTGAAGCTGGAAATAATTTCGGAAAAAGTTTTCTGCCACTGAATTCAATTACTGATGCAGGAGTTTACGAAGTAAAAAATAAGAATAAAAATGTGATGGCAGCAATTGCGATGAATTATCCTCGATCAGAATCAGACTCAAAGTTACTTACAAAAGATGAGTTGCAGAAACTATCAATCAACGCTAAAATTAATTTTTCGGAGGGCAACCTAATAGAATTACAAAAACGAATTGAGGCGGAAGAAAATGGAATTCAATTATGGCGATGGTTTGTTATAGCAGCATTGTTTTTTATAGCAATGGAAATGGCTTTGCTTTTGATAAAAAATAAAGTTACAGCTTGAAAATATTGTTTAAAAAACTCAAATTACTAATTTGCCAAAAAAAATAATTTAAAACTATGAATAAAAAACATGCATTTGTTATTTCTGCTTTGTTAATACAATTTAACGTAGCATTTTCACAAAAAAAAGCACCTGAAAATTGGTTCAACCTTGATCCGAAAACAGATAAAGTATATGGAGTAAGTACAAATCGTGCATACAACGAATTGCTTAAAGATAAAAAATCTAAACCTGTTATTGTAGCCGTAATTGATGGCGGAACAGAAGTAGCGCACGAGGATTTAAAAAATGTAATTTGGGTGAACGGAAATGAAATTCTGGGAAACGGAATAGATGATGATAAAAACGGATACATTGACGATGTAAATGGATGGAGTTTTATTGGCGGAAAAGATTCGGATGTGGTTGAAGACAATTTGGAACTTACCCGCGTTTACCGAATGTATAAAAACAAGTATGACCTTGTTGATGCAACTACTTTGCAAAGCGACAACGAACGCGATGAATTGTCAAAATATTTAAAAGCTAAAAAAGCTTACCTCGGTAAAAAAGAAAACGAGCAAAGGATTTATGATTTTATAAATGAATTGCATGAATCAGTTTTAAAAATTGTTAAAAGCACAGGAAAAGAAAACCCAAATCTTGCTGAAATTAAAATCTATACTGCTACTAACAAATTTGAAACTATGGCTATTGCTACTTTGTCAAATACTTTGAGCAAAGGAGGCAGTGTGCAAAATTTAATAGCAGAAATAAAAGGTGGATTAGAGCATTACGACAAATCGCTTAACTACCAATTGAATCCTGATTTTGATCCGCGAAGTCGAGTGGGGGATAACTACAATGATTTGACCGAGAAATATTATGGCAATACACATGTAAGCGGACCAAAAGGCGATCACGGAACGCATGTGGCTGGAATTATTGCAGCAAGTAGAAATAACGATTTAGGGATAAACGGAGTTGCAGATAATGTGAAAATTATGGTTTTACGCGTTGTTCCGGATGGCGATGAACGCGATAAAGATATTGCCAATTCCATTCGCTATGCGGTGGATAATGGAGCGAAAATAATTAACATGAGTTTTGGAAAAGATTTTTCTCCTTTCAAATCTACAGTGGATGATGCTGTGAAATATGCTGTAAGCAAAGATGTATTGTTAATTCACGCTGCAGGAAACGATGCAAAAGATTTAGATAAAGAAGAAAATTTTCCGAATGACAGATACCTAAATTCAACTGAATTGAATTCGAGTTGGATTGAAGTTGGCGCTTCA
This sequence comes from Chitinophaga pinensis, assembly GCA_945861965.1. Lineage (GTDB taxonomy): Bacteria > Bacteroidota > Bacteroidia > UKL13-3 > UKL13-3 > CAMAWM01. The sequence goes on along the minus strand of CAMAWM010000014.1, from coordinate 25,121 downwards.
TCGTGGCAAAAGAAAAAAGCAACAACCGCAGTTTTTAGTAATTATGGAAAAATAAATGTGGATGTTTTTGCACCCGGAGTTGACATTTACTCGTGCATTCCCGAAAACAAATACGCTTCGTTTAACGGCACCAGCATGGCTGCTCCTGTTACTGCAGGTGTTGCTGCTGTTTTGCGTTCGTATTTTCCTGAATTAACTGCACAACAAACCAAAGAAATTATTTTAGAATCGGCCATTCGGTACAAGAAAAAAGTGTACAAACCCGGAAGCGACAAGAAGAAAGAAAAAGTTTTGTTAAGCGATTTGTGTGTAAGCGGAGGAATTGTAAATGTGTACGAAGCCGTAAAACTTGCAATGAAAAAATAAGTTAAGCGTAAGAGCTGATTTTGATAGTATTTTTCGAATACGATTTTGTTAGTGACGCGGACAAAATTTGTGTCCATTTTAAAAAAAATACAATCGAAAAGCAAAACGAAATAAAAATTTTTGAAGATAAAAAAGTTCGTACCATTTTGGATGCTGAACAGGAGAAATGGTATTTATCAATTATTGATCTAATTGAAATTTTAACTGCTAGCCCAAGACCTAGAAAATACTGGAATGCTCTCAAAACAAAACTGAAAGTCGAAGGAAGTGAGTTGTCCCAAAAATTGGGACAACTGAAAATTGAATTATATTGCCATTAGAAAAAAGAATTAAAAATAGATGCTAAATCAAATTAATTCTATTGAAGAATACAATATTGCTTATAAAGCAAGTATTGAAAACCCGGAAACATTTTGGGACGAAATTGCAAATACATTTGTATGGAGAAAAAAATTTTCAAGCGTCTTGGAATGGAATTTCACTGAACCAAAAATCGAATGGTTTAAAGACGGAAAATTAAATATCACGGATACTTGTATTGAACAACATGCAAATTCAACACCCGAAAAAATTGCAATCATCTGGGAACCGAATGACCCGAATGAAAATTTCAGGACACTTACCTATTTGCAACTTTTTACTCAAGTTAAAAAATGTGCAAACGTTTTAATTAAAAACGGAATCTGCAAAGGAGATAAAGTTTGTATTTATATGCCAATGGTTCCTGAAGCAGCAGTTGCAATGCTAGCTTGCGCAAGAATTGGCGCAATTCATTCTGTTGTTTTTGCAGGGTTTTCAGCTCAAAGTTTAAGAGACAGAATTAATGACTCATCGTGCAAATTAATCATTACTGCAGATGCTGTTTATCGTGGATCAAAATTAATTGAGTTGAAAAAAATTGTGGACGAAGCATTGCTTCAATGCCCTTCAATTAAAACCTGTTTGGTTTTAAATCATAGAAATATTTCTACTTACATGAAATCTGAAAGAGATAAATTCTGGAATGATGAAATGCAAAATGTAAGCGATGAAAACGAAGCAGAAATCATGGATGCTGAATCTCCATTATTTATTTTGTATACATCAGGAAGTACAGGAAAACCAAAAGGATTATTACACACAACTGCTGGATACATGGTTTATACCGCATATACTTTTAAAAATGTTTTTAATTACAAGCCCGATGAAATTTATTGTTGCACTGCCGATATAGGTTGGATAACAGGACACAGTTATATCATATACGGACCATTGGCTAATGGCGCAACAACATTGATGTTTGAAGGGATTCCGACATATCCTGACCACGGAAGATTTTGGGATATAATTGACAAACACAATGTAAATATATTTTATACCGCACCAACAGCCATAAGAAGTTTAGAGGCGTTTGGAACGGATATACTTGAAAATAAAAACCTTTCATCGTTACGCGTTTTAGGTACAGTTGGCGAACCAATAAATGAAGAAGCATGGAATTGGTATTTTGAAAACATAGGCAAAAAAAATTGCCCAATAGTTGACACTTGGTGGCAAACTGAAACGGGCGGAATATTAATTTCTCCGATAGCACATGTTACAAAAATAAAACCTGCATTTGCAACTCTTCCATTACCAGGAATTCAACCTGTATTGGTTGATGAAAACGGAAATGAAATAATTGAAAATAATGTAGAAGGAAATCTTTGTATAAAATTCCCCTGGCCTGGAATTGCAAGATCAATTTATGGGAATCACGAACGTTTTAAAAGCACTTATTTTTCGGATTATCCGAACATGTATTTTACTGGAGATGGTAGCAAACGCGATGAAGATGGCTATTACAGAATAACAGGAAGAGTTGACGATATTATAAAAGTGTCGGGACACAGAATAGGAACAGGTGAAGTTGAAGATGCAATCAACATGCACGATTGCGTTGTAGAAAGTGCTGTTGTTGGTTTTCCACATGAAATAAAAGGTCAGGGAATTTATGCATTTATCATTTGCAATAAAGAAACTGCAGACGCAGAAAAAATAAAAAATGAAATTAAAATTCATGTTTCAAATTTAATTGGGTCCTTTGCCAAGCCAGAAAAAATTCAAATTGTAACTGGTTTGCCCAAAACGCGATCAGGAAAAATAATGCGCAGGATTTTACGAAAAATTGCAGATGGCGAAAAAGAAAAATTTGGAGATATTAGTACTTTGCTTGACCCAAATATTGTAGAAAAAATTATTTCAGAAAAAAAATAAATTAAAATATAATGTTACGAATTTCATTCATTGTTTTTATTTCTTTTATTTTTTTTCATTCATTTGTTTATGCTCAACCAACTTCTACAATTGGAGCTAAATCATGGGGCTTAGGTGGTGCATCCGTATCAGATGAGACTATTTTTTCGACACAAAACAATCCTGCTGCTATTACATACTTACAAAATATTCAAGCTGGAATTTATTCCGAGAATAGATTTATGATTTCTAATTTAGGTTTGCATTCTGTATCGCTTGTAATTCCATTTCGTTGGGTTCATGTTGGTATTTTAGTCAATCATTTTGGTTACAGCGCATTTAATCAACAAAAAATTTCATTGAGCATGGCCAAAAAATTAAGTAGCACTTTTAGTTTAGGTGCTAACATTTCATACATGCGATTAAATATTGCAGAACAAGAGGGCGCTGGAAATGTATTGATTGAAACTGGGGTTTATTATAAACCGCAAAAGAATTTAACAGTAGGAATGCTACTTTTTAATCCAACTCAAAATAAATATTCGACAAATGCAGTTGATAAAATTCCAACATTTGCAAGACTCGGATTAAGATACGAACTGAATAAAAAAATTCAATTGTTAGCAGAATCAAACAAAACATTAGGAGAAGATTTAATTAATCGATTTGGAATTGACTATCAGATTTTACCGAGCTTTGCATTGCGATGCGGATTTGCAAACAATCCATTATACTATACTTTTGGCTGTTCGATAAAATACAAAAAAACACATTTTGATTTCGCGTCATCTGTACATGAAATTTTAGGATTAAGTCCTCATTTTTCTATGTCAATGCCAATAAATTGATCCTTTTTTATAACAAGTTCATCGCGAAGTGTAGGGAAAACATTTTTCCAAAACAAGAGCAACATTTCATCGTAAGCATTTAGTCCGGCTTTTTCAGGAGTGGTTTGAAACCCACGAATTTCTTTTAATGCATCAGAATAAATCTGCAAATTATTTTTAATCTCAATCAATGAAATATTCATATCAATAGTTGATTGAAGCATTTTTCCGAACATAACGCCCATGTCTTTTGTATTGCTATTTATTTTTATTTCATAATCTGCATCGTTTCTATTCTCAACAAAATTACATCCATCTTCAATCAAATGTTTTTTCAATCGGGGTTCAATAATATTAAACGCAAGTTTTTTGTCCAGATTAAATTCATTGCTACTAACAAATACCTTTATTGGATCAACCATAAGACGAATATTTGTTCCAGGTGCATCTAATGAAAGTATTAATTTTTTTAACGAAATTGTAACACTATCCGTTTTACTTAAACTTTCCAAATCAACTAAAACACGAAGTTGCTGAACAGGATCTTTCGATAGTATTCGAGCAATGCTAAAGGACGCTTCACCGTTTTGATCTGAAAGCGTAGAGTTTCCAAAATCCATTTTCCCTTGTTCAATTTTCATAGTCATTGGAACAAACGGAACAGCTAATTTCCCTTTACTGGTATCGCGTAAAAAAACATTTGCTAAAAATGGTTGTTGAATTGGTTTCCCAACTTTGCCTTTCAACTCATTCAAATTTGATTTTACATTCAATAAATAAAGTTGGTCTTGCAATTGATTTAATATTTCATTTACCAAATACACTCTCGATCCTTTGTATTCAGTTTCCAAATTTTCGTTCAAATAATTTTGAACTGCCGCCAATGCTTTAATTCGCATTCGCATTATTTGCATATAATTATTTTGGAAAGTAAGTTTATCTGCTCGCTCTAAAAAATCCAATGAACTGTTAACTGATTTATTCAGTTTTTTTCTTTTTGCAGCTTCGTATTCTGATTTTGATAAACGATAATAAATCCAATAATCCTGCTCGTTTTGCCAACTATCAAGCACTTGAAAATCTTCAACAAACGCTTGTGCCGTTATCTTTGTATCAGCAAAAAATTGTTGTTTAAATTCTTGATTGTTTTGGTATTGAGATAAAATCGAGTTGGTAGAAACAGAAACCTGAATTTCTCCAACCAAATCATTGAGCGCATTTTTTTTTGCTACTTGTTGAAAATCCTGAGGGTTAAAAATTTTACTACAAGAACCAATTCCGATATAAAATTTTTCGTTAACAGGCCTTTGTTGTACCCATTCCGGTTTTTTATTTCTTTTGTCAGATAAATTAATCGTTCCGCAAGAAACACCTTGCAAAACCGCAATTAAAACAAAAATATATTTATGTGCTTTTTTCAATTTCTATTTATTAAAAAAGGGAGAAAATACATTCTCCCTTGTTCAAAATTTCATTCATAAAGTTCGAGAATTTAATTGCCTCTTTCTTTAGCCAATTTCTGCATTTCGCTATTAAATATTTCTTCAAACTTTTTCTTATCGTAATCTTGTTCTAATTTCTTTCCAGTCGAAATATTTTTATTAATTCCGTTTAGGATTAGCTGTTTGTTTGCTTCAATTGCAACCCAATACGTATAGTTTCCGTTTTGCTCTTTAAATGCTTTTTCACCTATAATTTTCACATCATTCAACTCTTGATTTGTTACTTCGCGAGCAAGTTCTTCAAACTTATTATTGAAATCAACGTTTTTATCAATCACTCTTTGTTCGGTATATTGATCGGTAACTTTTTTAATTGTAGTTGAAATCAAACTTGCCATTTGAGATTTGGCATTTTGCAAAGCAATTTTTTTAGCTGTTTGCAAGTCAGGACTGTTTCCGCTTGATGTTGATCTGAATTCTTCTTTATCACTAAAAAATTCTTTGCTGCTAAATGGAACTGTTATTTCTATTGCTCCTGTTTGCTTTTCAATTGGCGTTGCTTTGTTTTTTTTTGATCTACATGCACCTAAACCTACTGCCGCGATTAGCACCATGATGCCAATTTTTTTAATCATTGAAGTTGTCATAATTGTTTGGTTTTAATTTGTTTCAAAAATATGTTATGATTTCACATTTGCAAAGCTAATGCCAAAAGAGTTTTTAAAACCAATTGATTCGTAAAGTTTTGGTTTGCAAGATTAAACATTAAAAATATTTTAACTCATCGTGTAGCTTATTAATTGGCAATCCCATCACGTTATAAAAACATCCATTTATTTTTTCGACCGATGTGTATCCAAACCAATCCTGAATTCCATAGCTGCCTGCTTTATCAAAAGGTTCAAAATTATTGATGTAATACCTGATTTCATCGTCTGAAATTTTTTTAATAAAAACCTCTGTTCGTTCATAAAACGTTTTAACTTTATGGTTTGATCGAAGGCAAACAGCTGTATAAACTTCGTGCATAGTGCCGCTAATTTCTTTTAGCATTTCAAACGCCTCATTCTCATCAACGGGCTTGTTGAGCACATGATTATTTATCCAAACTATAGTATCTGCAGTTAATAATATTTCATTTTCATTTAAAGTATTTGGGTATGCATTCGATTTTTTTTCGGCAAGAAATAAGGCAATTTCCTCTGCTTTTAAATCTGCAACAAAACTTTCATCAACCTCGTAGGTGAAAATTTCAAAATCGATATTTATTCCTTTTATCAATTCTTGTCTTCGAGGAGACTTGGATGCTAGAATTAATTTCTTATTCATCAGTTTTTTAAAATTCAATTTCAAATTTATCAGCCAATATTTTTAAATCCGCGACTACTTTTTCATTCAACACAATTCCTTCTTTCATTCTTCTTTCAGTTTCAAGAAATTCAAGCTCACCAGGAATTAAAACTTTTTGTTTCTCATCAATTGGATTTGCGTTTTTAAATGCATCAATCCAATTGTCAATATTTTTTTTGAATTCAGAACTTGGACGAAAAGCATCTATTCTCATTGCGCCTACAAAATGTCCAATACCCTCTCCGGGCAAGTTGTTCAATGGATTTAAAAATGAAACAAAAGGTGGAACCCAAGGTCCATAATTTGCTCCGCTTAAAACACCTGAAAGCAAATCGACAATTGAGCTCAATCCATATCCTTTGTATCCACCAAGTGGCAATAATGCGCCACCTTTTTTTAATTCTTCTGCATCCGTTGAGTCAATTCCGTTCTCATCCTGAAGCCAAGAAGTTGGAATATTTTTTTCTGCACGTTGTGCAATTTCCAATTTGCCATTTGATGCAGCACTTGTTGCCATATCAACTACAATAGGCTGATGTTTTTCTGCTGGAAAAACAAAACAAATTGGGTTTGTACCTAACATTCTTTCTTTCGAAAAAGTTGGTGCAACCAATGGACTTGCATTGGTCATTGCAATTCCAATCATATTGTGTTGCAAAGCTTGCATTGCATGGTATGCTGCAACTCCAAAATGGTTCGAATTTTTAATTGCCACCCAACCGGTGCCCACATTTTTCGCTTTCTCAATTGCAATATTCATAGCAAAGGGGGCGCTGATTAATCCCAATCCTTTATCTGCATCAAGTGTTGCAGTTGATGGTGTTTCATGAATTATTTTAAACGAAGGATTTGCATTAGCACGATTGTTTTCAAACAATCGGACATAGCCACTTAATCTTGCAACACCATGCGAATCAATTCCTCGCATATCTGCGCTGAGTAAAACAGTGGCGGCCAACTCAGCATCGCATTCATTCATACTACATTTAATAAAAACATTTTTAGTAAATGCATGTAGTTGTTGTTTTGTAAAATTCATATTTCAATATCTTGCATTCTTTGCAAAGAAATAAGTAAATTAGTTACTTGTTGTTTTTAAAATTGAATAAATAAACGTGTCGTAAAATTTTCCGTTGAAAAAACAATTCTCTTTAAAAAACGCTTCTTTTATAAATTTATTTTTTTCTAATAATTTGATTGAAGATATGTTTTCAGGATCCACATCGGCTTCAATTGAATGCAATTGCATCGTATCAAAACCATATTCAATTACCTTGTTTACCGCTTCGTTCATTATTCCTTTTCCTTGATGAGTTGGGTGCAACATAAAACCAATTTCCGAACGAAAATCTTCTTTTTTCATTCTCCAAAATCCAATAAACCCAATGAATTTATCTTCTCCTTTAAGAGTTATCGCCCAACTAATTCCTTCGTTATTCTTTGTCGAATCATTTGCTTTTAAAATAAACTCATTGGCATCAGAAATAGTTGTCGCCAATGGTCGGTTAATATATTTCATCACCGTTTTACTTGATCTAATTTCAAATAATTCTTTCGCATCTTCTGTTTTAAGTTGCCTAAGAATTAATCGTGAAGTTTGTAAAATAGGGAAAGGATAAAAATTTACATTAAGCATAGATTAATTAAATAAACTTGATGCTACATTTTTATTAATGACAGAAAAAATACTACTATTTGCCATCCAAAATTATTGGGGTATTTCCTCCTTTGCCCAAAACTATCACTTTGCTATTTGTTGATTTGGCCAATTCTAAATTTGCTTTGATGGATTCGTATTGAAGTTGCTTGTCAGTAAGTCCGCTTGATATTATGCGTTGGTAATCAGCAATGCCTTGTGCTTCCACACGTTTGCGTTCAGCTTCTTGCCTTTCTTTTTGCAATACAAATTGCATTTTTTGTGCTTCTTGTTCTGCATTTATTTTTGATTCGATACTTGCTTTAACAGACAAAGGCAAAGTAATATTTCTAACTAATAATTGTTCCAAAATCAAACCTCGGTCTTTAAAATCTTTTTCAATTGAGTTAAAAATTCGCGTTTGAAATTCATCGCGTTTTGTCGAATACAAAGAAATCGCATCGTAGTAAACAGCGTTATCTCTAATCTTTGTTCGTGTCAAAGGACGAACAATCTTGTCGTTGAAATCCAATCCAGTTTCTCTGAGCAAACGTGGCGCTTCACTTGTCACAACTCGAAACAAAACAGTTAAATCAATCGTTACCTCAAGTCCATCCGCTGTAAGCACGCGAATGGCATCGTCTCCAGATTTCGCCCCTTCATCGTGTATTCCGCTCATGGTATAGTTTTGAGTTTTTATGTCAATTTCTTTTACAACAAAAAGTGGATTTATTACATTCAATCCGCTTTCTAATACGGGTTCTTGTATTTTACCAAACAGTGAACTAACACCAACATGTCCGGCATCAATTTGTTTGAAACAGGAATTTAAAATTCCGAGAACAATGAATGTAATTCCAGCTCCTTTTACATATTTTGAATATTGTGAAAGTCTGGTGTTTTTGTTGAATGCAATTGCTGCTATTACTAAAAATAACGAGCCGATTATGATAAGTGCCATTTTATTAAATTGATTTAGTCGGTAAAGGTACTATTAATCATACTAAAAAAGTGTAAAAAATAGACAAATAAATTATTCGAAAATTGCTAACATTTTTTGGGACGAATCATAGTATTAATAAATTAAAAACACCTATCAAATTCAATCACTTTACCCTTTCAACATATTGACCTGTTCGGGTATCAATTTTCACTCGGTCGCCTTGGTTAACAAAAAGTGGAACCATAATTTGACCTCCAGTTTCTATAGTAGCAGATTTTAATGTATTCGTTGCTGTATCGCCTCTAACACCGGGTTCGCTGTAAGTGATTTCCATTTCGACAAATGTTGGTGGTTCTGCGGCAATTGGGTTATCGCCTTCTTGAAAAGTAACTCGAACCATCATTTCTTCTTTCAAAAATTGGTCTTTTCCATCAAGCAACAAGTCTGGAATATAAACTTGGTCGAAAGTTTCAGTATCCATCAAAACCAAATTGCTTCCATCGCGGTAAAGAAACTGCATATCTTTATACTCCACACGAACAAATTCAATATCCTCGCCTGCTCGATAACGGTTTTCCATTTGCTTGCCGCTTTTAACATTGCGCAAAGTTACTTGGTAAAATGCACGAAGGTTGCCCGGTGTGCGGTGTTGGTATTCCAATACCTGACATAATTCGCCATTGTATTTTATAAAAGCGCCTTTAAATAAATCTGCAGTATTCATCTTGTAATCTCGTTTTTTTTCGAGGTGCGAAAATAAAAATTAGTTCTGAATTAGCTAAGTTTAAAAACAATTGCATACGCAAAAGTGTTTTTAATTCGTTATTTCGCACAATACTCAATCGATAAATTCGAATAAAAACGTAATACAAATGACAAAAATTCTCTGGGCTGATGACGAAATAGATTTGCTAAAACCACATATTTTATTTTTGCAAAACAAGGGCTATGAAGTAGAAAAAGTAACCAATGGTGTAGATGCTGTAGATGCTGTAAAACAAAATAGATACGATGTAATTTTTTTGGATGAAAACATGCCTGGAATTAGCGGTTTAGAGACGTTAAGTCGAATTAAATCCATGCGGCCAGATGTTCCGATTGTAATGATTACAAAAAGCGAAGAAGAGCATTTGATGGAAGATGCAATCGGAAATCAAATTGCCGATTATTTGATTAAGCCAGTAAACTCAATGCAGATTTTACTTTCGTTAAAAAAGATTTTAGACAGCAAGCAATTGGTAACAGAAAAAACGGCTCAAAATTACCAACAAGAATTTCGTCAAATTGGAATGGAATTGTACGATGTAAATGATTTTGAAAGTTGGTCAAATGTATATAGAAAAATAGTTTACTGGGAGCTCGAACTTTCAAAAAGTGGCGATACAGGAATGGATGAAATATTGGCCATGCAAAAGCGAGATGCCAATTATGCTTGGAGCAAATTTGTCAAAAAGAATTTCCTGCAATTTTTAAAAACGCCAGATGAAAAAACTCCACCAATGAGCCACACATTGGTAAAAAAGAAGATTTTTCCCTTGTTGAAAAACGATAAACCCACTTTTGTTTTAATGATAGATAACCTTCGTTACGATCAGTGGAAAATTATTCAACAGCAACTAAATGAATATTTTAATACAATCGTTGACGAAACCTATTTAACTATTTTGCCCACTACAACTCACTATGCTCGAAATAGTTTTTTTGCGGGAATGTTGCCAAGCGAAATTGAAAAATTATACCCTGAGTTATGGGTAAACGAAGAAGATGATGAAGGAAAAAATATTTACGAAGAAGCATTGTTGAACAAACAAATGCAACGATTGGGCTATAAAGAAAAAATTTCGTACACGAAAATCACCAATTTGAATGCGGGAAAAAATTTAGTGGATTCAATTCCAAATTTGCAAAACATTCCTTTGAATGCCATCGTTTATAATTTTGTTGATATGATAAGCCATGCACGAACTGAAATGAATGTAATGAAAGAATTAGCAGAAGACGAAGCGGCATACAGAAGTATAACTGCAAGCTGGTTTGAACATTCTCCATTGTTTGAAGCCATAAAACGCATTGCACAAAAACCAGCACGAATTATAATTACTACTGATCATGGATCGATAAGGGTGCGAAATCCAATAAAAATAATTGGCGACAAAAATACCAGCACCAATTTGAGGTACAAACAAGGAAGAAATTTAAATTATAAAGAAAGCGAATTGTTTGTAGTTAAAAATCCTGGCGATGCGTTTTTGCCAAAACAAAATGTAAGTACTACCTATGTTTTTGCAATGAGCGATGATTTTATGGTATATCCAAACAATTACAATTACCACGTTGGACTTTATAATAATTCATTTCAGCACGGTGGAATTAGTTTGGAAGAAATGATTCTACCTTTTGCCGTTTTAGAAACCAAATAAGTGCTTTTTTGTTGATGTAGAAGTAGAATGAATTAATTTCACAATAGTTTTATTTTTCGCTTTCGTTTTGTTTTCTTCGCGAATCCAATTTACCTAATTAAAAAAAACAATGAACGGATTTTTTAAAGTTCCAACTCCAATAAATGAAACAGTATTAAATTATGCTCCAGGCAGCAAAGAGCGAAAAGAATTAAAAGATGCATTAAACGAAGCGCGAGCTAAAGTGCTTGATATTCCTATGTATATTGGTGCTGATGAAGTTCGCAGCAATAACACAATAGATATTACACCACCACACGATCACAAACATTTGCTTGCCAAATTTCATGTAAGCGATGCCAATCATGTAACGGATGCAATTAATGCTTCGCTTGCAGCTAAAGCAAGTTGGGAGGCATTGAGTTGGGAACAAAGAGCTGCAATTTTTTTAAAAGCCGCAGATTTGATAGCTGGTCCTTACAGAGCAAAATTAAATGCTGCAACTATGTTAGGTCAAAGCAAAAATGCATTTCAGGCCGAAATAGATGCTGCTTGTGAAATGATAGATTTTCTTCGATTTAATGTTGCGTTTATGACGCAAATTTATAACGATCAACCAAGTTCATCAAAAGGAATTTGGAATCGAATAGAATACCGTCCATTGGAAGGATTTATTTATGCTTTAACGCCATTTAATTTTACAGCAATTGCAGGAAATCTTCCAAGCAGTGCGGCCATGATGGGAAATGTAGTTGTATGGAAACCCAGCAATACACAAGTTTATGCAGCCAATGTATTGATGGAAATTTTTAAAAAAGCTGGAGTTCCAAATGGCGTAATTAATTTAATTTATCCAAGTGGACCAATAGCGGCAGACATTATATTTAACCATGCAGATTTTGCAGGAATACATTTTACAGGTTCTACTTCTGTGTTTCAAAGTATATGGAAATCTATCGGCAACAACATTCATAAATATAAAACGTATCCAAGAATTGTTGGCGAAACTGGAGGAAAAGATTTTGTCATTGCGCATCGATCAGCTGATGTAGATATTGTTGCTACAGCTTTACTTCGCGGAGCTTTTGAATACCAAGGGCAAAAATGTTCGGCTGCAAGCCGAGCGTATATTCCATCAAATATTTGGAATGAATTAAAATCAAAACTTGTGAAAGAAGTTAGCGCATTTAATGTTGGGCCGGTAGAAGATTTTCGCAATTTTGTGAATGCAGTAATTGATGAAAAATCTTTTGATAAATTGGCGAATTATATTGAAGAGGCAAAAAAAGATTCAAGTTGCGAAATATTAGTTGGAGGCACTTACGATAAGTCAAAAGGGTGGTTTATAAATCCTACAATTATTGTTACTCAAAATCCGAAATATGTAACCATGTGCGAAGAATTATTTGGTCCAGTTCTTACTATTTATGTGTACGATGAAAATAAATTTGATGAAACTTTGGATATTGTAAATTCCACATCGGAATACGCATTAACAGGTGCAATCATTGCTCAAGACAGATATGCAATTGAAACAGCAACTTGGAAATTGCGCAATTCGGCCGGAAATTTTTATATCAACGATAAACCATCAGGCGCTGTAGTTGGTCAGCAACCATTTGGAGGTGCAAGAGCAAGTGGAACAAACGATAAAGCAGGTTCAATGATTAATTTGTTGCGATGGGTTTCATTGCGAACAATCAAAGAAACTTTTGTGCCGCCAACTAAATACGAGTATGATTTTATGAAAGAAGCATAATAGGATTTAATTTATCAAATAAGAAAATTACACAATGAAAAATTACATGTATCTTTTTATTCTTTTAAACCTTTTATCGTCATGCGATAAAGCTACAGAAGAAAAAAATCCTCAGAATAGTTGTACAGGTTTTCAATCGCGTGCTGCAATTGAAAAAAATCAAAAATTCCCTCTTGATTATCCTTTAAATACTGATATTAGTTCTTCGCCAATTGATGCAAACTCAACCAATATTATTTCTGCAATTGGAGTTTATAGCATGCATCCTGATTTTGGAAGTGGATTGTGGAATGGAGCGCCAATAGGAATTCCTTTTTCTGCAGTTTGCGGAAGTCAATTGAAAGTACCGATTACTTACCGTGCAAATAGCTACGATGGGAATTACGGAAGCGAAAGCGATCAAGGACCTTTTCCAATTCCAGACGATGCGGCTATTGAAGGAAATGGAAATGGCGATAGTCATGTGTTGGTTTGTGATGTTGAAAACAATAAATTGTATGAATTGTACAATGCTTCAAAAAACAGTGGTGCTGGTTGGTCTGCTTCGTGTGGAGCGGTTTTCGACATGAATACTAATTTTTACAGAACTGAAACTTGGACATCAGCAGATGCTGCAGGGTTGCCTATTCTTCCATGTTTGATTCGTTACGATGAAGTTGTTTCTGGAAATATCAATCACGCAATTAGATTCACACTTGCCAAAGCACATGTTTACAAAGGATATGTAAATCCGGCAAGACATAAAGTAAACGGAACGGGATTGATCAATTATTCATTGCCGATGGGCGCTCGAATGCGTTTAAAAGCTTCGTTTGATATAAGTGGTTTTTCAACCAATAATAAAGTAATTCTGAGTGCCATGAAAAAATACGGTTTGATATTGGCAGATATTGGAAGTGATTTATTTATTAGCGGAGCGCCCGATGAACGCTGGGATAATGATGAATTGAATCAGTTGAAAAACATCAAAACAACGGATTTTGAAATTGTAGAAATTGGCGCAATAAAATAAGTTGGGATTTAAACCAATTGCGTTTTTGTATTTTTATTAATCAATTATTTTCCTAAAAATATATTGTTGATATTTTATGATGAAATGATATGTCATTCAAATTATTTTTACGGCATGAATAAAACACTTTTAATTTTCGTTTGCATTTTCTTTAGTTTAAATATTTCCGCCCAAAAATTATATCCAGTAAAAATAAAAGGGCTTTTTGGGTATATGAATACCGAAGGCAAAATGATCATTTCGCCAAAGTTTGATTTTGCCGATGAGTTTAGCGATGGGTTTGCTGTTGTAGCATTAAATTTACAACCATGTCTGATTGATGTGAACGAGAATCGTGCGATTGATACGGGCTTGTACCAGTTTATTGGTAAGTTTTCTGAAGGATTGTGTGCTGTTACAGATTTCAAACAAAACAAATTTTATTTGAACAATAAAGCAGAAAAAACAATCTCGCTTTCCAGAGAATTTTATGAGGCGCATCCGTTTTACAATGGCATTGCTCGAATTGCTAAAAAAATAGATTACATCGAACAAAAATTTGGAATGGAGATTTCAAGAATTGCTTATCGATTTGGATACATAAATAAAAATGGAGACAGTATTTGCAGTTTTATTTACGATGATGCAGAAGATATGTTTGAGGAAGTAGCGAGAGTAAAAATAAATTCAAAATTTGGGTTGATAAATTCAATGGGGAATGAAATTTTAAATCCAAATTATTCTAATCTAAGTAGTTTTAGCGAAGGATTGGCAGTAGTTGAAAAAGCAGGTAAATTTGGTTACATAAACACTAAAGGAGAAGAAGTAATTGCAATAAAGTTTGAATATTCAACGATGTTCAATAATGGCTTTGCTGCATTTATAGCAAATAATAAATATGGATTTATAGACAAAGAAGGAGCAATAAAAATTGAAGCAATTTACGATGATGTAAGACCTTTTGGAGAAGGTTTGGCTGCAGTTTTAATAGGCAAAAAATGGAGTTTTATAAATACAAAAGGAGAAACTCAAATGCAACCTTATTACGACAACGTTGCTTTTTTTAACGATGGATTATGTCCAGTTATGAAAAATAAAAAATGGGGTGCAATAGATAAAACGGGACGACTTATCTTGCAATTGGATTATGATTATGTAAGCCCGTTTGAAGATGGAATTGCTCGGATTGTATTTTCCGAAATTGAATTGTATGCCGATACAAATGGTAAAGTGTTGCCGGTTTTAGAAAAAAAAGACTAATTAATTTGTTTGCTTAATTTGTAAGGAATTCCAAATAGTTGTTATGAATAATTTCCTATCAAGCAAAATAGAATTTTTAAAAGGCGTTGGAGCTGCACGTGCTGAATTATTGCAAAAGGAATTTGATATTTTTACCTTCAATGATTTGTTGTTTCATTTTCCGTATCGTCATGTTGATAGAAGTAAAATTTATAAAATAGCAGAGATTGCTGATGAGAATGTGTATGTTCAATTGAAAGGTGCGATCTCGAAATTCAAAACTATTGGAATTGGAAAAGCACAGCGATTAATTACTGAATTAAAAGACGAGAGCGGAACAATAGAATTGATATGGTTTCAAGGTGCGAAATGGATTAAAGAATCAATTAAGCCAGGAAAAGAATATTTGGTTTTTGGCAAGCCCTCTGAGTTTAATAAATCGTACAACATTGTTCATCCTACAATAGATGAAACAATTGATGCGCAGGGGAAGTTGTATCTACACATCATGCCATTTTACAATGCAAGTGAAAAGGCAAAAAAACGAGGATTGGATACAAAAGCAATCATGCGACTTAGCAATGCTTTGATTAATGATTCGAGATTTTTTATTGAAGAAAATTTGCCTGAATCGTTACTAAAAGAATACAAATTGCTGAATAGAAATGATGCGCTTAAACAAATTCATTTTCCTACAAACAAGCAGAAATTAAATGAAGCCGAGCAGCGATTGAAATTTGAAGAATTGTTTTTTACTCAACTGCGATTGTTGAAATATAAAATGAAACGCCATACGATTTTTAATGGAATAAAAATCGAAAAAATTGGAGAATTGTTCAATGTATTTTACAAGGATAAACTACCGTTTGAATTAACATCAGCTCAAAAAAGAGTGCTGAAAGAAATTAGAGTTGATATGAAAAGCGGAAAGCAAATGAATAGACTTTTGCAAGGCGATGTTGGAAGTGGAAAAACCGTTGTCGCCTTGATGAGTATATTGATGGCATTGGATAATAATTACCAAGCATGCATGATGGCGCCAACTGAAATATTAGCCAAACAACATTACAATACAGTGCTAAAATTAATAAATGATTTGCCGATTCGTGTTGCATTGCTTACCGGAAATACAAAGAAAAAAGACCGAAACGAAATATTAAAATTATTGCAATCGGGCGAAATACATATTTTAATTGGCACTCATGCATTGATAGAAAACGATGTTGAATTTCAAAATTTGGGAATTGCAATAATTGATGAACAACATCGATTTGGAGTTGAACAACGATCAAAACTTTGGAGTAAAAATAAATTTGCACCTCATGTTTTAGTAATGACTGCAACTCCAATTCCACGAACACTTGCAATGACACTTTACGGAGATTTGGATACTTCTGTGATTGATGAATTGCCTAAGGGCAGAAAGCCGATTCAAACCATTCATAAATACGATTCAAACAGATTGGCAATTAATGGTTTTATAAGAGATCAGATTTCAAAAGGAAGGCAAATTTATGTGGTTTATCCTTTGATAGAAGAAAGTGAAACCATGAGTTATAAAAATCTGAATGATGGATACGATAATATTTGTATAGAATTTCCTGCACCAAAATATTTTGTTAGCATGGTTCATGGAAAAATGAAAGCAAATGAAAAAGAAGATTCCATGAAATTATTTGTTAAAGGAAGTACAAATATTTTAGTTGCAACAACTGTAATTGAAGTAGGAGTGGATGTGCCCAATGCAAGCGTGATGATAATAGAAAGCGCAGAAAAATTTGGCTTGTCACAATTGCATCAATTGCGAGGAAGAGTTGGCAGAGGAGCCGATCAATCGTATTGTGTATTGATGACGGATTTTAAATTATCATCAGATGCCCGATTAAGAATTAAAACAATGTGCAACAGCAACGATGGATTTGAAATAAGTGAGGTTGATTTAAAATTAAGAGGCCCTGGAGAATTAGAAGGAACTATTCAAAGTGGTATTTTAAATATGCGAATTGCAGACATCACAAAGGATCAACAAATTCTTGCGATTGCAAGAGTTGCTGCTCAAAACATTTTGAATAACGATCCAGAACTTAAGAACGCTGAAAATGGAGTATTAAATAATTATTTATTGAATTTTCAAAAAGGAAAAAAGTGGGGAAGTATAAGTTAGTAGAATTAATTTTTATGAAGTTTAGCACTTGCTAAAATTATAATTAAACCAATAATCGGAGTTAAAACGATTGACCAAAATACAGATTTGTAGTATCCAATTTTTCTAGTCGAACCAATGTATTTTGAAACTAAATGTGTAAGCAAAAAATAAAGCAGTGTTATTGATATGTAAGTTAAATTCATAGCATTTGTTTTTTAAATCACAACTAAAATTTCATCTGCATTTGCACCATAAACATTCTGGGAGCTCTTAAATCTGCTGGCCTTGTCATCATTTCGTGGTTGAATAAATTATTTACAACAAAATTAATTTTATACTTTTCACTTAAAGCGTAAGAAAAGCGTGTATCCCAAATCCAATCGCCATTTTTATTCATGTTTCGTGCTTCTCTCATTCCTGGAAATAATGGAAATCCTGGAACCAAATCCATAACAAAAATCTTGTCAACGTTTTCCATGTAGCTATTGTATCTGAAACTAATTCCGTATGAAAATTTATTGTAGCTTAATTGCAAATCCATTTTTGCAATATGTCGGTAACGATATTTTAAAACAAAATCGCTTGTGGTATCGCTGCTGCTTCCAAGGTATGTAATATTTTGATTAAATCCGTCAACAGCAGTAACTGTATTTGGAGTAATACTTACTGGAACCATGTAGGTATATCCTGCAATTATTTGTGTTTTAATTTTTCCAATTTCACCTTCGGTACCTAATGCGATATCAACACCACTTATTCGTGTGTCTGCAACATTTACTGATTTAAAGCCCATGTCGTTTGCCAGGTTTCCGCTTTTTCCCCAAAAAGCAAAATTAAATTCCATCATGTTTTGGTATTCGGTATGAAAATAAGCAGCGTCAATAAAGCCATAAAACTTATTAATTTTAAATCCTTGTTTTATACCAAGCTCAGCATTAAAACCGCTTTCGGATTTTAGATTTTCGTTTGCAAAAATATTTAGCAATCCAACGCTTGTTTTAATAAATTTTTCCGCCATTGCCGGAAAGCGAAATCCTTGTCCAAAACTTGTTCGTAGAAAAGCGCTTTTTGTAAGCTCAAGGTTTAATCCAAATCTAAAAACCGGTTTGCTTTCTATCACTTTATTAATTGAATATCTTTCGTATCGAATGCCTGTACTTGTATTAATTCTCTTTCCAAATTTTTTATCTATTTGTAAATATGCTGCCGCATTGCTGTTGGTATTAAACCCCTGAAACAAGGGCGAATTGCTTTCGGTATATTGTCCAGTTGCGCCAAGTGTAATCGTTGTTTTAAACTCAACAATATTTTTTTGTATTTGATAATCGCCATAAAAAAAATAAAAAGAATTATCCTGATTGTAAGTAGTGTCTGGATTGTCAATTGAATTGAAAACATGCATCCATCTAGTGCGAATATTGTGCTTCAATCCGTTTTTATAGTATTGCAAATAGGGATCTAAATAAAAATTTCCTGAGTTTGTTTTTGTGGTTTGGGAATCCAATACGGTGTATCCGTTTTTAAAATCCTCCCATAGCAAAAAACTATTGCTTCGGCTATACATTACTCCTCCGTTTAATCCATACTGCAATCCATTTATTTTTTTATTTCTGAACTTAGTATTGAAATTGCTTCGCAATCTGTTATCGCTTTCTCCTAATCTGTAGCCATCGTCTTTTATATAAAAAAGTGTTACACCAAAATCGTTGTTGTTTATTTTCTTTGTGTGAAAAATATTAAATCCAACTTGTTTCAAAATAGAATTTGTCCATCTTAATGAAGTGCGTTCTGGTTTGTCATAAATGCCACTAAAAACATTAATATTAGTTATTGGTTTTTTGCCTGGTTGAATGGTTTTAAAATTAATAATTCCATTCATTGCACTGCTTCCGTATAATACGGATGAAGCGCCTTTTATAATTTCAACTTGTGCAACATTTTCGATCGGTAGAAATTTCCATAGCACTTGTCCAGCATCGCCACTAATAAAAGGCATATCGTCTAACAATACCAAAACACGACTGCCTGTTCCATAACTCCATCCGCTTCCACCTCTAATGTTTGCTTGCCCGTCAACCACATTTAAACCAGGAGCTTGGTCAATTAATTTGTCCATGTTTGTGACAACACGATTCTCAATTAAATAGGGTTTTATTATTTCGGTTGAAACCGTTGCAGTTTTGATACTTTCTTCACGTCTGCCAGCAGTTACTACAACTTGATCAAGAATTGTATTTGATTTTTTTAAACTTAGATTGATGATTTGATCCGCGCCATTACTTTTATAAAAGATAATGCTAAGTGCTTCATAACCTACTAAATTTAATTTTAATTCGGCTTCGTTCTTTATTTCTTTCTCAGTTACTAATAATTTGTAATACCCGCTTGAATTGCTTTGAGAGATAAAAGTTTTGTCCAATGTAACAATTACGTTCGCAATTGCTTCGCCCGTTTCAGAGTCAGAAATAGTCCCAGAAACTACAATTTGTTGTTGAGCGTTTAAAAAAAAAGCAGAAAGTAAAAACATTCCTAAAAAAAATGATTTTATTTGCTTATAATATTTAATCAAATCAATCATGAAAAAAAATTACTTATCAGCAATAATAGCAATTTGCTTTATTGCAAACTCAAATTTTAAATTATTTGCTCAGGCATGTACAGCCGATGTGTCGATGGACACTATGATTCATTCTGCAATTGTACCTGAATTCATTGCAACAGGAACCGTGAGTGTTCCGTATTCTCAGGTAATTCAATACCATATGGTTAAAGACACACAGATTTTATTTTCAGGGACTCCTGTAACGGCAACAGTTGATACACTAAAAATAACAAGTATGTCCGGTTTGCCAAATGGATTAACGTATGGATGCCATAATTCTAATTGTCAAATTTTAGGAGGTAAAACAGGTTGCGCAAAAATTTATGGAACACCAACTGTTAGCGGAACTTTTCCACTCAATATTAAATTAGAAATTGATGGACATATTATCCTTTTTGGATCGCCAATGAATTTGACATTAATGGATTCAATTGTAAAATATTCGATAGTTGTTTCAGGAAACACTGGAACGTATGAAATAGTAAAAACGAATCAATTGAGTTTGACGGTTTATCCAAATCCAACTACAAACGAGTTGAATATTATTGCGCAAAACGATATTCAAGCAGATGCCAAACTTGTGATATGTGATGTGCAAGGAAAAATAATTTTAGAGGAAAATAAAAATATTCATTCTGGAAACAACGCATGGAATATTAATGTAAGCAATTATCCTAAGGGCTTGTATTTTGTAAAACTAATTGCCGGAGACAGAGTTCAAAGTTCTAAGGTTATGATTAGTAAATAAAGTGTACAGATTGTACAATTTAAATACATAATCTAGTTTAATTGGAAGGGTAAGATTATTTTTTTAAAATCAATCAATCACATTTTCAGCGAATTAATAAAAAAGGCGCCAATGGAAATAGTATTGGCTTAATGTTTGCAAATATCAGGCAATAATACTTTTTTCTAATTCACTCATACAGTTTAACCCCTTAGAAACACGAATTCTAGGGGGTTTTTCAATTTTAAAGGATAAAAATATAGTTTGACATATTTCCAAATACAAAATTCCATTTCCTTATTAATCAAACTTAAAACTAATTAACACCTA
This sequence comes from Chitinophaga pinensis, assembly GCA_945861965.1. Lineage (GTDB taxonomy): Bacteria > Bacteroidota > Bacteroidia > UKL13-3 > UKL13-3 > CAMAWM01. Next base: position 4,150 of record CAMAWM010000014.1, on the reverse strand, counting down.
TGTTGAAACAAGGTTGATTATTTGAATTCATCTTTGGTTTTATTTGAAGAATTAGCATTTCATAATTTCATTGATAAAAAAATAGAGAAAAATTAATTATGGCAAAAATAATTTCGATTGTAAACCAAAAAGGTGGCGTTGGAAAAACCACAACTGCTATAAATTTAGCAGCAAGTTTGGCTGTACTTGAGTTTAAAACATTGCTTGTTGACGCAGATCCTCAGGCAAATTCTACATCGGGTACCGGTTTTGATCCAAGAAATATTCGCACAGGATTGTATGAAGTTATTATTAATGAAATACCGGCAAAAGATGCTGTGCTAAAAACTGAATTCGAACATTTGGATATTATGCCTTCCAATATTGATTTGGTAGGAGCAGAGATTGAACTTATCAATTTACCCAATCGTGAAAGAATAATGAAACATGCTTTAGAAAAATTGAGCAAAAATTACGATTTCATTATTATTGATTGTTCGCCATCGCTTGGATTAATTACAACCAACGCTTTGGTAGCAAGTCATTCAGTTATTATTCCTGTTCAATGCGAATATTTTGCTTTAGAAGGATTAGGAAAATTACTAAACACCGTAAAAATTATCCAACAAAATTTGAATACCGAATTGCAAATTGAAGGATTGTTATTAACCATGTACGATATGCGTTTACGATTAAGCAATCAAGTTGTTGAAGAAGTAAAAACGCATTTCCAACAATTGGTTTTTGATACCATCATACAACGCAATACAAAACTTAGCGAAGCTCCAGGATTTGGAAAGCCAGTCATTACACATGATGCAGAATCTAGAGGCGCTATCAATTATTTAAATCTTGCCAAAGAACTATTGCAAAAAAATGGTTTGATTGAACACGAAGCGGGCATGAATTTTATTCCACAATCAATGAATTAATCAAAAAAAAATGAGCAATCAAAGACGAAATGCATTAGGACGTGGATTGAGCGCATTGCTTGAGAATGCATCAACAGATATTACTTCATCGGAAATAAGGCCAATAAATAATATTAGTGAAATTCCTATTTCGCAAATAGAAGCAAATCCATTTCAACCAAGAACTGAATTTAAAGAAGAAGAATTAAATGGATTGGCAAAAAGTATAAAAGCGCATGGAGTTATTCAACCCATTACGGTTAGAAAAATTGGTTACGACAGATACCAAATAATTTCAGGCGAAAGAAGAACTCGTGCATCACGCATTGCTGGATTAACAAACATTCCTGCTTACATCAGAATTGCAGACGATCAGGGAATGTTGGAAATGGCATTAATTGAAAACATTCAACGCGAAGAATTAAATGCAATTGAAGTTTCATTCAGTTATAAACGATTGTTAGAAGAATGCAATATTAGTCAGGAAGAACTTGGCGAGCGTGTTGGAAAAAATAGGAGCACAGTTAATAATTATTTAAGATTATTGAAATTGCCTGATATGATTCAAGTGGCATTGCGCGATGATAAAATATCAATGGGACATGCCCGAGCAATCATAAATATTGAAGATGCCGATGAGCAACATTATTTATTCAATCAAATGATTGCAAATGATTTATCGGTTAGACAAGTTGAAACATTAGTAAGACAAGCAGCCGAACGAGCAAAGCAAAGTTCTTCAACATCGGAAATAAAAAAGAAATCAAACAACAAAGTTTATTTGTCTGATACTGTTTTTCAATTGCAAAATAAATTGACACAGAAATATAACAGTAAGATTAAAATTTCTGCAGACGCAAAAGGTCGTGGAGCAATAAATATTTCATTTAAATCGCAACAAGATTTAAACAGAATTTTAGAATTGATGTAAATTATTCTTCAGCAACAGAAACCTAGTTTAGTTTTTTATGAGAGTTAAAATTTTTCATATTGTTTTTGCAATTTGTATTTTGTGTTTCTCTGAAACAGGAAATGCTCAAAACATTAAAAAACAAAACGTTGATACAGTTTTACACTCTGCAAAAAAAGCAACTTATTTAGCCATTTTTTTACCCGGATCAGGACAAATCTACAACAAGAAACATTGGAAAGTGCCAATCATTTATGGTGGTTTCGCTGCATTGGTTTATTCGGTTTCGTTTTACCAAACAGAGTACGATAGATTTAGACATGCTGTGATAAATAAACGCGCAGGATTGCCAACTGGTGATGCAGAACTTGAACAATATCCGGTTTCACTTTTGTTAAACATACGCGAAAGTTATCGAGAATCAAGAGACCTTTCATTTGTCGGAATTTTTGGATTGTATGCATTGCAAGTTTTGGATGCAGCAGTTGATGCACATTTATATGAGTTTAATGTAAATGAATCTGTGAGTGTAAATTATTTTCCGCAAGTGATTCCTGCGTATGGACGAACCTTTGTTGGTGGAACTATTTCCATACATTTTTAATAATAATAAAATATTCAGCTTTTCAATATAAATAACCTTACTTTGTGCCTTAAGCTACCACTAGGCTAAAATGAAAATTGCGTTACTTGGTTATGGTAAAATGGGCAAAGCTATTGAGAAGATTGCCGAAGTTAAAAATCATGAAATTGTATACCGTGTTGATTTAAACAATGCATTTGATTTCTTACCTGTAAGTCTTCAAAATGTAGATGTAGCAATTGATTTCAGCATGCCAACTGCGGCAGTTGATAATATTTTAAAATGTTTCGAAGCCAAAGTTCCTATTGTAGTTGGCACTACAGGTTGGTACGATCAGTTTGATTTGATTAAAGAAAAATGTTTGAATGAAAATCAAAGTCTGGTACATTCAACAAATTTTAGCATTGGCGTAAATATTTTTTATAAATTAAATAAAATACTGTCTGGCATGATGGCTAATTATTCTGATTACGATGTGATGATTGAAGAAATTCATCACACTCAGAAAAAAGACCATCCAAGTGGAACCGCACTTACATTAGCCAAACATATTTTAAAGGATAATCAGCGAAAGGATAAAATTAAAGACAGATTAATTTTTGACAGCAAGCAAGCTTCGCAAAGTGTAAAACCCAATGAATTATTAATTGAAAGTATGCGCGAAGGCGATGTTACAGGAATTCACACTGTGCGATACGAAAGCGTTATTGATAGTATGTCGATTACACACGATGCAAAAAGTCGTTATGGATTTGCAAAAGGAGCTTTGTTGGCTGCAGAATGGATATTGGATAAAAAAGGTATTTACACAATGGACGATATACTTCAGCTGTAGTTTACTTTCTATTCACACATCATTTATAATTATTTTGCAACAAAAAAGTATCAATTTCGTTATTTCGCAATCAAGTTAAAACGGATTAATTCCTACCAACATTTATAACAAGCTCAATTCAATTATGGATTTAAAATCAATGTTCAAATTTTTTTATCGCAGTCCAAAATCATTCAGTCGTAAGCAATGGATTTTTATTGCTGCTTGGTGTGTTGTAAATGTAATTGCAATGCTTCTTTACATCAGCGCTGGAGCATCGTTTGTATTGGCATTGTTTAATTGTTTGTACGGAATTGCAATCATATTTGGATATTTCACACGATTGTTTGCTTTTGCTATCTCACCAATTATCTGGGCATTTTTATATATATTAAATTTTTTAAAAAACCCAAGCGAAAGAGCAGTATTTGAATGGAGCGATGCTTTGTGGTTTGCAACAATTGCCGCTACAGTTATTCGCGGATATTTTATTGAAGCGTATACAATTCCTACATCTTCAATGGAAAAATCTTTGCTTATTGGAGATTTTCTTTTTGTAAGCAAAGCGAATTATGGAAACCGACTTCCCATTACAAGCATTACATTCCCCTTTGCTCACAATCAACTTCCAATGGTTGATAGCACAGCGTCTTATTTAGATTGGATGCAAATGCCCTATTTTAGAATGCCTGCATTTCAGAAAATTAAAAATGGCGATGTAGTTGTTTTTAATTATCCATCGCGAAGTGGATTGAATCCTTTGGATGTTGCAAACGAACAAAGACCAATTGATAAACGCGATAATTACATCAAAAGATGTGTTGGAATTCCGGGCGATAGTTTAAAAGTAATAAATAGTCAGCTTTATATTAATGGAAAAGCAGTCCCACTTTCAGAAAACGGAATGATAAGTTACAATGTAGCCACAGAAGGCAACTTGAATTTGCCAGTAA
>CAMAWM010000013.1 GCA_945861965.1 Chitinophaga pinensis | reverse complement strand
ATGAAAAAACAAAATATTGGTTCCAGATATATATTCATCAATGTTTTCAGTACCAATAAATTCTTTTAAAAGATGCGTTCCGACAGCGTTAAACAATACGCTTAATGCACATAAAATAAATCCAATTTTGGCAAAAATGAGTGTGTCTTGTTTCATAAATAAATTTGTATTGTTTGTTGTTTTATAATCTGATTGTGTGAACAAATAACAAACTTTTAACGTAAAAAGCCAATTATTTTTGAAATCAATATTTTAACTGCATGAGTCGCAACCTAGTAACTGGAATTGTTTTAACCTCAATTTTAACAATTTCGTTTGTCGTTACCTTTTACTTTCTAAATATCAATACGCGAACCGTGAAGGCAATTAATGTTCTTCCTGAAAACACAGCCATTGCGATTGAGTGCAATAAACTATCACTTAATTTCAAATTGCTTTCACAAACAACTTTTTGGCGGCAAATGTTAAGTGAAAACGCCATTTCAAAAACAGAAAACAGCATACGATATTTAGATAGTTTACTTAGTCTGAATGAGAATTTCAACAGATTGAAAAACGAGTGCAATACCGTTTTATCGCTTCACCCATTTAGCAATGGAAGTATTGATATTTTGCTAGTTGTAGAAACAAAAGAAAGTTTAGAAATTGAGAATTCAATCAATTGGATTTTTGAAATGTATCCCAATCGTTTTCAAAAATACAAACGCAAATTTGATGGGGAAACAATTTATGATTTTACTGACTTTAAAACTAAAAAAAGTTTCAGTATTGCCTACAAAAATAAATTGTATATTATTTCTGAAAATGGCGCTTTGGTCGAAGAAACATTATTTAAATTAAAGAGACATCAAGCGTATGAACAAAGCGAATTAAATAAAGTTGACTTTGTAAAAAGTATGGGCGATGCAAATTTGTATTTAAACTTTAAAATACTACCAAAATTACTTGGAATTAATTTAAAAGATGAATACAAAACCCAATTACAAACAATTAGCAATATTGCTAATTGGAGTGTGTTAGGTGTAACATTAAGCAACAATTCGATAGATCTTAAAGGTGTTAGTATTACACACGATTCGATTTTTCAATTTGCTGATCTCTTCACAGGAACTTTACCTATTGAACATTTGATTAAAAAACAATTACCGTCCAATACCGCTTTTTATGCAGGAATTGCTTGTGACAACATGGAAGTGTTCGAGAAAAATTTGCAAGAATATTATAAAATGAATTCCCTAACTGGAGTAGATAAAACATATAAGGATAGCATTAACAAAGTAAAAAAAACACCTGAATTACAGACTAAACTTAAATCAATTTTCGCTAATGAAATTGCCAAGATTTCGATTTACAACCACGAGTTAAGTTTTGATAGTAGTTTTATTGTTGTTACAAAAATAAAAAACAGAAAAAATGCTTTAGAAACTATTTTATCAATTGCAGAAATAGATTCATTAAAAAATAAAGATTCTATTAACTTAGAAACTCAAGTTTATAAAATCAGCTTGGGAAAATATTTGGATAATTTTTGGGGAGATTATTTAAATGGCGTGGAAGCAAATTATGCTGTAATTTGGGACAATTATATATTGTTTGCAAACAACCAATTAGCGTTAAAAGACTTTACCACTCGTGCAAATGCAAATGACAAACTGATTAAAAACCAACATTATTCCGAACACATAAAGTCGTTAAACTCAGTTTCAAATATTGAATTGTTTTTTCATAGCACTAATTTTTCTCGATTTGCAAATGAGATTTCAACCGAACATTTTTTGGAATCGTTTAATCAAAACAAAATTTGTTTTTTAAAATCAAACTATTTTTCTTTTCAAATTTCAAGTACCAACAATAAAAATTACATCACCAATGGTCAAATTTGGTTCGATACAGAACAACATAATAAAACAGAAATTTTTGCTGAAATAAAAGTTGATACCTCACTTGTCATTGCTCCACAGATTGTTCATTACGAATCGAAAAACAACACAGCCATTGCTGTTCAAGATTTATCAAAACAACTTTATTTAATAAATAACGAAAGTGAAATTTTATGGAAAATAAAAGTTGACGGAAAAATTATTAGCAAAATTTACGAAGTAGATGCTTTTAAAAACGGCAAAATACAATACCTTTTTAATACAGCTTCACAGATTTATTTGCTCAATGAAAAAGGAATTAATTTGCAAGGATTTCCAGCCATAATTCCAACTGGGACAAATTTTTCAATCAATGTATTTGACTTTAATAATGACAAAACATATCATATTTTTGCTGCATCAAAATCATCAAAAATATGGTGTTATAGCATTTCCGGCAAATTAATGAATGGATGGAATCCTAAAAATTTATGGAATCCAGTTACACAAAAAATCGAAGGATTTTCATTCGACAACAAACCTATAATTTACACTTTAGATACAAAAGGGAAAGTTCAATTTTACACTTTGAACGGGAAATATTTTTTAGACTTGAAATTTGATAGCACTAATGAAATTAGCTCCATCACACATGCTGTAATTGATACTGGTCAGCTACGTTTTTATTTTAACAATTCGAAAAGAAATCTATTTATAAAAGATTTCTTCACTTATAAAAAACCAGTTCAAACCAAATTAAATTTTCCATCAAATACAATTGAACTTTATAAACCAGAAAATGAAGTTGAGAATAGTTTTTTTGTAAATCAAAACGATGAAATAAAAGTTTATAATGAAAAAGGGACTTTGAAATCTGATTTTGGTTTAAGCGACTCTTCTGTTCATCAAGCAAATTTAGTTTACATAAAAAACGAAGCTCACATTGCTTATTTAAATAAAATCTCAGGGAAAATTTATCTGCAAAATAAAGACAGAATTGATGTTAATTCATTTCCTGTAAAAGGATTGAATTATTTCACTTTCGGCAAACTGTCTTACTCAAATGAGTTGTTTTTACTTACTGAGGGCATAAACAATCGATTGCTCATCTATAAGGTTAAATAATTTATGTTCAAATCAAAAACTACTATATTTATTCAATATGTTTTATTTCTTTTAGTTGGGTATTTTTTAGTAAGGCATTGTTTTAAAAATATTAATTTAAACGAACTGATTGAAAAACTAAAATCAGGAAACTATTACATTGCATTTCCTGTTCTATTAATCTCATTATTAGTTTACTTTTTCAGAATACAACGCTGGAATATTTTATTGAATTCACTTGAAATTCCAGTAAAAAAAAGCAATCAGTTCATTGCTTTAAGTTTATGTTATTTAGTGAATTTCGCAGTTCCAAGATTTGGCGAAATTATTAGGGCAATTGTATTAAAACGAAGGGACAAAGTTGCTATAAATGAAAGTTTAGCAACCATTGTTTTTGAACGAACTGCAGATTTATTTTGTCTTGGAATTTTAACCGTTGTTGCGCTATTTTCAGAAACCTATCAACATTCAGATGTTGTAATACAATTCGCAAAAAAAGCAAGTAAAATAAATTTTTCTACAACTATTTTACTGTTATTTTTTCTTTGTATTTTAGTAGCAATTGGCATTTTAATAAAACTACTAAAGAAGAAGAATATCGTTTCACTTTGGATAAGTGGTTTCATTTCTTCATTCAAAAAATTACTGAAAATTAAACACATTTCAAGGTTTTCATTTTATACCATACTTATTTGGTTTTGCTATTATTTAATGACTTACTTGTGGTTTTTTACATTTACAGATTCGTCCTCACTTAGTTTTTACAAAGCATTTCAAGTAATGTTAATTGGCACTTTTGCGCGCACAATTCCTGTCCAAGCCGGTTCGGCAGGAGTTTATCACAATGCCGTTTCGTATACTTTAAATTTGATGGGATTAAGTTTGATAACAGGAAATGCACTAGCAATTATTATTCACGGATTTCAAACTCTGTTTACCATTACAATTGGAACAATCGCATATATTTTATTTGTTTTTAGAAGGCAAAAACAATTATAAATTCTCTAACAAAAAGTTTGTCATTCGTTCGTACAAATGCAATCTTGTTTTTCTTCCTCCAATGCCGTGATTTTTATTTGGATAAAATTCCGAATCGTATTTAATCCCTTTATTACTCATTGCATCAATCATTTCAACTGTGTTCTGAAAGTGCACATTGTCATCTGCTGTTCCATGAATTATTAAATAATTTCCTTTAATTTTTTCGACATGATTAATCGGAGAATTCATGTCATAATTCTTTCCATTTTCTTGAGGAGTTCGCATGTATCGTTCGGTATATATATTATCATAAAAACGCCAGTTTGTAACAGGCGCAACTGCAATTGCCGTTTTAAAAACATCGGCACCTTTGCTTATGCATAACGAACTCATATAACCACCATAACTCCAACCCCAAATTCCAATTCTATTTGCATCAACATACGGCAGTTTTGCAATTTCTTTTGCTGCAGCAATTTGATCTTCCGTTTCATATTTTCCCAATTGCAGATAAGTGCATTTTTTAAATTCTTCGCCACGGAATCCTGTTCCTCTATTATCTACCGAAATTATGATATACCCTTTTTGGGCCAACATTTGATACCAAAGATAATTTGATCCTCCCCATCTGTCAATTACAGTTTGAGATCCAGGCCCACCATAAACATACATAAGTACTGGATATTTTTTGGTTGAATCAAAATTTATTGGTTTAATAATCCATGAAAACAAACTCAACCCTTCGCTAGTTTTGATTGTGTTAAATTCTGCATTTGAAATAGTAAACTTTTGCAATTTTTCTATTGCTTTTTGATTGGTTTCCAATACTCTGATTTCTTTTCCTAGCTTATCATACAAACTGTAATAGGAAGGTGTATTAATGTTAGAATTTACATTCAAAAAATAAGTAAAATCCGAATTGAAAGTTGCGCTATTCCAACCTCTCTTTACAGTTAATTTCTTCTTATTAGTTCCTTTCATTCCAATTGAATAAACATATCTTTCGTAAGGATTCGTTTCGAAAGAAGAGAAAAAAATCGTTTTGCTTTTTTCGTCAATTCCATAAAAATCTGCTACATCAAAATTCCCTTTTGTTATTTGATTTATCAATTTTCCATTCATATTGTATTGATAAATTTGATTTCTACCATCACGTTCACTTTGAATTAAAAATCCTTTATTTTTTTGTAAAAACGTAACATCATTTATATCGATGTAATATGTGTTTTCTTCGGTATAAATAATTTTTGATATTCCGGTATTTGCATCGGCAAGCAACAACTCCAATTTGTTTTGAATTCTATTTAATCGTGTAATGCAAAGCGTGTTATTATCATTCGTCCATTTAATTCTTGGAATATAAATATCGGACACTTTTCCAATATCCATGCCTGCTAAAAGCTGACTTCGCAAATCATACACAAAAATATTTAATACCGAATTGTCTTCTCCGGCTTTTGGATATTTAAATTTAGATTGTTCAGGATAAAGCTTGCCATACATTGTCATTTCAAATTCTTTTACATTGCTTTCATCAAAGCGATAAAAAGCAATTTTATCGCTTCCCAAACTCCAAAAAAACGCTTTATAAATTGCAAATTCTTCTTCGTAAACCCAATCCGTTGCACCATTTATTATGCTATTCGTTTTGCCATCTTTGGTGATGCGTTCTTCTTTTTGTAAAAACAAATCGTAGTAAAACAAATCGTTCTCTTTAATGTAAGCTACCTTAGTTCCATCGGGCGAAAAATTTGGATATCTAACTTTTTCGTTAATTGGCTGAAACAATTTTCGTTTTTTCAAATCAAAAACAAAAAACAAAGAACGAGATGAATGTCTGTATATCTGCTCGTGTTCTGTTGTTATCAATATTTTATTCTCATCGTCACTAAATGCGAAATTCGAAAAATCTATTTCCTTTCCTTGATTGTTTTTTAGTTCAATCTGTTTAACAAGTGTATCCATTGCATTTCCAGTCGAAAATTCATATCGAATTAAATTTTGTACTGAATCTAATTCACAATAATACTTTCCATCTTTTAAGGATGTAAATCCAGAAACTCCTTTTGTTGCAAAAGTATTTTTCAACCAAATATCTTCCAAGGAAATATTTTGTTTTTGAGCTGAAATTTTAATTGGAATAAATAAAACTGTTATAAGGCAAATTCTAATTGAAGTAAACAATACGTTTTTCATTTGTTTGGTTTTAGTTCTTTAAATTTTATTAAGACTGCAAATTAATGCAAAATGATTCATCTATTTCCTAAAACACTTTTATGCATTTACAACTTCAATTTTCTTGCAAAATCATCTGTTTCATGAACTAATATATATCAATCCCTTTTATTTAGACTAATTACAAATTAGTGCAAAAATTGCTTATTTTTGTTCGTTATTTTCAAGTCAAAAGAAAGTAAAATATGTCTAAAGAAACTGAAGTTGATATTATAGATCAAGTAGTTAGCCAAGAATACAAGTATGGGTTTACTACTGACATTGAAATGGAGACAGCCCCAAAAGGACTGAGTGAGGATATAGTACGGTTTATTTCAGACAAAAAAAACGAACCAGAATGGATGCTCAATTGGCGCTTGAAAGCATACCGCCATTGGCTAAAAATGGAAGAGCCAAATTGGCAAAATTTCAACTATCCACAAATAAATTACCAGGACATAATTTATTACGCTGCTCCAAAACAAAAAATTCAATTAGATAGTCTTGATCAGGTTGATCCAGAGCTTTTAAAAACTTTTGAAAAACTAGGAATTAGTCTTCAAGAACAAAAACGTCTTTCAGGCGTTGCGGTTGATGCAGTGTTTGATTCGGTTTCAATTGCAACCACATTTAAAGATCAACTCAAAGAAAAAGGAATTATCTTTTGTAGTGTTAGCGAAGCGGTAAAAGAACATCCTGAATTAGTAAAAAAATACCTTGGATCGGTTGTTCCATATACAGACAATTATTTTGCCGCATTAAATGCTGCTGTATTTAGCGATGGATCGTTTGTATATATTCCTAAAGGAGTTCGTTGCCCGATGGAGCTTTCAACCTACTTCAGAATAAACGCTGAAAATACAGGTCAATTTGAACGAACTTTAATTATTGCTGACGATGATTCTTATGTTAGTTATTTAGAAGGATGTACTGCACCAAAGCGCGATGAAAACCAATTGCACGCTGCCGTAGTTGAATTGGTAACACACGACAATGCAGAAATAAAATACAGCACAGTTCAAAACTGGTATCCAGGAGATAAAAATGGCAAAGGAGGAATTTTTAATTTTGTTACTAAACGTGGAAGTTGCGAAGGAAAAAATTCGAAAATTAGCTGGACTCAAGTAGAAACGGGCAGTGCAATTACATGGAAATATCCAAGTTGCATTCTAAAAGGAGAAAACTCAACAGGCGAGTTTTTCTCTGTAGCTGTAACGAATAACGCACAAATTGCAGACACAGGAACCAAAATGATTCACATTGGGAAAAACAGTCGCAGCCGTATAGTTAGCAAAGGAATCTCTGCTGGCAAATCTCACAACTCATATCGAGGATTAGTAAAAATAAATAAAAAGGCACTTAATGCCCGCAATCATACACAATGCGACAGCATGTTAATTGGCAACAAATGTGGTGCTCATACATTTCCTTACATAGAAGTAAATAATAAAACTGCGACACTTGAGCACGAAGCAAGCACAAGTAAAATTGGCGAAGATCAATTGTTTTATTGCAATCAAAGAGGAATACCAACAGATGTTGCAATTGGATTAATCGTTAATGGGTTTTGTCGCGAAGTATTAAACCAATTGCCTATGGAATTTGCAGTTGAAGCGCAAAAGTTATTAGCAGTAAGTTTAGAAGGTTCGGTAGGATAAAAAGAATTAGTTTTTTGGCATTTTGCCATTTGTTTTATTAAGTAAAAAAAAGAATGTTATCAATAAAAAATCTACAAGCTGAAATAGAAGGCAAACAAATTCTTAACGGAATTAACTTAGAAGTAAAAGCCGGAGAAATACACGCCATTATGGGCCCAAATGGAAGCGGAAAAAGCACTTTGTCGGCAATAATTGCAGGAAGACAAGAATATCAAGTAACAGCTGGTTCAATTACATTTAACGGTAAAAATATATTGGAAATGTCGCCTGAAGCAAGGGCGTGCGAAGGCGTATTTTTGGCATTTCAATATCCGATAGAAATTCCAGGAGTTAGTAGCATCAATTTTTTGCGGACTGCCATAAACGAAAGAAGAAAATACAATGGGCTTGAACCTATTGAAGCTACCGACTTTTTAAAAACAATGCGCGAAAAAATGGAACTCATTAAAATGGACAAGAGTTTGACATCGAGAAGTTTAAATGAAGGATTTAGCGGTGGCGAGAAAAAACGCAACGAAATTTTTCAAATGGCAATGCTTGAACCAACTTTAGCTATTTTGGATGAAACCGATTCGGGATTAGATATTGATGCGCTTCGATTGGTTTCTGAAGGCGTAAATAAATTAAGAAACAAAGACAATGCATTTGTAGTAATTACTCACTACCAAAGATTGTTGGATTATATAATTCCAGATTTTGTGCATGTATTGTACAAAGGAAGAATTGTAAAAAGTGGCGACAAAAGTCTTGCACTTGAGTTGGAAGAAAAAGGATACGATTGGATAAAGAATGAAGTTGAACAAGTAAATAATTAATGAATTTACAAGAACAAATACAACACGATTTTCGAAAATATTTGGCTCATGAAAATAATGATTCAAGTGAAATTTTTGCGCAATTGCGGCATAAAGCAATAGCCGAATTTGAAAAAACTGGCTTGCCCAATATTAAAAATGAAGAATGGAAATATACAAACCTTAGAAATATTTCTTCACTGTCTTTTAACAGCAGTTCTGACATTTCGAATAATGCAAAAAAATTACTTAATGAAAACAGTTTAAATGCTATTAAAGCTAATCATTTGGTTTTTATAAATGGTAGATTTTATAATGACTTATCGAATATTATTGAAAACGATAAATCAATAATTATTTCCAATTTAGAAACAGAACGAAAAAACAATTCGGTCCATTTGGAAAAGCATTTTGGCAAATATGCAAAAATTGAAGGCGAAGGATTGAATGCGATGAATACAGCATTGTTGAATGATGGAGTTTTTGTTTATGTTCCAATAAACCAAAAAGTTGAACATCCGATTTTGATAACAAACATTGTAGATGCAACCGAATTTAACGTACTAAGTCAACCAAGAAATTTAATACTAGTCGAAAAAAATTCTTCGGTTCAAATTATTGAAAATTATTTATCTACAGGCATTAATGCATCTTTTACAAATGTTGTAAACGAAATTTTTGTTGATGAGAATGCCAAGGTTGAGCATTATAAAATTCAACAGCAATGTGGCGAAAGTTATCAGAATAATTTTACTCAATTTTTTCAAAATACAAGCAGCAATATCAATCAGGTTACACTAACACTTGATGGTGCTTTAATTAGAAACAATCTTCATTTTTATATGAATGGAGAGAATTGCAATAGTCTTTTGTATGGATTTTATTTGACCGAAAAAAATAATCACATCGACAACCATACTCGTGTAGATCATGCCAGTCCAAATTGCTATAGCGATGAAAAGTACAAAGGCATTTTAAAAGACGAATCAACTGCAGTATTTAATGGGAAAATAATTGTGCATGTTGATGCTCAAAAAACAAATGCTTATCAACGCAACCAAAATATATTACTAAGCGAAACCGCTACCATTAATACAAAACCACAACTTGAAATTTTTGCTGACGATGTAAAATGCACACACGGTGCTACAATTGGCCGTTTGGATGATGAGCAACTTTTTTATTTGCAAAGCCGTGGTATATCAAAAGATTCTGCACGAAGAATTCTGCTCAATGCATTTGCCGATGAAATTGCTGAGCGAATAAAAATACCAGAATTGGTGCAAATATTAGAAGCAGAAATTGAAAAAAAACTGTGAGATGAGATTTATTGACAATCGCATTAATCTATCAAACTTATGAATCTAAATATAGAAGAAATAAGAAATCAATTCCCAATTCTGAATCAATCGGTAAATGGAAAACCGCTTATATATTTTGATAATGCAGCTACTACTCAAAAACCGATTTCGCTTATAAATGCAATAAAAAAATATTACGAAAACGACAACTCAAATATTCATCGCGGAATTCACACACTAGCCGAACGCGCAACTAACGCATTTGAAGAAACGCGAAAATCGGTTCAGCAATTTGTAAATTCAAAAGAAGTTGAAGAAATAATATTTACAAAAGGAACTACAGAAGGAATTAATTTGGTAGCTTATTCTTATGGCGAAAAATTTATACAAGCTGGAGATGAAATTATTATTTCAACAATGGAACATCATAGCAATATTGTTCCTTGGCAAATTCTCTGTGAAAAAAAAGCTGCTATTTTAAAGGTAATTCCAATAAACGAAGAAGGCGAATTGTTAATGGATGAATTCGAAAAAATGCTTTCATCAAAAACAAAAATTGTTTCTTTAGTTTGGGCTAGTAATGCTCTCGGGACTATTAATCCGATAAAAGAAATTATAGAAAAATCACATGCCTTTGGAGCAAAAGTATTGATAGACGCTGCGCAAGCAGTTTCGCATTTAGATGTTGATGTTCAGGATTTAAATTGTGATTTTTTGATATTCTCAGCTCATAAAATGTATGGTCCAACTGGAGTTGGAATTCTTTACGGGAAACGCGAATTATTAGAATCTATGTTGCCATACCAAAGCGGTGGCGAAATGATAAAAGAAGTGCGGTTTGAAGGAACAACTTACAACGATATTCCTTACAAATTTGAGGCAGGAACTCCCAACATTGCCGATGTAATTGCATTGAATCATGCAATTGAATTTATAAACGGAATCAGCAAATCAAAAATTCGTGATTATGAGAATTCATTGCTTGACTATTTTCTTCAATTAATTTGCGAAACAAATGACACAATAAAATTATACGGAACATCGAAAAAGAAGGTTGCGATTCAAAGTTTTGTTTTAAAAAATATGCATCACTTTGATGCTGGAATGATGTTGGATGCAAATGGAATTGCTGTTCGAACTGGTCATCATTGTACACAACCATTGATGAGTAGGTTTGGAATTGAAGGCACAATTAGAGCTTCGTTTGCAGTTTACAATACCAAAAAAGAAATTGATGTATTGGTAGAATCCTTAATAAAAATATCTAAAAAATAAAGCGCATAATTAGTGTCAAAATCAATAAACGAAATACAAGATGAAATCATTGAAAACTTCAATTTATTTGAGGACGATATGGAAAGTAAATTGTTTTATCTGATGGACTTAGGGAAAAAATTACCAGCAATGCTTGAAGCTCACAAAACAGAAAATTTCATTGTGAAAGGGTGTCAAAGCAAAGTGTGGTTATTTCCTGAATTCAAAAATGGAATTTTACACTTTGAAGCTGACAGCAATACCGAAATCACAAAAGGATTAATTAGTTTATTAATCAGTGTTTGGAGTGGCAAAAAGCCAGATGAAATTTTAACTTCCGAATTGTATTTTATTGATAAAATTGGAATGGGTAAAATGATAGGAAGTCAGCGAAGTAATGGATTTTCAAGCATGATAAAACAGATGAGAAATTATGCTTTAGCTTTTAAAATGATTAAATAAAAATACGTGTTTGAATTAAAAATAAACAATGGAAGAACAGAAAGAAAATATTGAAATAAAACAGCCAAGAAATTTTGTTGATGTTCAGAATGAAGCATTAGTTGTTTTACAAACTGTGCACGATCCTGAAATTCCAGTTAACATTTATGAACTTGGATTGATATACGAAGTGAATGTTAGCAACGATTTAAATATAGAAATTGTCATGTCGCTTACCTCTCCTTTTTGCCCAGCAGCACAAAGTATGCCTGCAGAAATAAAAGAAAAACTAAGTGCTATTGAAGGTGTAAAAGAAGTAACAGTTCGTGTAACTTTTGAACCAGCTTGGACACAAGAATTAATGAGCGAATCCGCAAAATTGCAATTGGGATTTATGTGATTTTAAACTGTCTCGTCCTGAAAAAATTGACTAATAAAAGGCAATTCCGATCGAAGAAAAAGGACAAGAAGGTAAAGGCTATACGACCTATAAAAAAGTGCGATGAATTATTCAAACAAATGGTTGTAAATGAATTTGAGAAAGCCTTTCTCAATAATAAAATTCAGTCTCTCTCAATAACTTGATAAAGGGAGCTTCATTTCTGAAAACTCCCTTTATTTTTTTTGTAGCAAAACTGTAAGCCGGATTCTGTTTCGTCCTCAATTTAAATCAAGAACTATCTATCATTTATCTAGTTTCGTTATCGCTAACGAAATCGTGCAGCCTACCCATTTCATTTGATTTTTCAATCACGTTTCGGGCAAAAACGAATCAATTATTTCTAATCAATTATGAAACCTATTTGGCTTTGCAACCCATAAGGTTTGCCATGCTCCCGATGTTGCCACCGAGACGGTGGTCTCTTAAACCGCCTTTTCACCTTTTCTTCTTTACAGACGAACTGCAATGAAGTAGTTTATTTTCTGTTGCACTTTCTGTCAACCTGCCGTTACAACAAGTTTCCTACCCGTTAGGTAGTATGGCGCCCTGTGTTGTCCAGACTTTCCTCTCTTAAATAAATAAGAGCGATAGAACATTTTGCGGTTTCAAAGATAAGGATATTAAAAAATATATGTAATCTGATGCTATTAAATAAATTTGCGTAACAATTATGCTTCAAACATTAAAGATAAAAAACTACGCTATAATAAGTGAAGTTGATATTGATTTTCACAAGGGTTTAAATATAATAACTGGCGAAACTGGTGCTGGAAAGTCAATTCTAATGGGAGCTTTGGGATTAATTTTGGGACAACGTGCCGACTCAAAATCAATTATTAGCAATGAAGATAAATGTATAGTTGAAGGAATTTTTTCAATAAAAAAATACAAGCTAAAAAATTATTTTAACGATTGCGAATTGGATTACGATGACACTTGTATTTTACGAAGAGAAGTAACATCATCAGGCAAATCAAGAGCATTTATAAATGACACGCCTGTAAGTTTGAATTTGTTAAAAAACTTGGGCGAAAAATTAGTTGACATTGTTAGCCAACATGAAACTTTAGAGTTAAACGAATCAAGTTTTCAACTTTCAATACTTGATGCAATTGCAGATAACGATAATTTAAGAGAAACCTATTTTGTAGCTTTTAACGAGTTTAAAAATGCAGATAAGGAATATCGTGATTTGTTGAATCGAGAAGCAAAAGCAAGACAAGATGAAGATTACTTTAAGTTTGTTTTGAATGAACTAATTGAAGCAAACATTGACGAACACGAGCAAGATGGATTGGAAAATGAATTGTCAAACTTAAGCAATGCCGAATCCATTAAGGAAGTTGCATTTAGTTCATTTAATACATTAAGCGAAACAGACTCAAGTATTATTGATCAATTAAGAAATATTAAATCCAATATTTCGCCAACATCAAAGCATCATAAGTTACTGAAAGAATTAGTTGAAAGAATTGAAAGCACAATTCAAGAATTAAAAGATATAGCTACTGAATTTAAAAATATTGCCGAACAAACACAAGCAAGTCCAGATCGATTGCAGCAAATTGAAAATCGATTGCAATTGTTATTTAATTTACAAAAAAAACATCGCGCAGAAAACAATTCAGCACTTATTGAATTGCAAAATAAATTACAACTAGATATTGATGCGCTTAGAACATTACAAAGTAAAATTGAAGCAACAGAAAAAGATTTGGCCAAGCAAAAATCTACTTTAATAAAATTAGCAACTGAGCTTAGCTTGAGAAGAAAAAATGCAATTCCGAATATTGAAAAAGAAGTAAAATATTTGTTAGAGAATGTTTCGATGCCTGATGCAGTTTTGCAAATTAGTTTACAAAAACTAAACGAAGAAAATTTGAACGAGAATGGATTTGACAAAATAGAATTTTTATTCTCGGCTAATAAAGGAAGCAACTTTCAAGCTATGAATAAAGTGGCGAGTGGTGGCGAATTAAGCCGTTTAATGCTTTGTATAAAATCATTAATTAGCGACAAAGTAAGTTTGCCAACTATTATTTTTGATGAAATTGATACTGGAATTTCTGGCGAAGCTGCTGCAAAAGTTTCGGTAGTTTTAAAAAATCATTCCATAAAACATCAGGTGTTAGCAATAACACATTTACCTCAGATTGCAGCAAAAGCAGATTCCCATTTCACAGTATTTAAGCAAAGCAATTCACACAAAACAATTTCAAATATTCGCTTATTGAAAAACGAAGAACGCATGAATGAATTAGCCGTGATGCTTTCTGGAAATAACCCAACAGAAAAAGTATTAAGCGCTGCGAAAGAATTGTTAAACTAATTTTAGTTTACAACTGCATGTACTTTTGCCGATAAATACCTTTCGGCATCTAAAGCGGCCATACATCCACTTCCTGCTGCAGTAACAGCTTGTCTATACACTTTATCTTGTGCATCGCCACAGGCAAAAACACCTTCAATATTTGTTCTTGAGGTGCCAGGAATTGTTTTGATATAACCCGTGTCATCCATGTCGATAAATTCTTTAAATATTTGTGTGTTTGGAGTGTGTCCAATTGCAACAAAAAATCCTTGAATATCTATAGTCTTTTTTTCTCCGCTTAGCTTATTTACAATCCGCATTCCGTTTACTTTTCCATCGCCTAAAATCTCATCGGTTTCTGTATTGAAAAACACTTCAATATTTGCTGTATTCATTACGCGGTGTTGCATTGCTTTTGATGCACGAAATTCACTTTTGCGTACCAACATATACACTTTGCTACAAATTTTGGCTAAGTAACTTGCTTCCTCGCATGCCGTATCACCAGCACCAACAATGGCTACATCTTTTCCTCTAAAAAAAAATCCATCGCAAACTGCACAGGCAGAAACACCGTGGCCATTTAATCTCGTTTCGCTTTCAATTCCCAACCATTTTGCACTTGCACCGGTTGATATCAAAACTGTTTCGGCAAAAACTTCATGTTGCTCGTCAATAGTAACCTTGTATGGAGGAATTCCACTAAAATCAACTTTTGTTGCCATTCCATATCTAACTTCAGTACCAAGTCTTTCGGCTTGTTTGCGAAAAAGCTCCATCATTTCTGGCCCCATTATTCCATCAGGATAACCCGGATAATTTTCTACATCTGTTGTTATGGTTAATTGCCCTCCTGGTTGATTTCCAGTGTACATTACAGGTTTCATATCAGCACGTGCTGCGTAGATTGCAGCTGTGTATCCAGCAGGCCCGCTGCCAATTATTAAACATTCAATTTTTTCTGCGTTTTGATCTGACATTTTTTAATTTTTTAATGCTTAAAATTTTGTTGTGAATATTAATTTTGCGATCGATTTTATATAGATTAAATATTATTTTTTGAATTGCTGAGCCACTACTAATTCTTTCTTTCCTGAAAGGTAATTGTAAAATCCTTCGCCTGATTTCACACCTATATTTCCAGCAGCAACCATATTAACCAACAATGGACAAGGGGAATATCTATCATCACCCAAACCATTTTTAAGTACATTCATTATTGCAAGGCAAACATCCAAACCAATGAAATCGGCTAACTGAAGTGGACCCATTGGATGTGCCATTCCAAGTTTCATAACTGTATCAATAGCTTCAACCGTACCAACACCTTGTTGCAAACTATAAATGGCTTCATTAATCATAGGAATCAGAATCCGATTGGCAATAAAACCCGGGTAATCATTTGCTTCGGCAGGTATTTTTCCAAGCGATTTTGATAATTCAACTATTGTTGCGCTTATTCCTTTTGAAGTTTTGTAACCATTAATTACTTCAACCAATTTCATAACAGGAACTGGATTCATAAAGTGCATTCCAATTACTTTATCTGGCCTTTTGGTTACACTTGCAATTTTTGTAATTGATATAGATGAAGTATTTGAAGCTAGGATACAATGCGAAGGAGTTATTTCATCCAGTTGTTTAAATATATCCAATTTGATTGCAAGATTTTCGCTTGCCGCTTCAATTACTAAATCTGCATTTGAAGCTCCGTCTTTCAAATTTGTAAATATTTTTATATTATTTAAAGTCGCAACTTTATTTTCTTCGGTCAAAATACCTTTTGAAACCTGCCTGTCCAAGTTTTTCGAAATGGTTTCCATTGCTTTTTTCAAAGCAGCTTCGTTTACATCAATCAAATTTACATTGTAAGAAAATTGTGCAAACAAATGCGCAATTCCATTTCCCATCGTACCAGATCCAATTACAGTTATATTCTTCATTGAGTATTTTTTTTAGAAGATGCAAATCTAAAAAAGCCTTTGATTATTGAAAACTAATTGTTTTAAATAATTGCCTAAATTTTAAATTTTGGATTATTTTTGCTGGCATATTGGCTTTTAAAACACTTATAAATAGATATTAGCAACAAAGTCAATATCTTTTTTTTGTCATTTATCAAGTTTCATATTCATCCATTTTAATAGGTTTTACTTGTGTGTAAGGCAATTATATGGCAGTTGAAATTGTAAAAGTGATAGATGATGATTAATATATTGTAAACAAAGTTTATTTATTTGAGTAAAATACTTTTATTCGCACCCAATTTTAAAAAATAATTTAAAAACCATGAATCAAGTTGCAACACAAAAGCAGGAGAGCAAAGCAGGAAGTGTATTTGCTTCACTAACTATTCTAATATTAGTAATTGTAGGATGGCTAATTTACCTATTTATTTTAGGTAATTCATCCAATTTTATCGAAGGAAAAGTAACAAATCATCCCGTTCCAGACGGAATTGGCCATACATTGGGATTGATTTATAAAGGTGGATACATTGTGCCATTCCTTTTATCTTTTGTATTAATGAGTATTACTTTTTCAATCGAAAGAGCATTGACCATAGCTAAAGCTTCAGGAAAAGGTTCATCCGAAGAATTTGTAAGAAAAATAAAGAATCATTTATCAACTGGAAATGTTGGTGCAGCAATGAAAGAATGCGATATTCAAACCGGTTCGGTTGCAAATGTTATGAAAACTGCATTGCATAAATACCAAGAAATGGAAAGCGATAGTAGCATGGACAGAGACCAAAAAGTATTGGCTATTCAAAAAGAAATTGAAGAAGCAACTTCACTTGAATTACCCATGTTGGAAAAAAACTTGGTGATACTTTCAACCATGGCTTCCGTATCTACATTAGTAGCACTTTTGGGAACTGTAATTGGCATGATTAAAGCTTTCTCGGCTTTGAGTACAGCAGGCGCACCAGATAGCACTGCACTTGCTAATGGTATTTCTGAGGCATTGATCAATACAGCATTGGGTATCTTTAATTCGGCAGTAGCAATTATTATGTACAATGTTTTTACAACTCGTATTGATAAAATAACCTACACGATAGATGAGGCAGGTTTCACAATAGTTCAAAATTTTGCAGCTCAACACAAAAAATAATTTTTGAGTAATTGATTTCATTTGGAAAGTTTAATCCTTCCATGAAAAAATCAATGCGTCAATAAATCAAAAATCAAACTATGCCTAAAGTAAAAATACCTAGAAAAAGTACAACAGTTGACATGACTGCAATGACGGATGTTGCATTTTTGTTGTTGACTTTTTTTATGTTGGCTACACAATTTAAACCCGATGAGCCAGTGCAGGTGGTTACACCTTCTTCGGTTTCAGAAATTCCAATTCCGGATGTCGGCATTATGCAAATAACAATTGCCAAAGACAATCGGGTGTTTTTTGAAATGAAAGGTCAACAATACAAAGAACAACTTATTGAGCGAATGGGGAAAAAATATCAGATTGCTTTTTCGCAAGATGAAATTAAAAAATTTGCTGTTATTTCAACATTTGGATTGCCAATGAATCAATTGCAACAATTTATAAATTTGAAAAGCGAGGAACGCATAAAAATTATTCAAAAAGGCATTCCTTCCGATTCATTAAACAACGAACTTGCAGATTGGATTTGGCAATCGCGACTAACACAAAACGATGTTAGAGTTGCAATAAAAGGCGATCAGGATGTAAACTATCCTATCATCAGACAAATAATAAGAACATTGCAGGAAAAAAAAGTAAACCGTTTTAACTTCATCACATCAGCTGAAGTTGCTGCAATTAAATAACACAATTTAATAATAAAAATTAAAAATGGCAGAATTAGAAGGCGGTGGAGGCGGACATAAAAAAGGAGGCAAAAAACCACATGGAAAGAAACTTTCTACACGAGTAGATTTTACTCCCATGGTTGATTTGGGTTTTTTGTTGATTACCTTTTTTATGCTTACAACATCAATGAATAAGCCTAAAACAATGGAAATTAATATGCCGGTTCAGGAAGGCGAAAAAACTCCAGTTCCGGCTTCGCAAACGATGTCAATAATTTTAACCGAAAACGACAAAGTGGTGTATTATTTCCGCGATTCAAAAACTGGCGATCCATTGACACCACAAATTACAGATTACAGCGCAGGAGGAATTAGATCAGCAATATTAAAAGAAAACACATCACGAAATCCTAACATTGATTCGATTGAGATTTACAAAAAAATGTATAGATCCAATCTGATTGATGAAAAACAGATGAAAAAACACATTTCATTTGTGAAAGAATTTAAAGATGGATTGATTGTAATAATTAAAGCAGATGACAAAGCTAAATTCAAAAATTTGGTTGATATTTTAGACGAAATGTTGATTTGTAACGTTGGTAGATATGCAATAGTTAATCTTGAAGAGCCTGAAAAAGAATTGATAAAACAAGCTCAAACAACATTGGCGGCTACAAACCCATAAATTGTAAAAAAAGCAAAATGACAAAACTAAATATATTTGATCATAAGTGGGTAAACATGGTTTTTGAAGGCAGAAACCAGGATTATGGTGCTTACGTGCTTAGAAAAAAAAGCAACGAATACACTATTAAAGGAATTATTTTTGCGATTATTGGCTTTACATTGGTTATTGCAACACCCGTTATTGTTAATTTTATTAAAGCAAACTTGCCGAGTGAAAAAGTAGTGTTGTTGGACGATGCGACCAAATTGGAAGAACCACCACCAATGGACAAAGATCAACCGCCACCACCCGATCCGCCACCACCACCGCCATTAAAATCAACAGTAAAATTTACACCGCCTGAAATTAAACCCGATGAGGAAGTTCCGGACGAACCGCCACCAACTCAGGAAAAATTGAAGGAAATAGATGCTGGACAAGAAACAGTAGAAGGCGACCCAAATGCAAAAGAAGAATTGAACGAAACCGATGGTCAAATTCTGATGTCGGCTGATATAAACCCTGAATTTCCTGGCGGAGAAAGTAAAATGTACGAATACCTTCGCGAACATGTAGAATATCCACCAGCAGCAAAAGAAGCCGGAGTTCAAGGAAAAGTAACAATAAAATTTGCAGTGATGCCAGATGGAAGCATTGCACAAATTTCATTCTTGAAAAAAATAGGATGGAATTGTGATGAATCTGCTGAAAAAGCAATCAAGCATATGCCTAGATGGACACCTGGAAAACAAAACGGACATCCTGTTGCAGTTTGGTTTATTCTTCCTGTTGATTTTACTTTAGACGAATAATACGATTTAAAAAACCATATTAAATAATCACATAGTTTCTGTGTGATTATTTTTATTTTATGACTGAAATGCTTGATAAAATAAGAGAAGAAAGAGATAGAAAAGTAAAAAGCTATCTGCGATATTTTTCAGCCATAATGGGTTTGTTTTATTTGATTGCAGGGTTTGGATTGTATTTTTTAGACTTGCCACTTTCACTTGATGAAAGCATAAAAACTACCGCATCCATTATTTTAGTTGCGTATGGATTGTTTAGAATTTATAGAGTATTTTGCAAATAATTAGCGTTGCTAGTTAACACTTGCACAATTTTTGTTTTAATTCGTCATTTAATCCAAATCTTTTTTTGAAAACTATATTTAAAATTCAACTTATTATTTTCTCCTTGCTTTTTTTAAATGGCAACTTGTACTCTCAAAACCCCGAGACTGTTTTTACAGGAACAAAAAACAAAAAAGCAGAAAGATTATTTGGCGAAGGACTTCAACATTTTACCGGAACTGATTACGATGGCGCAAGCATATTATTTGCTAAATGCATAAAACTTGACCCAAAATACATTGATGCATGGTGGATGAAGGCTGAAACACACAGTTTGTTTCACGAATACAAAGAATCAATGGATGCCTACAAAAACATTATTGCCATTAATTCAAATTATCCACTCTCCTATTTTGGTTTTTCACGCGATTTATTTGCTAGTGGTCAATACCAAGAAGCCAATAGAAATATGCAATTGTACAATACCAAAAAAGATATTTATGGGTATAAATATAAAGCAGATCGACTAAAAATACATATTGAGTTTGCAGTCGAAGCAATAAAAAATCCAGTAAAATTCAATCCAACTAATTTGGGAAAAAACATCAATTCATACCTAAACGAATATTATCCTGGAATTACTGCTGATGGGCAAACTTTATACTTTACAAGATTGTTAGGAGATAATTTGCATCCAAACGAAGATTTCTATTTCAGCAAAAAAGAAAACGCACAATGGAATTTTGCAAAAAACATTGGAGCTCCTATAAATACAGAAGCAAAAGAAGGAACCATTACACTTTCGCCAGATGGACAATATGTTTTTTTTACATCGTGCCAACGCGAATCGTACAATCAACATTGCGATTTGTACTTGTCTAAATTAGATGGCGATAAATGGCTTGAACCTAAAAATTTGGGTGCCCCCGTAAATTCAAAAGATTGGGATAGCCAACCAAGTTTATCGTACAATGGCAAAACACTTTATTTTACAAGTTCGCGCTCTGGAGGTTTTGGCAAATCAGATATTTGGTACACAACTTACACCAATGGAAGATGGTCGCCACCTATAAATATGGGTGCCGAAATAAATACCGATGAAGACGAAGAATGCCCTTTTATAGCAGCTGATGACAAGACATTGTACTTTGTTAGCAATGGACATCCAGGGTTTGGGAACATGGACATTTTTATAAGCAAAAAAGGAAATGATGGAAGGTGGCAAAAGCCAAGTAATTTAGGTTTTCCTATCAACTCAAATACCGAAGAAAGAGGAATTGTAATTACCAACGAAGGTAAGATTGCATACATTTCAATGGAACGAGATGGTGGCGAAGGCGGATTGGATATTTATGGTTTTGAATTACCTGAGCATTTGAGACCAACACAAACTGGCTACGCAAAAGGAATTGTGTTTGATGCAATAACTAAAAATAAATTAGCTGCAAAGGTCGAACTTATTGACTTGAGCAATGGCAAAACAGTAATTGAATCATACTCGAATAAACTAAATGGTGAGTTTTTAATGAACCTGCGAGGAAACAAAGATTATGCTTTGAATGTAAGCAGAGATGGCTATTTATTTTATTCAGAAAATTTTTCATTCAAAAATCAAAACTCCACTGAAACATTTATATTAAATGTTCCATTGCAGCCAATATTTATTGGCGCCAAGGTTGTATTGAGAAATATTTTCTTTGATACCGATAAATTTTTGTTGAAAGAGGAATCGAAAATTGAATTGAATAAATTGATACAATTTTTAAATTCAAATCCGAAAATAAAAATTGAGATAAGCGGACATACAGATAATCAAGGAGAGAAAAAAAACAATTTGATTTTATCTAACAACCGAGCAAAAACGGTTTTTGATTTTTTGGTTTCAAATGCAATTGCAAAAGAACGACTAAGCTTTAAAGGATATGCAGACAATCAGGCTATTGCTGATAATACATCAGAAAAAGGACGAGCAATAAACCGAAGAACTGAGTTTAGAATTGTACAGTAATTTTGAATTGAACGAATTAACTACAATTGTTGCCTGACAAAAGTCAATGCTACAATGCAAATAAATACACAAGGTTAATTGCTCTAAACTGCTGTTAATTCAGCTATTCAGCAAGTGTTTAAAACTTTATCCGCTTATTTTTATAAACAGGTTGATAAAAAGCAAAACTGAAATATATTTGCAGCCCGTTATTTTTATATAAAGGGAATGATTCCGTAGCTCAGCTGGTAGAGCATTACACTTTTAATGTAGGGGTCCTGGGTTCGAGTCCCAGCGGGATCACAAAGAATTAGAAAACCTTGACTTTTGAAGTCAAGGTTTTTTTGTTTTAAAATGAGATTAGGATAAACATAGAGTAAACATTTTAGTATTTACCTGTTATTAAATTTCAAGGACTAACTACTGTTTTTCTATTCAAACAATATTAAATAAAAATAGAAATACGAATTTATACTATTTAAAAGGCGAGTCTTTTTCTTTGGCAATTGCTGAATAAATTAATTTATCGAGCCAACGAGGGAAAAATTTATTAAGCCAAAAAACCGTTTTGCCTTGAATACTTAAAACCATTTCAGCTTTTCGTTGTTCAAGCATTTTAACAATATAGTCAGCAACTGTTTCGGGCAATATAAGTTTGTCTTCGTCTAATGGACTTTCAGCTTGCGCCATCGCATTTTTGTTCAATGCAGCATTCCGAATATTTGATTTTGTATAACCCGGACAAATAACACCAACATGCAATCCAGTTTTCAGGTTTTCAATTCGCAAAGCATCCATAAATCCATTCAATGCATATTTTGATGCCGAGTAACCTGTTCGTCCGGGCAATCCCTTAATTCCGGCTACAGAATTTACAGCTAATACACTTCCCTTTTCTTTTAGCAAATACGGAAGTGCATATTTTGTGCAGTAAACCGATCCCCAAAAATTTATTTCCATTAGTTGTTTCAACACATCCATATTTACATCGGCAAATAATGCACGCATACTTATGCCAGCGTTGTTGATCAAGACATGAATGGTCGAAAATTTTGCGATAGTTTCAGTTATCAAACTTTTGCAATTTTCTTCATTGCTCACATCGCATTTTATTGTTATCGTTTCTGCACCTAAAGTTTCGCAATTGATTTTTACTTTTTCTAAATTTTCTAAATTTCTGGCAGCCAAAACCAATTTGCATTTTTGTTTTGCAAATGCATAAGCTGTTGCTTCACCTATTCCAGATGATGCGCCCGTAATAATTACAACTTTATTTTGCAAACTCAATTTATTTATTTTTGATTTATTAAACTGTCTTTCTATTTTTTTTAAAAATTCTATTTCCAAATAATCGGAATTCCATGTGCCGAAATATCAGGAAAATCGGATTCAATTCCATCCAATGCTTCTTCAATTGCATCTTCTAAATATGCCTGAGTTACCATTGCTTCGTTTTCCCAAGCATCGTCAATGGCACCTTTGTAAACCAACTCGCGCTTGGAGTTAAACAAAAAAACTTCTGGATTTACCCTTGCGCCAAATCGTTTTGCTATTTCCTGTGTTTCATCTTTCAAATACAAAAAATTCAGTTTATCCAATTCAAAAAAAACAGCTGCTTTTTTCATGTGCTCCAAACTATCCTTAGGCGATTGAATAGAATCGTTTGAATTGATACCAACAATTCCTAAATTGTCGTCTTCGTATTTTTCAAACAATGAAATAAGTCTTTCGCTATACGCTTTCGAAACCTCTGATGTATCGCTTGTAAAAACTACAGCAAGTGCATATTTATCGGCATAATCATAATTAGAATGCATTTTATTATCAAAGCCAATTAAATTAAATGCAGGAAGTTTATCGCCAATTTTTAGCATGGTTGATATTTATTTTTTTGCGAAAATAATTTTTAATTTAATATCAATATTACTTTTCTGCTGCTTCTTTCATCATTTTGTGCGCAAGTTCTTTTCCCAAATATTCGTCAATTATTTTATGAATAAAATAAAGCAAGGGAACCATTATCCAAGCAGCAATAAATTTGTAAATATAATTTACCAAGGCAATAGCCATAACCATCGAAAGCGGCCACTGATCGGCAGTTCCAAGCTTGCCAAGATAAAAGGCAATGAACAAAACTACGAAGCTGTCAATAAGTTGCGAAACCAAAGTGCTGATTGTTGCTCGAAGCCAAAGATGTTTTTCTCCTGTTGATTTGCGTATGGAATGAAAAATTTTTACATCAACAATTTGCCCAATTAAAAATGCGGTAAGCGAACCTATTATAATCCACAATCCCTGACCAAAAATAGTGTCATAAGCACTATTCATATCTATCGTTTGCGTATCGTTTATTTTTTTAAAATTCCAAAAATCCGCACCTGTAACATGCATTGCCGAATAAACCGCAAAAAACGAATACGCTATTAAAACTGCTGCTATGTATGAATATAAACGCACTGCCCGATGTCCGAAATACTCATTAATAATATCGGTCATTAGAAAAACAACTGGCCACAAAATAACACCAGCCGTCATATTAAAAGAAAGTGCATACCCAAAAACAGTCCAGTTTACAGGATCAAATCCAAGTGTTCGTTCGAGTGAAAATATTTTAACACCAATAAATTCGGCAATTATGGCATTGGCAATAAAAAAAGAGCCCAGCCAAAAAAATAAAATATTTCGTTTTGATTCTTCCATTTGAGATTACTTTCAAGTTAAATTGAATATTAAAATCTAATTAATCTTCAATTAAATCAAGCAAGTTGAATTGTTGTGCAATATGAAATATTTGTTTGAGTTTTCAATTTCTTAATTTCAAAAGCAAAGCTATCAACACCTATGTTGATAGTGTGTTAAAATCCTTTGTTTGCAATTACATAATCTCGCTGTTTAAATCTATAAAACACACACCATGTATTTAGCCATTGCAGGAAACATAGGAGCCGGAAAAACTACGCTTACTACACTTTTATCAAAGCATTATAATTTCGAACCACATTACGAAGACGTAGAGGACAACCCGTACATCAGCGATTTTTATGAAGACATGCAACGTTGGAGTTTCAACCTGCAGATTTATTTTTTGAACAGTCGTTACAACACAATTTTGCAACTTCAAAAACAAAAGAAAAACATAATTCAGGACCGAACAATTTACGAGGATGCGTATATTTTTGCTCCAAATCTTCACAGTATGGGATTAATGAGCACACGTGATTTCGAAACTTACCAACGTATATTCGAATCGCTTAATCACACCATCAAGCCGCCCGATTTGTTGGTTTATTTGCGTGCAGGAATTCCAAGCTTGGTAAATAATATTCAAAAACGAGGCCGCGAATACGAAGATTCTATTCGACTTGATTATCTAAAAAGATTAAACGAACGCTATGAAGGTTGGATTAGCAATTACAAACCAAGACATCTAATAATTGAAGTTGACGAATTAAATTTTGCCGAAAAAAATGAAGATGTTGGTCTTGTAATAGAAAAAATTCATACCGAAATAAACGGACTTTTCTAAACTTGGCTGAATGTTAAATTTAGCATTTTTTTAACCATGATTCGTTTTGCAAACCCTTCAGATATTTCTGCAATAACTGAAATCTACAACGATGCTATTTTAAACACTACTGCTACTTTCGATACCGAAATAAAATCAACAGAAGAGATGTTGAAGTGGTTGAATAATCACAACGAAAAATTTTGTGTGATGGTGGCTGAAATAAATGAAGAGGTAGTAGCTTGGGCAAGTTTAAGCCAATACAGCGACCGTTGCGCATACGACCAAACAGCAGAATTCAGCGTTTATGTTCATCCAAAACACCGAAGAAAAGGATTGAGCAAACTAATAACAGAAGCCGTTTTAAATCAAGGAAAATCAAAAGGAGTAAAAGCGGTAATTTCGCGAATAACTGAGGGCAATGAAATCAGTGTAAAAATTCATGAAAAATTTCAGTTTTTTACGGTGGGCATATTAAAGCAAGTTGGCGTTAAATTCGGAAAAACATTAGATGTTTTGATTATGCAAAAGCTCTTGTAATCTTTTTTTTATTTCGACCAATTTCCGCTTCGACTTTTGAATGACAAAAGACAATGTTTTCATAAAAAAATTAATAGTATTTTTGCATTTTTAAATTTTACATTTTTAATGAAACCCGTTGAAAGAGTTTTAGAAAAACCATTGGAATGCCCAGTTCCGCACAACAAACGCTACAAATGGTGGGCTTGGTTGAAACAACTTGGGTTTTGGGGTTTTATGTTTTTCCTAATTAAAGGTGTGGTTTTGTACATTCTACTTCCTTATCTTATTGCAAAAGGATTTTGAAAGTAACTGCATTATGATTTCTTTAAAGCAAAACTGAAAACCAATTACTCTTGTTTAATTTTCAACTTGGCAAACTTCAATACAATCATTTTTCTCCCTGTAGATTCAAATTCAATTTCCGCTTTTTTATTATCGCCAACTCCTTCAACTTTCAATACTTTACCAACCCCAAAACGTTGATGTTCTACTTCGTTTCCGCTTTGCAAATTACTGGTATCATCGCCCAAAAAATTGGGATCAACTGGAATTGACTGCGCTTTTGTTTGAGTGGTGTTTTGAGCAAATTTGCTTGTTACCGTTTTTAATGTTGTAGTAGCTTGTTTGGACTTATTAAACCTGTTTTGAATTTCAGCATTATTTCCTATTCCTGTAACTTTCGACACAAATTCTAATTGTAAATATTTCGAATCCAATTCGCTTAAAAAACGACTTGGCTCAGCCGAAGAAATTGTCCCAAATTTAAATCGACTTGTTGCAAACGAAATCGTTATTTTTTTCATTGCTCTAGTTATTGCTACATAAAACAATCTTCGTTCTTCCTCCAATTCCTGTCTGCTTCCCAAAGCCATTTGCGATGGAAATAAATTTTCCTCCAAACCAACCAGATAAACATATTTAAACTCCAATCCTTTTGACGCATGTATCGTCATTAGTTTTACTCGGTCATTGTCTTCGGGGTTATCAGTATCAGCATCCGTTAGCAATGCAATATCTGCCATATATTCTGTAAGAATCCCATATTTCTGTACGCCATCATCGTCCACGCTTTCATCCACACTAAATTCTTTAAGTCCGTTTAATAGTTCTTCAATGTTTTCGTATCGCGCAATTCCCTCAACGGTTTTATCTTCGTACAAGGATTTTAATAATCCAGTTTGTTTGGCAATGTGCATTGCAACATCGTATGCCGGTTGATTTAAAATTATTTGAAAACTTTTGATCATCATCGCAAAATCCTCTAATAACTCCGATCCTTTTAATCCAAACTCTTTTGCACGCAAGATTGTTTCCCACCAGCTCAAATTATTTTCGTTGGCAAATACAGCAACTCTGTCTAACAAAGTTTTTCCAATACCACGTGCCGGAAAATTGATAATTCTTTTCAAGGCCTCTTCATCGCTTGGATTTATAGTTACTCTAAAATAGGCAATCAAATCCTTGATTTCTTTGCGCTGATAAAAACTCAATCCACCATAAATTCTATACGGAATATTTAATTTACGTAAACTTTCTTCCATCGATCTGCTTTGTGCATTTGTTCTATACAGCACCGCAAAATCTTTGTTGAAAGCCTGGCTGTTCATTTTTTCGCCAAATATTCCGGACGCTACCATTCGCCCCTCTTCGTTATCTGTTAATGCTTTAATTACCCTAATTTTTTCGCCCAATTCATTTTCAGTAAATATTGTTTTAGCTATTTGATCCTTGTTTTGTTTAATTATACTTCCAGCAGCCTCAACAATTGTTTGTGTGCTTCGGTAGTTTTGTTCTAGTTTAAATGTTTTGGTATTTGGAAAATCTTTTTGAAAACCCAATATATTTTTTATGGATGCTCCTCTAAAAGCATAAATACTTTGCGCATCATCGCCAACCACAGCAATGTTATGATGAACAGCGGCAAGTTTTCTTACAATGGCATACTGCGCTTCGTTTGTATCCTGAAACTCATCAACCATTATGTATTGAAATTTGTGTTGATATTTGTGTAAAATATCGTTGTGGTTTCGCAACAGTTCATACGTTTTCATCAACAAATCATCAAAATCCATTGCAGCTGCACGGAAACATCGTTGCTGATAAAGTTTGAAAATTGCGCTAAATTTTGGTCTGCCAGTGCTTTCATCAAAATCTAAATTCTCAGAACTTCCGGCATATTCATCTGCATCTACCAACACGTTTTTGGCAGATGAAATGCGGTTTAAAATAGTAGATGCTTTGTACAATTTATCATCAAGTTTCATTTCCTTTACAATAGACTTTATCAAACTTTTGGCATCGTCTGAATCGTAGATAGTAAAGTTTGCAGGATAGCCAATTCGGTCGTGTTCTATGCGTAAAATACGGGCAAAAATGCTATGAAAAGTTCCCATCCAAAGATTTCTAGCTTCAGAACCCATCAGATCAAAAATCCGTTCGCGCATTTCGCGAGCTGCTTTGTTGGTAAATGTTAAGGATAAAATTCGAAATGCATCCGTTCCTTTATTCATTATATGTGCTACGCGGTAAGTAAGCACGCGGGTTTTGCCCGATCCAGCACCTGCAACAATCATAACCGGACCTTCCGTTTCTTCTACAGCAGCACGCTGATTTTCGTTTAATAAATTCAAGTAATCCACGCAACGAAAATAGATTTTTGTGTCAGTGAATTAGGAGTAAAATATCAACAAAAAATTAATGCGTGATTCTAATTTTTTGTTACAATAATATTATACGTTTGCAATAGAATAAATGAAATAAAAATGAATACTCTTAAAAACCTACTATTAATTAGCATACTTGCTATGGGAATACCAACTATGAGTTTTGGGCAACGTTTAATTAGTGTAATTAATAATACACATTGCAACTTTGAAGTTATACAGTTTGAATACTCAGTCTTTAATGTTACCACTCAAACACCAATAACTAATCGATGGTATCCTGATGCTATACATGGCCCTGGTATATCTGCTAATGGAGGAATAGTAACTCTGCCTTCTGACAATAACTTGTTAGACCGATGGGATTTAAATAACGGTAATGTATATTCAATTACTATAGCTCATGTTTGGTTATGGGATATTTATACAACTGGTCGTACTTGGGACTTATTGTATATGGCTAATACTAATACTTCGGCAACTATTTCTACTTTATGTTGCGTATCTGGTCAAATCAATGTTACCAAACAATATCCTAATCCACCAAGTCAGGATTTCAGCCTTGTTTTAAATTGCAACTCGCCACCTGACGAATAGTATAAATAGTAAATTGTAAATTTCAAAAAAAAATATGAAACGTATTCTAATTATTACGATTTGCATTACAATATCTGAAATAGGTTTGGCTCAAGGGCAATGGACAAAAAAAGCAGATTTCATTAACGTAAGGGAGCAGGCAATTGGTTTTAGTATTGGCAACAAAGGCTATGTAGGTTGTGGTGCAGGTTATGGAATTGCTGATACATTCAATGATTTTTGGGAGTATAATGCAAGTAACAACACTTGGGCGCAAAAAGCAAATATTGGCGTCTTGGCACGAATAGGAGCTTTAAGTTTCAATATTGGAAACAAGGGATATGTTGGGGGAGGTTATATTATACGTAGAACACAAGGAACTATTGATTCATTATACATTATAGCCTTCAGCGACTTTTGGGAGTATGATGTTGACAGTAATTATTGGACACGAAGAGCAGATTTACCTACTGGAGCAAGAATGTGGGCAGCTGGTTTTAGCATAAACAATAGTGGTTATATAACTTGCGGGAAAGATGCTACAGGTTACAAAAATGATTTATGGGAATACAAACCCGATAGCAATCGATGGTATCCTAAAACAAACTTTCCAGGTTCAGCACGTTCACGTCCAGTAGCATTTGCGATTGGTAACAATGGGTATGTTGGAACAGGATTTAGTCCTACTGGTACATCAACCAATAAAGATTTTTGGAAATATGACCCAGCAACAAATACTTGGAATAGAATTAAAGACCTTGATAGTTCAAGATATTTGGCTTTTGGCTTTAGCATAGGCAATAAGGGATATGTTGGGTGTGGAATTAGTTTTACTAATTATTACAAGGATTTTATAGAGTACAATCCAGATTCCGATGTTTGGAGGCAAAAAGCGAATTTTGGAAATAATAGTAATCGATCAAGTACAATTAGTTTTAGCATAGGCAACAAAGGATATGTGGGTTTGGGATATGATAGTGCTGATACGAAATATAAAGACTTCTGGGAGTATGCTCCTTGGAGTACAGGTGTTTCGGAAATCGGGAAAACAGAATATTTTCTTTTACATCCAACCCTTCGAATTTATCCAAACCCAACAACAGGAATTTTCATCATAGAAATAAAAGCTAAAGGAAAAGCTGAAATAACAGTTACCGATATTTTAGGCAAAGCACTTTACGTAGAACTGTCGCAAAAAATTACTGACAACTTTTCAAAAGAAATAAATCTTTCGGGCGCAGAGGCAGGCTTATATTTTGTAAAAGTAAAAGTTGGCGATAAAATTTACACTAACAAAATTATTATTCAATAAAATAATTTCGGAAAGAGAATTGATGATACTTTTAAAAATAGTCCAGACCTTCACTTTCTTCCACAGCAGCACGCTGATTTTCGTTTAATAAATTCAAGTAATCCACGCAACGAAAATAGATTTTTGTGTCAGGGATTAGGAGTAAAATATCAACAAAAAAGTTATTTATAATAATATTTATGATCTATTTTAATATTGCCCAATATTTTCGATAAAATAAGTTCTTTTTGATATGGTTCGTATGGAGTGTCAACAAATGTTTTAACATTTTCAATATCTAACATCCATATGCTATATTCATGATCTGTACTTTCTTGCAACCAAGTTTCACCCCAATAGCTTATGTCTATGACAGTGCCCCAAAATTGAATGTCATGTTTTTCTTTTTTTGTACAATTTATAATAATTTGCATTGTAAACCTCTCAGAAATAAAACCATTAACAATTAAATAAGTATAAATGTAATCATCAATTCCTTGCAATATTTTATCAAGTGATGCATTCTTAATAAAGACAGGACTAACTGATAATTCATAATTTAATTCGCATCGAAATACCTCTTTAATTAACTCTTCTAATTCGATTAGCAAAGGGTTTATATCTGTTTTTATTCGCTCCTCAATGCATTCAGAACGCATATCATTATCTATAAAACTACCTATAGGAATAAACTTTTTTCCCGCTTTTTTTAGGGGAATAGTTTCTATACCATTTGGACCATTCAGTTCAATACTGGAATACTTTTTTCCATATGTTATTTCCTCTTCGCTCATTGAAAAATATCAACAGTTAAAAATTATTATTTGTTAAAATTTTGAAAATTTTTATTCTTAAAAATTGTTGCTGTTAAGCTTCTGCCTTTTCCAATCCTTTGTATTCAGCAATTAATTTTTTCTGCATGTCGTAAGGCACTGCTTGGTATTTTTGAAAACGCATTTTATATTTTGCTCTTCCTTGCGAAATAGATCTCAACGTTGAAGAATAATCATTCATATCCGACAAGGGTACATTTGCATTTACTTTCTGATAATGTCCTTGTGTATCCATTCCTTCAATAATTCCTCTTCGTGTTTGCAAGTCGCCCATTATTCCTCCTGTCATTTCATCAGGGCAAAGTATTTCGACATGATAAATGGGCTCTAGAATTTGCGGATCGGCATCGTGAAACGCTTGTTTAAAAGACATCATTCCTGCAATTTTAAACGACAAATCGTTGGAGTCAACTGCGTGCATTTTTCCATCAAAAACACTTACTCTCACATCGCGAGCATACGATCCTGTCAAAGGCCCTTCGTGCATTTTTTCCATTACACCTTTCAACACGGATGGAAGAAAACGTTGATCTATAGCGCCACCCACAATGCAATTTAAGAAAATCAATTTCCCACCCCAAGGCAATTCATGCGTTTCGCGTCCTCTAACTGAAAATCCTTTTGGATCGGGCATTCCATCGTAGTAAGGTTCAACTTGAATACTCACTTCTCCAAATTGTCCGGCTCCACCCGATTGTTTTTTGTGTCTGTAATTTGAATGAACCATTTTCTGAATGGTTTCGCGATACGGAATTTTGGGTTTGATAAACTTGACTGCTAATTTATAAATATGCGCAATTTTCCATTTGATTACAGTCAGGTGCAATTCTCCTTGAATGTGCAAAATGGTTTGCTTCAATTCGGGCGATACATCAACTATAATTGTGGCATCTTCTTCTTGAAGTTGGTGCAGTGCAACAGCCAATTTTTCATCTTCGCTTTTGTTTGAAGATTCGATTGCAATGCGCATATTGGGCAATGGAAATACAATTGGAAACAACTCAATGTTTTTACCTTTTATGTGTAAAGTATTGTTGGTGTGAGTATGCCTCAGTTTTATCGTTGCACCAATATCTCCAGCAACTAACTCGTTAACTTGTATTCGTTTTTTTCCTTCGATGATAAACAATTGATTTATTTTTTCGGTAACACCGCTCGACTCATTCACAAGCTCCATTCCTGCTTTAATTGTTCCAGAATATACTTTGAAAAAAGACATCTCGCCAAGGTGTTGTTCCGAAATAGTTTTGAATACAAACAAACATACTGGACCTTTTGCATCGCATTTTAATTCATCGCCCGACTTTGTTTTTTGAGCTTTCATTTCGTTTGCACTAGGACAAACATTATCAATAAATCCCATCAATCTGCCGCTTCCCATATTTCGTTTTGCCGACAAACAAAATAGCGGAAACAATTCGTGATCAATCATTGCCTTTTTCAAAACTTCACGCATTTCATCTTCGTCTAAGGTTCCTGTTTCAAAATATTTGTCCATTAATTTCTCATCGTTCTCGGCTATTGATTCAACCAAATCGTTATGCAGTTTTTCGGCTTTTGCCAATTCACTTTCGGGTATCGGTAGCTTTTGTGGTTTACCTCCTGAAGCTGGAAATTTATACATCACCATTTTTAAAACATCTACAATTGAATCAAAAGAAGATCCTTGATTTAAAGGATACTGAACCACCAACAGTTTTTTCCCAAATCTACCTTTTGCCTGTTCAACTGATTTATCAAAATCAGACTTTTCGTGATCAAGTTGATTGACCGCAAAAACCACTGGCGTTTTAAATTCTTCGGTGTATTCCCAAATAGTTTCGGTTCCAACTTCAACACCCGAAATTGCATTTATCATAATTATACCCGTATCGGCAACTCGCAAAGCCGACACAACTTCTCCAACAAAATCATCGTAACCAGGAGTATCAATAATATTAATTTTAAAGCCACGCCATTGTGTGTGCAATAATTTTGAAAAAACAGAGTTTCCACGTTCCTGTTCTAATTCGTGGTAATCTCCAACGGTATTTTTCTCTTCAATGCTTCCTTTGCGGCTGGTAAGTCCGGCTTCAAACAACATGCTTTCGGCAAGTGTTGTTTTTCCGCAGCCTGAATGTCCTAAAAGCACAATGTTTTTAACATGTGAGGTTTCGAAGTCTGCCATAATTTTATTTAAATTAGGACATGCAATATGAAATAATTTTGGGAATAATACTTATTATTTCAATTATTTTTAATGCTTATGCTAAACATACATTCATTGGATTTTCTTTTTAAAATGTTATTTCAGTAATAAATTCAAAAAACATTTACTGCCAACTTCTATATTCGCTGAAACATTTTACCTATGAATTACGAGTTTATTATTGTTGAGCCGCAATTTCAGACATACGTTGCACTGATACGATTAAATCGTCCAAAAGAATTAAATGCTCTCAATTTGCAATTGATGCTAGAATTGAAAAATGCGTTGGTATCGCTTGACGAAAACGAAAATGTTCGCTGCATAATCATCACAGGAAACGAACAAGCATTTGCTGCCGGAGCAGATATAAAACAAATGGAATCAAAGTCTGCGATTGATTTATTAAAAATTGATCAATTTGAAACATGGGATCAAATTCGCAAAACAAAAAAACCAATTATTGCTGCCGTTTGTGGCTTTGCATTAGGCGGTGGATGCGAACTTGCCATGACTTGTGACATGATTGTTGCGGGAGAATCGGCAAAATTCGGACAACCCGAAATTAAAATTGGAGTAATGCCAGGAGCTGGTGGAACTCAACGTTTGACACGTGCAATTGGAAAAGCATTAGCAATGGAAATGGTATTAACCGGAAAATTTATTTCGGCATACGAAGCGCTTAAATCGGGTTTGATTAATCGTGTTGTTCCAGATGATGTTTATTTAGATGAAGCTCTGAAATTAGCAAATGAAATATCACAAATGAGTCCGGTTTCTGTGCGTTTGGCAAAAGAATCTGTATTGCGTGCATTTGAAAGCGGTTTGCAAGAAGGACTTTATTTTGAACGAAAAAATTTTTACATGTGTTTTGCAAGCGAAGACCAAAAAGAAGGAATGAAAGCCTTTGTAGAAAAACGCAAACCCGATTTTAAAGGGAAATAAATTTGACCATCAAATTATAGCTGCAAATTTTCAGATAATTTCTTTTTGAAATAATGGTGTAAAAATGAATCCTCAACAAATTTCAATACAAAATTTTACTTACGAACTCCCTAACGATAGAATTGCTCAACATCCTTTGCCAATAAGAGACGAGAGCAAATTATTAGTATATAAAAACTTGGAAATAAGCGAAAGTAAATTCGCTGAAATCGATAATTTATTTGAAGAAAACGATTGTTTTATTTTTAATGAAACAAAAGTAATTCAAGCACGATTAATTTTTGAAAATACGAATGGATCGAAGATAGAAATATTCTGTCTTGAACCGTTTGAACCTAAAGAAATTGAACAAATATTTAGTTCGAAAAACGCATGCAAATGGATTTGTTTGATTGGAAATAACAAGCGATGGAAGGATATTGAATTAAAAAAAAACAAATTATTTAATAACGAAAATATAGAATTAAATGCAGAAAGAATTTCACAAAAGAAGGATTCGTTTGTTGTAGAATTTAAATGGAATTCAGAATTGAATTTTGCAGAAACAATTCAATTGTTTGGAATAATTCCCTTGCCTCCTTATTTGAGACGAGATGCTGAAAAAGAGGATGAATCTCGTTATCAAACTGTATATGCCAAAAGCAAAGGCTCTGTTGCAGCACCAACGGCTGGCTTGCATTTTACTGAAAGCGTTTTTACTAAATTAAAACGTAAAAATATATCCAGTGAATTTGTCACGCTTCATGTAGGCGCTGGAACTTTTATGCCAGTAAAAAGTGAAACAATGCAAGGCCACGACATGCATGAAGAAAAAATTTCAGTTCACATTTCGCTTATTGAAAAATTATTATCTGTAATAGAAAATAAAAATAAAATAGTTGCTGTTGGCACTACTTCATTTAGAACAATTGAAAGTATTTATTGGTTTGGTTTCAAATTGTTTCAGCAAAAAAATAATTGGAAAAATATCGATGAATTGAATGTGGAACAATGGCAGCCATACGAGAAAAACGAATTAGGCTGTTCAGCTTTCGAATCACTTTCTACTGTTTTAAGTTGGTTGAAATTTAAAAATAAAAGCATTTTAAAGGGATCTACAAAAATTATAATAATGCCAGGTTACGATATTAAAATTATAAATGCGCTTGTTACAAATTTCCATCAACCAAAAAGTACGCTTTTATTGCTAGTAGCCGCTTTGTGCGGTGAAAACTGGAGAGATATTTATGATTTTGCATTAAAAAATAATTTCCGCTTTTTAAGTTATGGCGACAGTTCCGTTTTGTTTAGAAACTAAACAATTATCATTTGTTAAAGCACTTTTACTTAATTTATATTTGCGCATAAATTAATATGACCGAAAAACAAAAAATAGTATATATAACCCGCAGAGAGCGCTTTAATGCTGCTCATAAATTATACAATCCAAAATGGTCTGAAGAGGATAATATTTCGTTTTTTGGCAAATGTTCAAATAAATATTACCACGGTCATAATTTTGAATTGTTTGTAACAGTTAAAGGAATTGCAAATCCAGAAACTGGCTTGGTAATGGATTTAAAAAAATTAAAAACCATCATCAAAAGTGAAATTATTGAAGCCCTTGACCATAAAAATTTGAACGAAGATGTTGAATTTTTGAAAGGTCAAATGCCATCCATCGAAAATGTTGTGGTTGCCATTTGGAACATCTTAGAGCCACTGATTGATAATGGCAAATTGCATCACATAAAATTGGTAGAAACCGAAAATAATTTTGCCGAATATTTCGGAGAGTAAAACCTATTATTTTACAAACGTTTTATTGTTTATCAAATCGTAATTATACGCTTGAATTACTGCTTTTAAAGTTGAATCCATTCTTAATCGTGTAGCTTTTTTCATCTCAGAATTCAGCATATTATTTTTCATCAATTCATCGTTTTTCAAATCGTAAAAACCCAAAGGATTTGCTCCAGTATATTGATAAACATAGGGCCAACATATTATTTGATAATAGTTTTCGTGAAACTGAATGGCATAACCAAATGAATTTTTAGCATCTGTTGTATCGTCATTTATTGATTTAAAATGGATATCAGAAAACGAATAATAGTTGTTTTTATAATTGCTTAATGACAAAACAATATCCAGCACATCTGTTTGTTGATGTGTATTATTTTCTTGCTTATTCAATTCGTTTTTTGATGGATTAAAAATCATAAATGGTATTTCAAATTTTCCTGAAGGTGTTTGATATTTTGGATTTTCATTCTCAGCACTATGATCAGCAATAACTAAGAACACAGTGTTTTTGTACCAAGGCATGGTTTTGATTTTGTCGAAAAATAATTTCAAACTGTAATCAGCATATGCAATGGTCGGATGAATAGCTAAACTTCCTTTTGGAAATTTATTTTCTAATCGTTCTGGAATTTTGTACGGATTGTGAGATGAAAGCGTAAATACGGTTGAAAAAAATGGCTTAGGTTTTTTATTGAGTTCGCTTGCCCAATAATCTAAATATTCATCGTCATAAATTCCCCAGTTTCCATCGAATCCTTTTTCTTTTTCTGGATATTCGTTCATGCCAAAATAATCTCCAGCATCTGCAATGGCTAAAAAATTATCAATGCTCATTGTTCCGTTATGTCCACCGTGATAAAACGAACAGTTGTATCCAATTTCTTTCAAATAACTTCCGATGCTTCTCAATTTATTTGGCTGATAAAAACTACTCAAATAATCAGATTCCATCCAACTTGGCATGGCTGCCAAAATAGATGGAATTCCTTCAATACTACGTTTTGTATTCGAATACATGTGATTATAAACCGTACTGTGTTGAGCAAGCGAATCCAAAAAAGGCGTGTATCCTTTTGCGTTATTATAATATCCCATGTACTCTTTTCCCAAGCTTTCAACTATTATTAAAACTACATTGGTTTTTGTTTTAGTTTCATTAATTTGAAATCCGTTTTTAATTGGATTAAAATATTTTTTTGAGACATTCTCATCAAAATATTTTTTCTCAGACAATCCTCTTTGTTGAATACTAGTAATAATCTGAAAAGGAGTGTTTGTTGTTAATGCTATGGATTCTGGCCCATTCAATCTGGCAGCATCAAAAGTGTTTAAAGGAATCAATTTAAATCCGCCTCTTGCACCAGTTATTGACAATGCAATAATCACTAATGCGATAATATATTGAACTATTATATTACCTGAGTTAGGCTGATTTACTTTTGTCA
The DNA here is from genome assembly GCA_945861965.1 of Chitinophaga pinensis. Taxonomy (GTDB): domain Bacteria; phylum Bacteroidota; class Bacteroidia; order UKL13-3; family UKL13-3; genus CAMAWM01. The sequence continues at coordinate 21,712 of CAMAWM010000013.1, read as the reverse complement.
TTTTATACAATCGAAAAATCAACCAAATAAAAAATACAAAAAGCAAGAAAGTTAAAAAATAATCGAACATATAATTAATTGCTACCATTCCTTTCATCTCGTTTTTCATGGTTAATATTTCTATCCCTGAGCGTCTTCCTATAAATGAATAGTAATTTGTATCGACTAAATTAAAAAAAATTGCAATGCCATTAATTAATATGAAGTAGCATTTTAAAAATAATTGATATGCTTTTTTATTTCTAAAATCAAAGGGTAAAATGTGTAATAAAATAAAAATAAAAAGCATGTAAATTATTGCAGAAGTATCAAATAGGAGTCCGTAATAAAAACTAAATACTATTTGTTTTACGCCTAATTGATAAAATACTTTGTTAGAAACCAGAAAAACTAGACGACATAAAAAATAAATAAAATAAACAATAGCAAGCCTTTTGAGCAATACTTGGATGTGAGGAAAGTTTTTCAACATGCTGGGCAAATATAATTTAAAAATAAGTTTGGCTAATTGAAAACTGTTTTGTTTTATTTGAGCACAAATTTAATCGTGATTGTACAACAAAACATATCGCTAAAAGAATACAACACATTTGGATTAGACAGCAATGCAAAAGAATTTGTTGTTGTTAATTCCATTGATGAATTAGAAGCAATTATTCAAGTCTTCAATCTTAAAAATCGTAAACTTTTAATTTTAGGTGGTGGAAGCAATGTATTGCTTGCAAATGATTTTGATGGTATGGTAATCAAAATTAATTTAACAGGTATTGAAAAAATTAACGAAGACGAAAACCATGTTTGGATAAAAGCAATGGCCGGAACTATTTGGCACGATTTGGTTTTGTATTGTGTTGAAAACAACTATGCCGGTTTAGAAAATTTATCTTTAATTCCTGGTTGCGTTGGCGCTGCACCAATGCAAAACATTGGAGCTTATGGCGTGGAAATAAAAGACACATTTGTACAATTAGAAGCGATTGAAATAAAATCAGCAAAACATAAACTCTTTACAAAATCGGATTGCAAATTTGCATATCGAGAAAGTATTTTCAAAAACGAAGCAAAAGGAAAGTATATAATTACTTCAGTTACTTTTAAATTGAACAAAAACTATTTAGTAAATACCAGTTATGGCGCAATTAAGGATGTATTGACAAACAACAATATTGCCAATCCAACGATAAAAGATGTAAGCAATGCCGTAATTGAAATAAGAAGCTCAAAATTACCTGACCCAAAAATATTAGGAAATGCAGGAAGTTTTTTTAAAAACCCGGAAATAAACACCGAATTGTTTTTGGATTTAAAAGAAAAATTCCCAGACCTTGTTGGATATAAAATTAGCGATACAAAAACAAAAGTTGCTGCTGGTTGGTTGATCGAGCAGTGCGGCTGGAAAGGTAAGGTTGTAGGCAATACTGGATCGCACAAACAACAAGCTTTGGTATTAGTAAATTATGGAAATGCAAGCGGAAATGAAATTTGGAACTTGGCTTTACAGATTCAAAATTCCGTTAAAGAAAAATTTGGAATTGATATTATTCCAGAAGTTAATGTGATATAATTTCATAATTTTGCTTGAGTTAGTTTTTATGCACTTCATTTTTAAATTCTTATATTAACTTAATGGAATTTTTATATTTAATAGTAGGATTGATATTGGGTTTTGTTGTTTGTTGGTTTTATTTAAAAAACAACAATTCATTAAACGCTAATTTCGATATCGAATTTCAAAAACAACAATCAAAACTGAATGATGTTACAGGTGAAAGAATAGCATTTCAATCTGAGAACGCATTGTTAAAATCTACTATTGATGAAGTTAAAGCTGAATTAAAAGACACTCGTAAAAATTCGGACAACTTCAGTTTGGATTCAACTAAACTACAAGCCGAAAATAAAAATTTATTAGAAAAGTTAGAAACTCAGAAAGCTGAATTGGAAAAACTGAATGATAAATTTACTAAAGAATTTGAAAACTTGGCCAACAAAATTTTTGAAGAAAAAACACAAAAATTTGCCGATCAAAACAAAATAAATCTTGGCGAAATTTTAACGCCACTTGGCGAAAAAATTAAAGATTTTGAAAAGAAAGTTCACGATACATTTTTAAGCGAAACAAAAGATAGAACTTCACTAAAAGAACAATTGAATATGTTGCATCAGCTGAATCAACAGATGAGCAAAGAAGCAAATAATTTAACCAAAGCATTGAAGGGCGAAAATAAAACTCAGGGAAATTGGGGCGAATTTATTTTAGAAAGCATATTAGAAAAAAGCGGATTGGTAAAAGATCGGGAATACAGCATTCAGCAAACCTTTACAAGCGAAGATCGAAAAAGACAACAGCCCGATGTGATTATTAATTTGCCAGAAAACAAATGCATTATTATAGATTCAAAAGTTTCGCTAACAGCTTACGAAAAATATTCATCGGCAGAAACAGATGAAGAAAGAGAAATTGCAGCAAAAGAACATTTGCTTTCAGTAAAAACCCATATAAAAACATTGAGCGATAAATCTTATCAAAATCTGAAAGACATTAATACTTTAGATTATGTGATTTTGTTTATTGCCATTGAACCCGCATTTATATTAGCATTTCAAAAAGATCCGGAATTTACAAACGATGCTTTGGCTAAAAATATTTTAGTAGTAAGCCCAACTAATTTGCTAGGAACATTGCGAATAATTGCTAGTTTATGGAAAGTTGAAAAACAAACTCAAAACGCAATAGAAATTGCAGAAAAAGCTGGAGCCCTTTTCGACAAGTTTGTAGGTTTCACTGAAGATTTAATTGTATTAGGAAAAAAAATGAAAGATGGCCAAGAAGCTTATGAAGCGGCTATGAACAAACTTTCGAGCGGTTCAGGAAATCTGGTAAAAAAAGCTAACAGCATAAAACTTCTTGGAGCAAGAGGAACAAAACAACTAAATCAAAACTTGCTAAATAGAGCAGACCAAGAGTAATTAATTGATACTTTGATACAGAAATTAAACCTTACTTTTATAATAAATCCTTTGGCAGGAGGAAAACAAAAAAAGCATCTTATTCCGTTAATTCACGAAATTATTAATCAAGAGAATTTTGAAATACAAATTCAATTTACCGAAAATGCAAAGCATACACATTTACTTTCAAAAAGAGCATTAGATGAAGGTGCAGATATTATAGTTGCTGTTGGCGGAGATGGAACAGTTAATAATATTGCGCAACATGTAGCAGGAACAAAATGCATTTTGGGAATAATTCCGATGGGAAGCGGAAATGGCTTGGCTCGAGAATTAGGGATTTCGATGGATGTAAAAAAAGCACTTCAAATTATTAATTCAATTAAAACAAAAACAATTGATACTTGCATGGTAAACGATAATTTTTTCGTCAATATAGCTGGTGTTGGTTTTGATGCACATGTTGGGAAAAAATTTTCAGAAAATGAAAAACGAGGATTTAAAACCTACATTAAAGTTGTATTGCAAGAATTTTTAAAATACAAATCAAGCGAATACAAAATAAGTATCGATGGCAATGAATCCATTCAAAATGCTTTTATGATTTGTGTGTGCAATGGAACGCAATTTGGGAACAATGTTTATGTTTCACCAAATTCAAATTTAGATGATGGAGAATTTAAAATTGTTATTTTCGAAAAAACGAATCTTTTTAAAGCCGCTTCAGTTGGTTTGAAATTATTTGCCAAAAAAATGAATACATTAAGCTTTATCAAAACATATGAAGGACAAAGTATCTCGATAAGCCAAAGAAAAAACAATATTGTAAATGTAGATGGAGAAGCAATTGAAATAAAAGAGGAATTAAATTTTAGAATTGTTCCTAAAAATTTAAAAATAATTATTCCTTAAGCAAAACACTTTTCCAATTTATTTGCATATCAACATGATTATCAACACGCATCATGATATAATTAAATTAATTACTTTATACTTGTAGTGAATTTCTATTTACATAATAATAATATGAGACACATAAAAATATCAATAATTATTGTTGCAATACTTGCTTCAAGTGCAGCAATGGCTCAATCATCTTACAGCAGATGGGCATTAGGATTTAACGGTGGACTTGGAATGGATATGGGAGATGCAGAAAGTGGCACTTCAGGCTTTGCTTATGGATTGACTGGCAAATATTCGATTACCAATCGATTGGCTTTGCGTTATCAGTATACATCTACATCTTTTGATATTCATGTAAATACTCAATACTATCCAGGCGCTCCAACTGTGTCTGGTTGGGATGCAAATATTGAAGTAATTGACCACACGTTTCAATTGATTTTCAATGCCATAAATTTCAGAAAAGGCAGAGCTGATAAAAACGGAGTACATCCAATTTTTTCTGTAATGTATCTTGGAATAGGATTTGGAAATTTTGATAATACGGTAACTAAGGGTGGGAAAATTACAAACGCAAATATTGACAATTTGATGGTTGGTACTTTAGGCCTAAAACTAAAACTTAGCCGAAGTATTGATCTAACTTCAGAATATTCAGTTAGAAAAACAGGAATAGATAATTTTGACGGATACAGTCCAGCAATTTATGGCAATCGTGCTGATGATTATTACGGAATTGCTTCTGTTGGTTTGCATCTTAATTTTGGTGGTCCAAATGGCAACATTGAAATGACTACTGGATACGAAGATGTTTTGAAAAAAATGAACAAGAAGGTTGAAATGTCAACAAAAGAACTTCAAGCCAACTACGATGAATTAAAAAAGAAATTAGAAGGATTTGAATCATTGAGAATAGATGGAGATAGCGATGGTGTTAGCGATTATTACGACAAAGAACCTAATTCGCCAAGCAATCAAGTTAATCAATCAGGTATAACATTAGACTCAGACAGAGACGGAATTCCAAATTATTTGGACAAATGCCCAACTGAAGCAGGAACAGTGCCTGATGGTTGCAAAATGATTCAATATGTAAAACCACAAGGAAACAGCAACAAGCCAGAATCTAAGCTAAACAAAGAAAGAAGAGCTAAGATGAAAAAAGACAATAAAAACAAAGCTGAAGCCGAAAAAACGGAAGAAAAGAAAATTGTAGTTGTTGAAGTGAAACCAAGTAGTTTCAAACTGAAAAAAGCTGAATTTAAGCCCGGCAGCATCATTGTTATTACTTCTGAATCATACAACGAACTGAATAGAATATTAAGATTGATGAAGAAACACGAAAACTTCAAATTAGTAGTTGAAGGCTACAGCGATAGTTTATCTACAAATGAATCTGCTATCAAACATTCTATTTCGAGAGCCGAATTTGTAAAAGCATATATGGTTGTTAGAGGAATTTCAATCGACCGAATTTCAACTAAGGGATTTGTAATTTCAAAGTCTAAAAAGAGCAAAAAAGACAAACACGAAAATCGTAGTGTTGAGTTAAGATTTGAATAAAGGAAATTAATTTATAAACTTTTTAAATTAAAATCCCGTTTGATATGCATCAAACGGGATTTTTTAATTCTTTAAAAAAAGTATTTTTCATAATCAGCATTTAGGTATATTTTTACACGCTTTTTAAAACAGTTGAATGAGTTCGGATAAATACATGAGGCGTGGCGTTTCATCTCAAAAGGAAGACGTTCATGCGGCAATAAAAAATATAAACAAAGGATTGTTCCCTAAATCTTTTTGCAAAATTGTACCCGACTATTTGGGTGCCGATGAAAACTATTGCAACATAATGCATGCAGATGGAGCTGGAACAAAATCATCTCTGGCTTATTTGTATTGGAAAGAAACAGGCGATTTATCGGTTTGGAAAGGCATTGCACAAGATGCAATTGTGATGAATTTAAACGATTTAATGTGTTCAGGAGTTTATCAAAACATTTTACTATCATCCACAATTGGTCGCAATAAAAATTTAATTCCAGGAGAAATTATTTCAACAATAATTGATGGAACTGAAGAGTTCTTAGAAATGCTAAGAGGTTTTGGAATAAATATTTACAGTACAGGAGGAGAAACTGCAGATGTTGGCGATTTGGTAAGAACAATAATAGTTGATTCAACTGTAACTGCTAGAGCAAAACGGAACGAAATTATATCAAACCATAAAATACAAAAAGGTGATGTAATTGTTGGCTTAGCTAGTTTCGGACAATCTACTTACGAAAAAGAATACAACGCAGGAATGGGAAGCAATGGACTTACCATGTCAAGACACGATGTACTTTCAGGTTTTTATCAAAGCTTCACCGAAACATACGCTCCTGAAGTTTCTAAGGAATTAATTTATAGCGGCAACTTAAAATTAACTTCACAACTTGATCAACATACTTTAAATGTCGGGAAAATGTTGCTCTCTCCTACTCGTACTTTCTCGCCAATAATTAAAGAAATTTTCGAAAATTATTTTTCAACTATAAATGGAATGGTGCATTGTACTGGTGGAGGGCAAACAAAAATAGTACACTTTATTAACGATTTGAAAATAGTAAAAGACAATTTATTTAAAACACCAGAATTATTTTCGATGATTCAACAACAATCAAAAACTGAATGGAATGAAATGTATAAAGTTTTTAATATGGGAAATCTTTTGGAATTTTATACCAATGAAAAAACGGCTGATGGTTTGATTGAAATTGCAAAAAAATACAAAATAGACGCTCAAATAATTGGTCATGTGGAAGCAAGCGAGAAAAAACAATTGCTATTGAAAACAGAAAATGGAGAGTTCATTTATTAATTATTTCAAGCAGAAAAAAAACTAGATAAGCAGAATGAAAATATTAGTAACAGGCGGAACAGGTTATATTGGATCTCATACAGTTGTTGAGTTGCAGCAAGCAGGATTTGAAGTGCTAATTATTGACAATTTAAGTAATTCGTCTGAAGTTGTAGTTGACTGCATTGAAAAAATTACATCAAAAAAACCACATTTTAAAAAAATTGAAATGTGTAATTTCAATGAAATGGACTCACTTTTTGCAAATAACACAGATATAGTTGCAGCAATACATTTTGCAGCTAAAATTGAAGTTGGAGAAAGTGTTAAACATCCTTTAATGTATCTTGAAAACAACTTACTCTCACAAATTAATTTATTGAAATGCCTGGAGAAATATGCCATTAAAAACGTTGTTTTTTCGTCCAGTTGTACTGTTTATGGCAATCCAGATTCCTTGCCTGTAAATGAGAATGCAACAATAAAAAAAGCTGAAAGTCCGTATGGAAGTACAAAACAAATGGGTGAAGAAATATTGGAGCATACGGTAAAATCTTTCAATCTTCAAAATATTTCGTTGCGGTATTTCAATCCAATTGGCAACCATAAAAGCAATCTAATTGGCGAAATTCCTCATGGAGTTCCATCCCATTTGGTACCTTACTTAACACAAACTGCTCTTGGAATCCGACAATATTTGAATGTATTTGGCGGTAATTACAATACAATTGACGGAACTTGCGTTAGAGATTATATTCATGTAGTTGACATTGCTCGTGCTCATGTTGTAGCTATCGAAAGACTCATTCAAAATAAAAACAAAAGCAATTACGAAGTTTTTAATTTGGGAACTGGAATAGGATTTTCGGTTTTGCAAATGATTCAAGCATTTGAAAATGCAACTGGAATAAAAATAAATTACAAAATTATAGAACGAAGAAGTGGCGATGTTGAAGCAGTTTATGCTGATACAACAAAGGCAAACAACGAACTTGGTTGGAAAGCTGAAATAAGTGTTGAAGAAATGATGCGTAGCGCTTGGGAATGGGAAAAAAGATTACAAAAAGAAAAAAATAAATTATAAGACATGACGAAGAAAAAAATTTTGATTACAGGTGGTGCAGGATTTATTGGATCGCATGTAATCAGATTATTTGTAAAGAAATATTCGGATTATGAAATTTACAATTTGGATAATCTCACCTATGCTGGAAATCTAAAAAACATAAGTGATATAGAAAATGCTTCAAACTACCATTTTTTGAAAATTGACTTAGTTGATGCTATCGCTTTAAATGCAATTTTTGATGAACATAAATTTGATTCAGTTATTCATCTTGCCGCTGAAAGTCATGTTGATCGTAGTATTACAAATCCTTTAGATTTTGTAATGACCAATGTTGTAGGAACGGTAAATTTATTAAACGCAGCAAAGAATTGTTGGAAAGGAAATTTTGAGAATAAATTGTTTTATCATGTTTCAACCGATGAAGTTTATGGAAGCTTGCACGATGGTGGATTTTTTTTAGAAACAACACCATACGACCCTCAAAGTCCTTATAGCGCTAGCAAAGCAAGCAGCGATCATTTTGTAAGAGCATATCACAATACCTATAAAATTCCAATTGTAATTTCAAATTGTTCAAACAATTACGGCCCCAATCAATTCCCAGAAAAATTAATTCCGTTGTTTATTAATAATATTCGCAACAACAAACCCTTGCCAGTTTATGGCAAAGGAGAAAATGTTCGCGATTGGCTTTATGTAATTGACCACGCAAGAGCTATAGACGATGTTTTTCACAAAGGAAAAATTGGTGAAACTTACAACATTGGCGGTTTTAACGAATGGAAAAATATTGATTTGATAAAAGTGATTTGCAAAGTCATGGATAAAAAATTAGGGCGTGAAATGGGCGAATCAGAAAAACTAATTTCGTATGTAATCGACCGTGCTGGACATGATTTGCGCTATGCAATTGACGCAAATAAAATAATGAACGAATTGGGTTGGCAACCATCCTTGCAGTTCGAGGAAGGCATCGAAAAAACAATTGATTGGTATCTTAACAATCAAGATTGGATGGACGAAGTAACAAGTGGAAATTATCAAAAGTATTATGAAAAAATGTATTCGAATAATGCAGAATAGTTTAGTGCTGGCAGACTCGAAAACAGAAGGAGTAGTAGTAAAAACATATATTGCAACTTGATATTTTTTTGTGTTTAGCATTAACAATTAACAAAAAATGAAAGGAATAATTTTAGCCGGAGGAAGTGGCACACGATTGCATCCATTAACTATTGCCGTAAGTAAGCAATTGATGCCCGTGTACGACAAACCAATGATTTATTACCCATTATCAACATTAATACTTGCTGGAATAAATGAAATTTTAATTATTTCAACTCCACATGATTTGCCAGGATTTAAAAAACTTTTGGGCGATGGATCTCAAATTGGTTGCAAGTTTGAATTTGCCGAACAACCAAATCCTGATGGCTTAGCACAAGCATTTTTGATAGGCGAAAAATTTATTGGGAATGACAATGTTGCTTTAATTTTAGGTGACAATATATTTTTCGGTTCGGGCTTAAATGAATTATTACAATCAAATGTAAATCCAGTTGGTGGTGTTGTTTTCGCTTACCATGTTTCCGATCCTGAAAGGTACGGTGTGGTTGAATTTGATGAAAACATGAATGCAATTAGCATCGAAGAAAAACCAAAAAATCCAAAATCAAATTATGCAGTTCCAGGTTTATATTTTTATGATAACAGCATAATTGATGTTGCAAAAAATATTAAACCATCTCCACGAGGAGAGCTTGAAATTACCGATGTCAACAAATCATATTTAGAAAAAGGAATGTTAAAAGTTGCCGTATTACAACGTGGTACAGCATGGTTAGACACTGGAACTTTTGATAGCTTGATGCAAGCCGGCCAGTTTGTATATGTAATTGAAGAAAGACAAGCATTGAAAATTGGCTGTATTGAAGAAGCAGCATATACTATGGGATTTATTGATAAAGCTGAACTTGAAATTCAAGCAAAAAAATTATTGAAAAGTGGGTACGGAAAATATTTAATGAATCTTATTAAATAAATTAAAAAATATTACGAACAGAATGAACGAACAACACGAAGCATTAAAAAAATTTAGTAGTCAAATAGAATTTGCATTAAAAAATTACAGCAAACACAATCTTGAAATATCAAAATATTCGAATGTTTTAATTGGCGGTTTGGGTGGAAGTGGAATTGGCGGTCGATTGACAAAAAATATTTTTATGGATCAGTTTCCATTGCCGATTGATTGTGTTGCTGAATACACAATCCCCGCTTATGTAAACGAGAAAACGCTTTGTATTATGGCATCGTACAGCGGAAATACAGAAGAAACATTGCAAATGTTAGACGAAGTATTGAAGCGTGGTTGCGATATGTTAATTTTAACCAGCGGAGGTAAAATTGCTGAATTAGCAACACTAAATAACATAAAAACCTATACCATAGAAACAGGATTTCAGCCAAGAATGGCATTGGGTTTCTCACTTACTTATTTAATTCAAATTTTTGCTGAATTTCTGAATAAAGATTATTCATCAACATACGAAACAATATTAATTAATCTTAAAAACACTGAACAATTTGAGGAAAATGCTTTGGCAATTTTCGAAAAAATAAAACCAAAAATTAACAATAAATTTATTGTTGTTACAGATACTTTTTTCGAAGCTTTGGGTATTCGTTTTGCGCAGCAAATTCAAGAAAACGCAAAGCATGAAGCATTTGTTCATGTTTTGCCCGAAGCCAATCACAATGTAATTGAAAGTTATTACGGAGTTGTGCCTTCAGTTTTCTTTTTTATTGATTCAGGAAAAAATGAAAGAGTAAGCGCACGGTTTGAATTTTTGACCAATCTTTTAGAAGTTGAAAATCACAAAGTGATTAATTTATCCGTAAATGAATTTGGAATTGAATCAGTTTACGAACTCATTCACAGTTTGGATTGGCTAAGTTTATTTGTCGCTGATTTCAGAAATGCAGATTCGTTGAATGTGCCAAACATAGCGTCATTAAAGGAATTTTTAGAAAATATTTAATTTTTTTTTAATAGAAATAAAACAATCACGTAAACTAATTTGAGCATTTTTTCTAACATATTTAATAAAAGCAACTCCAAGGAAAAGTCGCTTGAATCAAATGTCAATCCAATAACAACAGAATTGCATTCGCATTTAATTTTTGATGTTGACGATGGCGTTAAAACAATTGAAGAAGCATTAGAAATTTTGCAATTATTTTCAGAAATGGGTTATAAAAAAGTAATCACAACGCCACATATAATGAGTGATTATTATAAAAATGGTCCCGAAAATTTACTCCCAAAACTTGAATTAACTAAAAATAAATTAATAGAAAATAATATTGCTATCGAACTTGAAGTTGCTGCTGAATATATGATTGACGATGGCATTGAGAAAAAAATTGAGGAAAAAAATATTTTAAGTTTTGGCGGAGAAAATAAATATGTTTTGGTTGAGTTGCCATTTATGGAAGAGCCGCGCAATTTCAAATCAATCCTTTTTAGTTTGCAGATTCAAGGTTTTAAGCCTGTGTTGGCTCACCCCGAAAGATATATGTATTACCATCAGAAAAAAGAAAGGTACGATGAATTACACGATCAAGGTGTTTTGTTGCAACTAAATAATCTTTCGTTAATTGGTTACTACTCGCCTCAAATTCTTAAAATGTCTGAGTATATTATTGACAGAAAAATTCATAGTTTTTTGGGAAGTGATGCACATAGTTTTCGTCATGCCGCAATAATAAATGATAAAGTAATTTCATCGAAACTTTATAAAAAAGCTTGCGAAATAGAATTGCTAAATAACACACTTTGATTAACTTTACTTTAGGCTTTTAACAAAATATTTTTTATGAAATTAGATATATTATGTTTTGCAGCACATCCCGATGATGTAGAACTGGCTTGCAGTGGCACAATTCTAAGACAAATTAATCTTGGATATAAAGTTGGCATAATTGATTTAACACAAGGCGAATTAGGCACACGAGGGAATGCAGAGATTAGAGCAAAAGAAGCAGATACTTCTTCAAAAATATTAGGAATTCATTTACGTGAAAACTTAAAACTTGCAGATGGATTTTTTAGAAACGATACGGAAACGCTAAAAAAAATAATTGAAAAAATTAGATGCTATCAACCTGAAATTATTTTGTGCAATGCCGAAAACGACAGACATATTGATCACGGAAAAGCTGCAAACCTAATTGAAGAAGCTGGATTTTTAAGTGGCTTACAGAAAATTGAAATCAATGGATTGCAGGCTTGGAGAGCAAAACAAATTTATCATTACATTCAGGATAGAATCACAAAACCAGACTTGGTAGTTGACATTAGCGATTATTATGAAAAGAAAATGCAAGCTGTGATGGCCTACAGCAGTCAGTTTTACAATCCAGAATCAAATGAACCGACAACAGCAATTTCATCAAAAGATTTTTTAGAATTTCTAAACGGCAGGGCATTGGAATTCGGACGTTTGATTGGCAAAAAATATGGAGAAGGATTTACTTGCCGAAGAAGTATTGGAACTTCTAATTTGATGGATTTGATTTAATCGAGATTTTTATTTTATCTTATAATCCGTTCTTAAAACCCTGAAAGTTGTTCTGCGATTTTTTTGATGTTCTTCTTCTTGGCAATCTAAACCATCGCTGCAATCGTTTCGTAATTTTGTTTCGCCATAACCAATAGCAACAAGTCGGTCTTTTGCAATTCCTTTCAGAAGTAAATAATCAACGCAAACTTGTGCACGTTTTTTAGAAAGCGTAAAATTATATTCCGAAGGTGCGCGACTATCAGTATGCGAACCAATTTCAATTACCAAAGTTGGGTTTGATTTTAAAAGTATGCTTACAGAATCCAAAACATTTTTTGATTCTGTACGCAAATCAAATTTATCCAAATCGTATAGAATGCCATTTAATGTAAAATCAACTTCTCTTGCTGGCAATGGATCGAGATAAAGAACTACCTCGAGTATTGAATCTTGTTTCAAATCTAAAGTTGAAATATTAATTGGTGTACTTGAAAAATATTTTTCTTTGCTAGCTAATAAATTTGCAACAATATTTAGTTCGATTTCTGTAGCAAACTCGCCTTTGTCGTTTGTTTTTACATTAATATATTTCTTCCCGAAATTGTCAGTTAAAGTAACAATGGCTGAAGTCAATGGCAAATTATTTTCTCTGTTAATTGCAAGTCCTTTTAATTCAAAAACAAATGGTTTTATCGAGATACTATAAATATCATCGTCTCCTTTACCATCAATTCTATTCGATGAAAAATATCCGATGGACGAATTTTCTTTTCGTTGCCAAGTAGGCAAAAAACTAATTCCAAAATCATCGGCACCAGAGTTAATCGGATAGCGTAAATTTTCTGATTTCTTAAATGTATTTGATGAATCTTTAGTTTTATAAATATCCAAACCTCCCATACCAAAGTTATTGGCTGAGGAATAATAAATTACATTATTTTCATCTACAAATGGAAACATATCGTCTTCATCCGTATTTACGTTTGCGCCCAAATTTACTGGTGTTCCCCAAGTTGCTTTCACTTCATCGTAATTAGAAAAATAAATGTCTTTTTCGCCAAATCCACCGGGCATATCGCTTGCAAAGAAAATTTTCTTTCCATCAGAAGTAAGCGCAGGATGACCGCAACTGAATGAATCAGAATTAAACGACAAAGCTTGAGCAGCAGACCAAATATTATTCTGTTTGTAGCTCACCAATATTTTACATTTTGGTCCAGTTCTTTCTGCATTGTTGCATTGTGTAAAATAAAATGTTGTTCCTAATGAATCCATCCAAGCAACGCCATCGTTATAATTTGTATTAATGCCACCTTTTATGTTTGAGATTTTTCCAAATGTATTGTTCAGCTTCAAATCCGATTCAAATAAATCGGAATATTTTTGTCCTGTCCATTCGTAAATTTCTGTTCCTTGTGTTTCTCTTCGGCACGATGTCCAAATTAATTTTCCTTTTGAATCGGCATTGCTTGAATTTACAATGAATGGAGAGTAATCGCTAAACTCGGTATTTATTTCTTTAACATTATTAATTATAAATTTAAGTGGATTTGATTTCCATTCCAACGCAGTTGCGCATGATTGTTGGGCTATTTTCCCTTTTTCGTCTTCGGGGATTTCAAAAGTATAATCAAAAAATTGTTTTGCTGCTTCGTCATATTTTTCAAAGTTTTTTAATAATTGAGCGTAACTGAAAAGCACTTTGGGGTCAGGATATTTTGAATTTACAAGATCATGATACCATCTCATCGCTTGATTCAAATTATTGCTCAATCGATAACTTTCTGCTATCATAAAAAGTATTTTTTGTTTTCGTTCAGGGTCTTTTTCTTTGGTATATATTTTTCGGTAAAGCGTTGCAGCGGTATTGTATTTTTTGCCTGAAAATGCTTGATACGCTCTGTCTATTTCAAATTGAAATGGGCTGACATCAATCTGTGCATTAACTACAAAATAAAAAAAACACGAAAAGAATAGTAGTTTTAGTTTCATTCTCTGAAAAAATATTAGTCGCAATTTAATTTATTCAAACATAAAAAAAGCATCTGTCAATAATGCCAGATGCTTTTTCAAAAAACTATAAACCTTACTTACCTTTGGTTAGGCCTTTCGCTTCCAGGTCTTCCTGGTCTTCTTCCAGGTCTTGTTGGTTCGGCTACTTTAGGTTTCGGAGGTGTGTAATTAAAATCTAAAATTCTAACCGTAGTTCTACGATTTAATTGATGCTCGGCTTCTGAACATATTTTATTATCGTAATCGTGTAATTCGCATTTACATTTTGGCACTGCCAAAGCATTTTCTCCGTATCCAACTGCAATTATTCTGGCAGAATCAATACCATTCATAATCAAGCGAGCTACTGCAGAGTCCGCACGTCTTTGAGAAAGTTGAATATTGTAAATTGAATCTGCACGGCAATCTGTATGTGATCCTAATTCAATTCTTAATTTTGTAAATCGTTTTAGCGTGCTTGCAAGTGAATCTAAAATATCTCTTGAAATTGGTCGTAAATCTGCGCTATCCAATCCATAATAAATTCCTTCGACAGGAATAAATTCTTCGATTGGCAAAAGACAAATTTCGAAATTTTGCACCAAATCTGCCGAGTTAGTCAATCCTTTTGTAGTTTGAAACATTGTTTTACTTGGCACAAAATAGTCTTCGTCTTTTGTAGCAAATAATTCGTAGTCGGTATTAGCACGAATGGTTAATTTATACGAACCCACCGCATCGGTTTTCAAAATCACTTTTGCCGTATCGCTGCTATTGGTAATGGTTACTAATGCATTGGTAAGTGTTTCGCCTGTTTTACAATTACGAACAACTCCACTCAAAGTAAATCGAAGTGGATCCATTGTAAATCTGTAAATGTCATCCGCTCCTTTTCCGTTTAATCTATTGGATGAAAAATATCCACTCTCTTTATCTTTCGCAACTATAACAGAAAAATCATCGCCTCCTGAGTTTAATGGCGATTTCATATTAATCGGATCGCTCCAATCGATGCCTGATCCTTTTGCATAAAATAAATCCAAACCTCCCATTCCAACATGACCATCCGATGCAAAATAAAGTGTTCCATCTTCGTGCTGAAAAGGAAAAACTTCGTCACCATCGCTATTAATTACATTGCCTAAATTAACTGGATCGCCCCATTTGTTGCCACGTTTACTATAAGTTACCATCCATAAATCCTGACTAAGTTCTGCTTGCACATCTGGACAATCGCTTGAACTTGATGCTTTGGCTCTGCTTCCGGGCATGTCTGAAGAAAAATATAATGTTTGTCCATCTTTGCTCAAATAAGGATGGCCACAATTAAACGTATCGGTGCTAAACGGCAATGGTTCAGGAACGCTCCATTCAGTACCGCTTACTTTGCTTACATAAATTCTACATTTTGATCCTTTGCCATCATTCTTTTCACCATAATTACATTTTGTAAAATACATGGTGGTTGATTTTGCATCAAAACAAACAACTCCATCGTTCCATTTTCCATTTATTATTTTTTTGTCAATCAACGATGAACTGCTGTATCCTTCAATTATGCTTTTGTCTTTTTTATTTAGTTTTAATGTTAGTTGGTAAATATCTGAAAATCCATTGTTGAACCATTCGTATTTATCTTTGCCTCTTACGCCACTTTCAAGCCTATCGCTGCTATATACCAACATGTCTTTTTTAAACCACATTGGCGCATAATCATTCCACTTTGTATTGATGCTTTTTACGTTTTCAATTCTATATCTGTTCTTGGTGTTTTTCCAAGTTTGAGCATTTATCGAGCCTTGATTTTCAATTTCGGCATGAGCGTCATCTCCACCCATTTTTTTGTAGTTGTTGAATTCAGTAATTGCCTCCACATATTTTTCGCTATACTTCAAACATTGTATGTAACGATACTGTGCTTCTAAGTTTTTGGGATCACTTTTCACTGATTTTGCATACCAGCTTTCTGCTTTTGCCCAATCGTTTGAAAGTCGATAACATTCAGCGGTGTAAAAACATGCACGGTTTTTTATTTCCTTGCTTTTGGTGTTGCTATAAACTTTTTTGTAAACCTCACCGGCTGCTGCATATTCTTTCATGCAAAACATTTTGTCGGCTTCGGTAATCGAGGCTTTTTGAATTCCTGAAGTTAACAATAGAATTCCTGCGCCTAAGGCGAACGTAAATAGTGTATTGTAAAATCTTTTCATCGGTAAACTTAGATAGAAATATGAGAACTTATTATCGCAATTTTATACTTTTTTAAAGTATGAATTGCAATGAAAGCGATTTTTTTTTAAAATTCATAAAAAAATGTGTGGAAAAAGTGCTTAAGCTTCTACTTTTATTGAAAATAAATCCTCTGAAATGTTTACTAATAGCAGGTAATTCAATACCTAACAATTCTGTCATTTTCTTTTGACGATGAATAAAAATTATACCGTTTGATTGTGGGAAGATTGGTTTTGCTTGTACTTAATTATCCTTTTCAAGTTTGTTTTTCTCTTTTGCTGGAGCTAAAAAATTCTCGCCTGTTATGATTGAATTACCTGTTTTGGTTTCTAATTCTTTTCGGGCATTTTTGGCAACCGAGCCGCCTTTTTTACTTGCTTTGGCATTTTCGATAAGTCCTTTGGCTTTTTCACTATCAGCTATTTGTCGGGTAGAAAGTTCGGCTTCATTCATGTGGTCTCTTAAGTTTTGAGACTTTAACCCTTTTAAATCTTTGTGCTTTTTTACTGTTAATCCTGTTCATTCGTGATGAATGATGTTTGTAAGCAATGCAAATTCCTCCCCTTTTTTAACGCCACTTTCTTTCCAATAATCGGTTAACTTATTACGGGTTTCTTGGCCAGTCATGTGTTGCTGTATCTATTTTTCGCTTCTTCCTTATTATTGCCAATTTTCTCTTGCTCTATCAATTCCTTGACTTGGATCGGCTATTTCTTGCATACGTTCATAAGCAACTTTTGCCAACCATTGTTTAAAAGGTTCGGCTTTTGGCGAAGGGATGGATTGAATAATTCTCAACAAAGATTTTACATCTGTCACATTTGTTTCTCTCATTTTTTCATCTGTAGCTTTCATTTTCATCTGTCGACAAATTGTCGACAGTTCAAGTCCAACTTCAGTTTTTACCCTTACTTTCATTTTAAACCAATAATCTCTTGGGTTGCTACTATTGGTTAATACTTCAACTACATCAATAATAGAAAAATACCACTGCTCTTCTTTTTCATCCCAATGGCTTCTTACCTGCCTATTTTCAAATAATTTTATTGCATTATCTGATTTCATTTTTTGATTTTTAATGCCCTGCTTTTATTTGTTTGTTAAGTATCTATTTCTGGCTTGCTGGTACTTTAGTTACACTTGTATTAAACTATTTTATAAACAACATTTCTCTGTATTTTGGCAACTGCCACATTTCGTCATCAATAATAAATTCTAAGGAGTCGCTTGATTTTCTGACAACATCAAACAGCGGTTTTACTTTATGACAAAATGCCAATGCGCATTTGTGCGTATTTCCAGCATGATGTGCTTTTTCTGTTTCTACTATAATTTTATTTACTGTTTGGCTAATGCTATTTATGTTTGAAGATATTTTCTCAATTGCATTTTTCTGAGATTGATAAACCGACTTTGACATGCCAGCCGCTTTTAAATTAGCTACATTTTTGGCAAGTCTGGTTTGATAAGAAATAGCAGCCGGAATTACATGCGAAGTTGCAAGCTGAGCCAATACTTTTGCTTCAATATCAATTTTTTTTACATACAATTCTTGCATTATTTCATACCTAGCTTCCAATTCTTTTTCGTTGAAAATATTGTTTGAAATAAATACACTTTTCGACTTTTTGCTTAGGTATGCATTAAGTGCTTCAGGCGTTGTTTTAATGTTTCCCAATCCGCGTTTGGCGGCCTCTTTTACCCACTCATCGCTGTATCCATTTCCTTCAAACAATATATTTTTCGAAGATTTATAGTATGTTTTTAATGTGTCTAAAATTGCATTTTCTTTTTTAGTTCCCTTTTTAATTAATGCATCAATTTCGCTTTTGAATTTAACTAACTGATCAGCAATCACAGCATTCAATACTATCATTGCATTGGCACAATTTGCTGACGAACCCACTGCTCGGTATTCAAATTTATTTCCGGTAAATGCAAAAGGCGAAGTTCTATTTCTGTCGGTATTGTCAAGTAAAATATCCGGAATTTTTCCGACATTAATTGAAGTGTTTGATTTTGTTTTTGCTGCCGATTTATTGTTTAAAATATTCTCTAAAACACTTGTCATTTGAGATCCAATAAAGATAGACATTATCGCAGGCGGAGCTTCGTTAGCACCCAATCTATGATCGTTTGGCGCACTAGCAATAGATGCACGCAACAAATCAGCATTGTCGTGAACAGCTTTTATAACATTCACAAAAATTGTAAGAAACTGCAAATTAGTTTCTGGCGTTTTGCTTGGCGACAATAAATTAACTCCCGTATTTGTATTCAAACTCCAGTTGTTGTGTTTGCCACTACCGTTAATTCCTGCAAATGGTTTTTCGTGCAACAAAACTTTCAATCCATGTCGTTGCCCAACTTTTTCCATCAAATCCATTAACAATTGGTTGTGATCAATTGCTAAATTCACTTCTTCAAAATTTGGAGCACATTCAAATTGCCCTGGCGCAACTTCGTTGTGTCGTGTTTTTAATGGGATTCCTAATTTGTAGGCTTCGGTTTCAAAATCAATCATAAAATCATACACACGTGGCGGAATAGATCCGAAATAATGATCGTCCAACTGTTGGCCTTTCTCAGGTGCGTGTCCTAAAAGAGTTCTTCCGGTAAGCATCAAATCAGGACGAGCATAATACATTGCTTCGTCAACCAAAAAATATTCCTGCTCAATACCCAAACTAGCATACGCCTTTTTTATGTTTTTATCAAAAAAGGAAGAGCACACATTTACAACAGCACTCTCAACAGCATGAAGTGCCTTTAACAAAGGTGCTTTATAATCTAATGCCTCACCTGTATAGCTTACAAAAATCGTTGGAATACAAAGCGTTTTTCCATTGCTACCTTCCATTATAAATGCTGGCGATGATGGATCCCACGCAGTATAACCACGAGCTTCAAAAGTATTTCTTATGCCGCCACTTGGAAAACTCGATGCGTCTGGTTCTTGTTGTACCAATGCATTTCCCGAAAAATTTTCAATGCTTCCACCATCTTCTGTTGGTTCAAAAAACGAATCGTGTTTTTCTGCCGTTGCGCCTGTTAATGGTTGAAACCAATGTGTGTAATGCGTAGCGCATTTTGACATAGCCCAGTTTTTCATTCCCTCTGCAACTTGTTTGGCTACAATACGGTCAATTTTTTCACCCGCTTTTGCAGCTTTACTAACCGCTGAGTAGGCATCTTTGCTCAGAAAATGTTTCATCGCTTTATCAGTAAACACATTGGTGTTATAATAATCCGATATTTTTTCGGATGGTCTAGAAACATTTACTGTATTTCTGCTCAGTGCAGTTTGCAGTGCTTGAAATCGCAAAGTTGACATATGTTAAATTAGGAATTTTAAGTATGCGAAATTAACGAAGCAATAAGATAATACATTGATTTTGTTCAACAATTTATCAAGATATTTTTTCTTCAAATTTTTAGCTGAAAGTGTATAAATAAAAAACGCTCCAACCGAGGTTGAAGCGTTTTTTATTTATTGTTTCTTAAATTTTATTATTTGCTAATTACCACAGCTCTGCTAAACTCTTTATCGTTTGAGCTAATGCGAATGTGATAAATTCCAGATGAAAGTTGGCTTAAATCCAATGTTGCTTTATTTTGAGAGATTGATTTTCCGTCAAAGTTTTTCACTTCTTCTCCTAAAATATTATACACTTTAATACTTGCCACTTTTACATTTGATTTGATATCAATATATACCAACCCTGTACTTGGGCTAGGGAATACATTGAAGTTTTCATCAAACACATCTGCAACACTTGTGTTACAAAATACACTACTCACATTTACACTACGTTGTACTGTAGCTGCTTTATTGCCTAGTGGATCAGTAAGATTATATGTTACATAATAAATTCCAGGGATATCGTTACGTACGTTGCTTGCATCAATTACTAACAAGTTGCGTATTGCAGAATTTAAAGTGTCAACATAATATGCGTCTTCAATTCTAACACCTGGTTCTGAATAATCACAAAAACGTCTTATGTTCAATGGATTTTGACCTAAAAGTCTAATCACTGGTAAGCTAGTTTTTACAACTTCTACCTGACGACTAATACTATCCATATTACCTGATCCGTCTGTTGCAACATACCATAAAGTATATCTTCCAAGTTTACTTACATCTATTGTACCTTTTCTTATTACTTGAATTGAATTCTTAGGCCAGTAATTATCATTAACTTGTACCCATGGATCAACGTAGTTGTTAAATACTTCTACTTTGTCATTCGGACTTCCATTCAATTGAACTGTTGGAGCTATGATATCGTTTACTTGTACTTCTAATAAATAGTCTGAAGATTTGTTTCCAGATGAATCAGTTGCACTATAGCGTATAAAGTAACTACCTACATTGTTTACATCAATTACACCAACATAACTAATTACTGGTTTTGTATCGTAATTATCTCCTACAGTTACAACACTAAGTGGATCAAATGAATTACGCACTTGGTGTTTGTAAGGATTGCTACTGATTGAAGCTATAACTGGTGCTGTACGATCGCGAACTTGAATAATACGAGTCAATATTCTGAAATATCCAAATGCATCTGTAATAGTATATGTTATAGAATAGTTTCCAATTCTGCTTACATTGAGTGTAGAAATTACAACTACATTATTTGTTATATCGTTTCCAACATTGTCTTTAGCTACATATCCTGGTTCGGTAAATGCTGTATTTACTTCGTGAAGAATAATAGATGCACCAGTTAATGTTAAGCTAGGACCTGTTTGATTAAGTTCAACAAATACTGTACGATACAATGTATCTGAAACATTTCCATACAAATCTCTAACAATGTATTTCAAATTATTTGGTCCAACTGTAGAAGTATCAACTGTTCCAATTCTTTCGTATTTAGAACTGATATCGCCTTCCCAATTGTCAAATGCTGTAACTCCTGGATCATTAAATGCTTTGTGTATTTCAGTGCTCAAACCGGCAGAACCGTTTAACATAATTGATGGTTTGATTGTATCTCTAGGGAAATACAAGGTAAAGTCTTTGAACATTCCCAAGGTGGCACTTACTGGATTTAAGGTCGAGTTTCCTATGTCTATAGCTAAACGCAGGCGTGTGTTTCCTATGGTTTGGTTGTTAGGAATCATAAAGGTATCGCTGCGTAC